>CAYTLD010000146.1:0-5060 GCA_964438585.1 uncultured Blastochloridaceae bacterium | reverse complement strand
AACGTTGTATAGCGAGAATTTTTGCTTGATAAAAAGGTGAATTTAAGCGGAACTTCTTGCTAAAACTGGTTTTGTCGTATTTTCAAGAATTTTAGAAATGTAGTTTAGGGCGTAAAATTTTCGGATAAATTGAGTGTGGATGGTGGAGCTGAGGCTGCAGACCGGGAGGTTCCGGGTTGGGTGCGGTGGTTGATTAAGGAAGATATGGGGGCCGGGTTGCATATTGGTTAGGTGGATTATGGCATGGAACGCGTTGCGTATCCAGCATTTTCTGGTCGGTGTCGGTCAAATTTACCTTTCACCTTTTCACATTTTTCAGGAGCCCCTTTGCGGCTTGTCTTTTGATTTTCGCGCCATCGTGTGACCGTGCGGAGTGACGGCTTTCTCTGTCCGCCGACTTGTGGGGGCGAAGCTTCTCAGCGAAGACCTAAGCCTTGGCGTAGGAGGAAGCCATTAGCCGCTTCCCTGCCGGACGCTCGCCTAAAGGCGAGAACTCCGTACGCTCCTCCCCTCATGCCTTCCCACTGACCTTTTGATGTGAACACCTTTGCATCTTCCCACCTTTTTCCCTATTCCCTTTTCCTCAGCCATCCTGCCGGGGGGGATTGTGTGTTGCCGACGGTGAACTGGTTTTGGTGGCGGGTGAGTTTCAGGCGCATGCGGGTTCCATTTTTGACGTTTTGTTGAATTACCTCCACTTCTGAATCGGTGACCTGGGTGACGACGGCGATGTGTCCGTATTGGTCATAGGCCCAGACGATGAGGTCATCGGGCTGCGGGGGCTCATCGCCGCCGTTGATATACTGAATTAGATTCCGGGCCGGGTTGATTTGTCCGTGGGGGAGTTCGGGATCAAAAAAATCGGCGGCATGTCCCATGACATCGGGCATTTCGTGGTTCAGGGCTTCTTTATAGTAGCGCTTGGCATACTCGACGCACTGCCACATTTGTCCGTAGTAGTAGCCATCGGGATGAAAATGCCTTCCGTGACTGACCAGGTAGTCGTTCCCATTGGCCCGGACCGGCACCTGACGCCAGAGGTCGACCACCTGCCCTGCGGGTGCCCCCTCATAGGCTGAGTCGTCCGGAACGGCGAGCGAGCGGGCCTGGGGTTGTGCGCTTAAGAGAATCCATGACCAGGCTCCGAGAAGCAGCACCTGCCAGGTGAATAACAAGCAGCAAACGGTGAACCCGAGTCCGGATGCTGATTTATTTGAAGACACCTTTGCTGGTCAGATGTTCCATGAGGCGGTTGACGTTTTCTTCGACCGTCTGTTGGTGGCCGGAAATGATCAGGGAGGGGGTCTGCGGAGCCTCGTAGGGATCGGTGATGCCGGTAAATTGGGGGATTTCACCCGTGCGGGCTTTCTGGTAGAGCCCTTTAGGATCGCGCTGCTCGCATACGTCCAGCGGGGTATCGACATGGATCTCGTGGAAGGTTTCCTCTCCGATGATTTCCCGGGCTTGTTCGCGGTCGCTGCGGTAGGGAGAAATGAAGGCGGTGATGACAATGACGCCGGCCTG
Organism: uncultured Blastochloridaceae bacterium; assembly: GCA_964438585.1. Taxonomy (GTDB): domain Bacteria; phylum Verrucomicrobiota; class Verrucomicrobiia; order Methylacidiphilales; family JBCBYL01; genus JBCBYL01. Next base: position 3,536 of record CAYTLD010000146.1, on the reverse strand, counting down.
GTTGAAGAGGTGGGCCACCTCACTGATGCGCCGGATATTTTCAGAGCGATCCTGGGCGGAAAATCCGAGGTCGCGGTTTAAGCCGTGGCGGATATTGTCTCCGTCGAGGATGTAGGCCGCACGTCCGCATTCGATCAGGCGTTTTTCCAGGGCCTGGGCGATGGTGGATTTTCCGGAGCCGCTCAGGCCGGTCATCCAGATGGTGGCTCCGCACTGCCCGAGGAGCTGCTCACGCTGGCTGCGGGTAACCAGCCCCGCCTCTTTACGGATATTCTGACTGACCGGCTCCGCATCCGATGCGGTTGAGGCCGTGATGGCGCGGTCGAGAATCATCCCGGCAGCGACGGTCGCATTGGTCATCCGGTCGATGATGACAAAGCTGCCGGTGCTGGCATTTTTCCGGTAGGCGTCGAAGAGGATGGGGCGATGGAGGGTGAAGTGAACCCGGGCAATTTCATTGAGCTGCACCGGCTCGTCGGTGACGCCTTCCTCAGGGGCATTTTTTCGCATGGTGTTCACGTCCACCTTGTAGCGGATTTTTGTGAGGGCGGCGGGAACGGTCTGAGTGGTGTGCTTGATGAGGTAGGTGCTCTTTTCCCGTCCGGGTGATTCGTGCATCCAGACGACCATAGCTTCGACCTCATTGGAGACATGGGGCAGGTTGTTCGGGTGGACGAGCATGTTTCCGCGGGAAACATCGATCTCATCCTCCAGTTCAACGGTGATGGCATAGGGAGGAAAGGCCTCCTGGAGGTCGCCATCAGCGGTGACGATATTCTTCACCCGCGAGCGGGCCTGGGAGGGCAGGCTGACGACCTCATCACCAACCCGAAGGACCCCGGACGCCATGGTGCCGGCAAAGCCCCTGAAATCGAGGTGCGGGCGGAGGACGTATTGAACCGGGAAACGCATATCGATCAAATTCCGGTCCGAGGAAATGTTGACGTTCTCTAGGTGGTGAAGCAGAGAAGGACCGTCATACCACTCCATGTGGCTGCTGCGGTCGACCACATTGTCCCCCTTGAGCGCGGAGATGGGGATGAAGTGGACATCGGAAAAATTGAGACGGGCGGCAAAGGCATTAAAATCCTGCTGGATACCATCGTAAACCTCCTCGGACCAATCGACCAAATCCATCTTATTGACGGCCACGATGATATGTCTGATCCCGAGCAGGGAGACGATGAAGCTGTGCCGCCGGGTCTGGGTGATGACCCCATGGCGGGCATCGACGAGGATGATGGCCAGGTTACAGGTCGAGGCACCGGTGGCCATGTTGCGGGTGTATTGCTCATGGCCGGGGGTGTCGGCGATGATGAATTTCCGGCGGTCGGTCGAGAAGTAGCGGTAGGCCACGTCGATAGTGATCCCCTGCTCCCGCTCCGCTTTCAATCCATCGGTCAGGAGGGCCGGGTCAAAATCATCCCCGGTGGTGCCGTGGATTTTAGAGTCCCGCATGACGGCCGCCAGCTGGTCCTCGTAAATCATCTTTGAGTCATAGAGGAGGCGACCGATGAGGGTTGACTTCCCATCGTCCACACTGCCGCAGGTCAGAAACCTGAGCAGATCTTTGTTCTCATGCTGTTCCAGATAAGCCTGGATATCCCGGGCCGCCAATTCACTCGTTTTCATAACATTTTTTTAAAATTTTCACCCCCGATCTCATTTCATTTCTGGCTTCGCCAGAATAAAAACATCAGATCGGGACCTTTCAGCATTTCAGTTTTTCAGCATTTCAGCTTTTCAGAAATACCCATCTTTCTTTTTTTCCTCCATGGAGGCGGCGGCATCCTTATCGATGACCCTGCCCTGACGTTCTGAAGTGGTGGCCAGCAGCATTTCCTGGACAATTTTCTCGATGGTGTCGGCCTCTGATTCCACGGCACCGGTGAGCGGGTAGCAGCCCAGGGTGCGGAATCGGACTTTCCTGGTCATCACTTCTTCACCGGGTTCGAGGACGATCCGGTCGTCGTCGAGGTGGATGAGTGTTCCTTCCCGTTCCACCACCCGGCGCTCTTTGGCAAAGTAGAGGGGCACGATCGGGATTTCCTCCCGCATGATGTAGAGCCAGATGTCCAGCTCCGTCCAGTTGGAGAGCGGAAAGACACGGATCGACTCCCCTTTGTTGATGCGTGAGTTGTAGAGGTTCCAGAGTTCGGGGCGCTGGTTCTTCGGATCCCACTGGTGAAACTGATTGCGGAAGCTGTACACCCGCTCCTTGGCCCGCGACTTCTCCTCGTCACGCCGCCCACCGCCAAAGGCGGCATCAAATTTATAGTGGCTCAAGGACTGCTTCAGGCCATCGGTGCGCATGATTTGGGTGTGTTTTTCCGACCCGTGGTCAAAAGGATTGATATTGGCCGCTTCCCCCTCCGGATTGATCCAGACCAGAATCTCGGTGGAGAGTGTCTTGCGCAGGTTCTCCCGGTATTCATACATCTCCTGGAATTCCCATTTGCTGTCGATGTGGAGCAGCGGGAAGGGAATCTTTCCGGGAGCAAAGGCCTTCTGGGCCAGGCGGAGCATGACCGTCGAATCCTTCCCGATCGAGTAAAGCATGACCGGTTTCTCGAATTCGGCCACCACTTCCCGCATGATGTGAATGCTTTCCGCCTCCAATTGCTTCAAATGCGATAAATTAAAATCTGTCATAAAATATAATCCCTATAGGAATAGTCGTATTTATTGGCGTGACAATCCTTTTTCTCTGGTTATCTTTTTGAGATGCACGTTGAGCAAACCATACGTCTGGACAACCGGGTTCCTCCCCAGGCACCGGAGGGTCCGGGGCCGAGCCCGGAACGGCTGGACTATCCCGCGCTGAACAAAATGCTCAGTGTGGCTACTCCGCCGGATCGAATCCGCTGGGCGCTGGACTTCTTTCCGGGGCAGGTGGTGTTGACTTCCAGTTTTGGTATTCAATCCGCCGTTCTACTGCACATGGCGACGGGGATCAAGCCCGATATTCCGGTGGTCATGATTGATACCGGTTATCTCTTTCCGGAGACCTACCGTTTTGTCGATCAATTGACTGAACGGCTGAAATTAAATCTATGGGTCTTCCGCCCGCGCATGAGCCCGATCTGGCAGGAGACGCGCTATGGCAAACTCTGGGAGGGAGGGAAGCCGGGGCTGGAAAAGTACAATTACCTCAACAAGGTCGAGCCCATGCAGCGCGCCGTGCAGGAATTGAATATCAAAGGATGGATCGCCGGGCTGCGGCGCGGGCAGTCCGAATCCAGGAAAGAGTTGGATATTCTCGGCTTGCAGGATGGGGTTTGCAAAATTCATCCCATCATTGAGTGGAGCAATAAAGAGGTGCATGAATACCTCAAGGCGTATGACCTGCCCTACCATCCTCTCTGGGAGGCGGGCTATGTTTCCGTGGGTGATATTCATACCACCCGCAAGCTGGAGCCGGGAATGACGGAGGAGGAAACTCGCTTCCACGGTCTCAAGCGTGAATGCGGGCTGCACGAATCCGTGGTGGATTTTTCCATTTAGAGGCTGTCTAAAAAGTGGATGATAACAAACTT
>CAYTLD010000145.1:0-5101 GCA_964438585.1 uncultured Blastochloridaceae bacterium | reverse complement strand
CCCGGATGTGACGGCCAGTCGCGCCGAAGCTAAGCGAGGGCGGACGCTCTGCCCTCTGCGTCTTTTCTCCCTCCCTTCTACCGCCCTCGGGGATTGATGGCCTTGACCAGGACGACCATCCCCAGCAGGAGGATGGCGTAGAGGTGGAGCCAGAGTCCGATATTCCAGACCAGCTCGGCGATGAGCACATCACTCATCGCGCCCACCATTCTCCAGCGTGCCACCAGGTAATAGAGAACCAGCCCGGACCCGCTGAGCAGGAGAAGATGTCGGGCGAGTGAACCGGATCCGAGGAGAATGAGTGCGGCCATGCCGAGAAGCGGGCCCACGACGAGCAGTTTCATCCATAAACGTCCGCTGTCTTCTCCCCAGAGGATTCCCGAAGCAATCCGCGCCAGTTGCCCCTCGTAGGTTTCATCCTCAGCCCATAGAATCAACTGATACCCGGACACCCCGGTCGAGGGTGCCTTCCACATCGCCTTCCAATCCCGGGAGTGAGTGATCAGGTAATCGTGGACCCAGCTCTCCTCCCTGCCGGCCAGGCGCTCGATCATCCCGGAAGTGCTGACCGCCTCAATCCGAATCCAGGGCAGAAAAAGGGAGACGATGATGAGTAACATCAGCGCCACACCGGACCATTGGCTGAAAGATATTTTTTTCATCGAAAATACTCTGAGGGAAAAAAAGCCGCTTCGCTATTTGTTTTTTTCGCTCCTCCGGTTAAGATGCTCGCTATGAGTACAGACACGTTAGTGGGCCAGGAGACGTTGGCAGACACCCAGGGCCTGGAGGATAGCAGAAATATCCGCATTAATCAGGTGGGGGTGAGTGGCATCCAGCACCCCATCGAGGTCATGGACCTCGCCCGGAAGCGTCAGGATACCGTGGCCACCATTTCCATGAGTGTTGACCTACCCCACCATTTTAAGGGAACACACATGAGCCGCTTCCTCGAGGTGCTCAATGCCCATGGCCGCCTCATCCATGTGGAAAATATCTCGGAAATCCTGGCTGAACTGCGTCAACGGCTGGAAGCGGAGCACGCCCACCTGCACCTCGACTTCCCCTACTTCGTGCAAAAAGAGGCCCCTGTTACCGGCTCATCCGGATTGATGAATTACCGGGCCCGGCTGGAGGCGGCGGCGGGCAAATCCGGCCAGTCACTTCGCCTCACCGCTGTGATTCCCGTCACCACCCTCTGCCCCTGCAGTAAGGCCATCAGCGCACGCGGAGCCCATAACCAGCGGGGGGAAGTCTCCATCTCCATCGAATTTGATCGCGTCGTCTGGATCGAAGATCTCATCCGGATCGCCGAGGAGTCGGCCAGTTGCGAACTCTACTCCCTCCTCAAGCGCGAGGATGAAAAACACGTCACCGAACGGGCGTTCGACAACCCGGTCTTTGTCGAGGATCTGGTGCGCAATGTAGCCCTGCGCTGCCAGCAGGATGAACGCATCACCTGGTTCCGTATCGAAGCGGAAAATTTTGAAAGCATCCACAACCACAGTGCCTTTGCCATCATCGAGCAGGGAGAATCCCATCACCTCGACTACCACGCATGAACGATGACCTGAACCGGCTGGCCCGCATGCTACCTGAGGCGCCCTGATCACCATGCCTGCCAATCGAGCCCGGCCCTGGTCGATCGGACTTGCACTCGTCCTGCTGGCGGCCCTGGCCGTCGGGTTCTACTATCCACACTGGAAGCTGGATCATCTCCGGAAAGCAGACCGACGCCCACTTTGCCGCCTCCCGCTGGGCCTTGGCGGCACAAGGGTATCACCAGATCCTCAAGACCTCACCCGCAGAGATCACGGCTATCGAGCGGATGGTGACCATCGCACAGCGTCTCCCGAACATGGACGAAGCCGACTGGCGGCGGCAACTTCTGGAAGCCAGAATCGCCCTGGCCGCCCGGCGCTATGTGGCGGCTGAAAAGGCTATCCGTCAGTCTCTCAATCTGGAAGAAACTCCCTCCAGCCAGCTTCTCCTGCTGGAAATTCTTCTCCAACAACGTCAGCAGGAAGACCACCGTGAAGTCATCTCCCTGACCAACCACCTTCAGTCGCTACCGGAGTGGAAAACCCCGGCTACCCGCCTCCTTCCACCGGATCGCGACCCGTATGATTAGCCGGAACCAGCCGGCCATGGCCCGGAAATTTCATCAACACGCCGAAGCAGCCGACCTGCTGGAGGTGGAGAGACTCCTTTGGGATACGCCGTGAGGTTCCGTCAGGATGCCTCCCCTAAACGTCTTTTAGATGATTAGAGGCTGTCTCTTGGCGGGAAGAAAAGGTAGGGCAAAGTTCGGGGGGGAGGTCTCTCCGAGACCTCCTCGGGCCGTCAGGCCCTGAAACGTGGAGTGGATTAACGCTTCGAGAATTGGAAGCGCTTACGGGCTCCGGGCTGGCCGGATTTCTTACGTTCGCGGTCGCGCGCATCGCGGGTCATCAGTCCCGCGCTCTTGAGGGTGGCGCGGAGATCGGCATCGTAGGCAACCAGGGCGCGTGAGATGGCCAGGCTGGTGGCTCCGGCTTGTCCATTGAGTCCCCCGCCGTCGGCGCGGACCTGGATATCGAATTTTTTCTGAGTTTCGGTGATGAGGAGCGGCTTGAGGGCTTCGGAGCGCTGCCCGGCAGTGACAAAGTAGTCATCCAGAGGGGTACCGTTGACTTTAATGAGTCCGGTTCCATCGGAGAGATTGACGCGGGCGACAGATGTTTTCCTGCGTCCGGAGGTGCTGATGATCGATTGAGTGGCGGGCATAAACCTAGAGTTCTACGGGTTGGGGGTTCTGAGCGCTATGAGGATGTTCTCCACCCGCATAAACATGTAACTTGGTGTAAATGGCGCGTCCAAGGCGGTTATGGGGGATCATTCCCCTGACTGCACGTTCCAGAATGAGTTCCGGGTGGCGGTCGCGGACTTCAGCCGGCGATTCGGATTTCTGCCCGCCCACGTATCCGGAGAAAGTAGAGTAAATTTTCTCATTCTCTTTTTTCCCGGTAAAGACGGACTGTTCGGCATTAATAATGATGACATGGTCCCCGCAATCCACATGGGAGGTGAACTGGGCCTTATCCTTGCCGCGCAGAAGCCGGGCGGCACGCTCGGCGACCTTGCCGACCACTTGGTTGCGGGCATCGATCAAATACCACTGACGTTCAAAATCTGTTGCTTTTGCTGATAGTGTTTTCATAAATGAAAAGGGAACGAGAAAAGTATGGAGTGATGGTTCCGCTGTCAACGCTTTTTGTTGCCAGAATTTGAACTTTCTCTACATTTACACCATATTACTAATCTCAAACCGAATTATGAAGACGAAATCAACCACCAAAAAGAGTAAACAAAAGCCTTTGCCCCCGACGATGAGCGGTTCTGATCTGCTCGTGCACTGCCTGGAGCGCGAGGGAGTGGACACCATCTTTGCCTACCCGGGAGGTGCCAGCATGCAAATGCACCAATCGTTGACCCGCTCACCTTCCATCCGCACGGTCCTTCCCCGACACGAACAGGGAGGCTCATTCATGGCCGCCGGGTATGCGCGCGCCACCGGAAAGACCGGCGTCTGCATGGCCACCTCCGGTCCGGGTGCCACCAATTTAATGACCGGGATTGCCGATTGCTTTATGGACTCGGTTCCGGTGGTTGCCATCACCGGCCAGGTTAAACGCGATGCGATTGGGAAGGCGGCGTTCCAGGAGACCGACGTCTTCGGCATGAGCCTGTCCGTGGTCAAACACAACTACCTGGTCATGGATGTCAATGACATCCCCCGCGTTGTTAAAGAAGCTTTCCATATTGCCAACAGCGGTCGCCCCGGTCCGGTTCTGATTGATGTTCCAAAGGACGTTCAAGGAGATCGCACCCAACCCCGCTTCCCCGACAAGGTTGACCTGCCCGGCCTCCCGCAGATTCCCAAGGCGGATGATGTCGCCCTGCATGAAATTCTCGGCTTGATCGAAAAGTCCGAACGTCCGGTCCTCTACGTGGGCGGCGGAATCATCACCTCCGGGGCCTCAGAGGAACTGAAAAAATTTGCCGAAAAAACCAATATTCCGGTCACCACCACCCTGATGGGAATCGGCGCCTACCCTGAGGAGGAGGATCTCTCCTTAAAATGGCTGGGCATGCACGGAACCGTTTACGCCAATTTTGCCGTCCGCGACAGCGATCTGCTCCTGGCCTTCGGAGTCCGTTTCGATGACCGGGTCACCGGCAAGGTGGAGGCCTTTGCCAAGAATGCCACCATCGTCCACGTTGAAATCGATAATTCCGAGATTCATAAAAACAAATCCGTTCATCTGCCCATCCTCAGTGATGTGCACTATGCGCTCAAGCGCCTGAACCAGATCATCGACCGGGAAAAGCGTCCACGGAAAACCTTCAGCCCCTGGTTGAAAAAAATCCGCGCCTGGAAAAAGGAATTCCCGCTCCACTACTCCACCGTGGAGGGCCGCATCATGCCCCAAAACGTCATTGAGGAGCTTCACCGGTTGACCAATGGCGAGGCCATCCTGACCACCGGAGTGGGGCAGCATCAGATGTGGGCCGGACAATTCTATGACTTTAAACACCCGCGCTCGTTTCTAACCTCTGCCGGATTGGGATCGATGGGATTCGGGTATCCCGCTGCTGTGGGGGCCAAGGTCGCCTGCCCTGATCGCGAAGTCATCGACATCGATGGGGATGGAAGTTTCATCATGAACATTCAGGAACTGGCGACGGCAGTGACTGAACACATTCCGGCCAAGGCCATCATCATCAACAACCAGCATCTGGGCATGGTCGTCCAGTGGGAGGACCGGTTCTTCCAGAGCAACCGCGGACACACCTTTCTGGGTAAATTGAGTGACCCGGAAGCCATTTATCCGGATTTCAAGAAAATCTGCGAGGGCTTCGGAGTTCCCTGTGAATATGTGGTCAAACCGGAAGATCTGGTTCCCGCCCTCAAGCGGATGCTGGCTGCCGACACCGCCTATGTTCTGGATGTGATGGTGCCCTACACCGAGCACGTTCTCCCCATGATCCCAGCCGGAATGACCGCCGATGACATCATCATCGAGCCCATGCAGCCCGGTTCCCAAATCAAAGGCGATAT
>CAYTLD010000144.1:0-5137 GCA_964438585.1 uncultured Blastochloridaceae bacterium | reverse complement strand
GCCCACTCAAGAGCACGAGAATAAGAGTTCTCCCAGAAGTAAGCTCCATGGCCCAGCCAATCATACTCATTAATGCTGGCATTAACTTCGGCTTTACCGGCAAGAATACGTTCTGCAACTTCAGCATCGCATCCATGATAAGCGAGTATCCAACTCGAATGGTCCATGAGTAAAAATCAAGACCGGTATTTTTTCGAGAGCTGTTTGCCAGACTTATCCAAAATTCCAGCCCTGATGAGCAGGTCGCGCGCACGCCTGGGATCTTTAAGTAGCTCCTTGTGAAAACGCCGCATTTCTCTCACTTCATTTTTGGTTTCTTCCATGGTCAAGCTGCCGTATCCGGTGGTCATAACTCAAACCTATCGAACAACGGAAGAAATTCAACGGCAAATCCGGGGCACTCATTTTCTTTTCTAATACCCCAACCAGGGCCCGAGCCACTTTTCGCAGACATCGAGAGGAAGGCCTTTGCGCTTTGAGTAATCTTCGAGCTGATCTTTTTGCAGGTCGTTGATGGCGAAATACTGGCTCTTGGGGTGGCTGAGATATAAGCCGCTGACGGCGGCGCCGGGGAACATGGCTTTGCTTTCGGTCAGATTCACGCCGCATCGGTTCGGAGCATCGAGTAGTTCGAACAGGGTATCTTTCTCGGTGTGGTCGGGCTGGGCCGGATAGCCGGGGGCTGGGCGGATGCCACGGTAGTTTTCGTGGATCAACTGATCCTCGGTCAATTCATCTTCGGTTTCATATCCCCACAGAACACGCACCCGGTGGTGAAGCAACTCGGCCAGGGCTTCGGCAAAGCGGTCGGCCACGGCTTTAATCATGATCGACTTGTAGGGGTCATTGTCGTCCTCTAATTCTTGAGCCCACTCGTCCGCGCCGAAGATGCCGACAGCGAAGCCGCCGCAGTAGTCCCGCACATGCGGGACGGGTGAAGGGTTCAGGGCTAAGGGTGAAGGGTTCAGGGTGCTGGGTTCAGGGTTATTTCCGTCCTTACCTTTTACCATTGACCCTGTACCGTTCACCTTTTTGGGGGCGATGAAGTCGGACAGGGCGAAACTGGGCTTGTCGGTGCTTTTCTTGATTTGCTGCCTTAGAGTGTGGAGCACGCACTGGGTGGATTCTCGGGAGTCATCGGAGTAAATTTCGATATCATCGCCAACGCTATTGGCCGGCCAGAGGCCATAGACTCCGCGGGCCACGAATTTTTCTTCCCGGATGATCTCCTCGATCAATTCCTTCGCTTCCCGATAAAGCTTCTGGGCTTCCTTTTTCCCTTCTTCGTTCTTTGTTTTTAGTTCTTCTTTCCCGCGATCCCAGACGCCGCGCAGTTCCCAGGTGTGGAAGAAGGGGGTCCAGTCGATGTATTTCGAAATCTCGCGGAGGGTGATTTCGGAGTGGTCCGTAGTTCTTTGTTCCTTGTTCTTGGTTGAACTGATGGTGCGGAGGCCGGTGAATGAGGGAACGGGGGGCTCGTAGCTGTCCCACCCGCCGTCAAATGCATTCTTCCTCGCCTCTTCGAGGCTGATGGTTTCCTTGCGGTTTTCTCCGGATTCGTGTGCCTTTTTCGCTTTGGCCTGCTTTTCCTTATTTTCCTCGATGAATTTTCCGCGACTTTCCTTGGAGAGCAGGGAGGTGGTGATCGGAACACTGCGGGAGGCATCGACGACATGGACGATCGGGCCATCGTAATGCGGAGCAATCTTAATAGCGGTGTGGGCCAGGGAGGTAGTGGCTCCTCCGATGAGCAGGGGAACGGTGAAGCCTGATTTCTTCATCTCGGAGGCCACGTGAATCATTTCATCGAGCGAGGGAGTGATCAGGCCGCTCAAGCCGATGATGTCGGCATCGTGCTCACGGGCCGCTTCGAGGATTTTATCGCAGGGCACCATCACCCCGAGATCGATGACCTCGAAGCCATTGCAGGCCAGCACCACGCCGACGATGTTTTTGCCGATGTCGTGGACATCACCCTTTACCGTAGCGATGACGAAGACGCCCTGTTTTTTTTCTTCGACGACTAGCTTTTCAGCTTCCTCCTGTGACAGGGAAGGATCTTCTTTTCTGAATCGGGCGGATTCCGCTTTAATGAACGCAGCTTTTTCCTCCTCCATGAACGGAGTCAGGTAAGCGACTGATTTCTTCATCACCCGGGCGGATTTAACCACCTGGGGCAGGAACATTTTTCCGGCACCGAAGAGGTCGCCGACGATGCCCATGCCATCCATGAGCGGGCCTTCGATGACGTGGAGCGGGCGGCCGTATTTTTCCCGAGCTTCCTCGGTGTCTTCATCGATGAAGTCGGTGATGCCTTTGAGCAGGGCGTGTTCGAGTCGTTTTTCGACGGGGGCTTCGCGCCAGGAGAGGTCGACTTCCTTTTTCTTGCCGTCCTGGCCTTTAAATTGCTCGGCGAGGTCGAGTAGCCGCTCGGTGGCGTCATCGCGTCGGTTGAGGAGAACATCTTCGACGTGTTCGAGTAATTCCTTAGGAATCTCGTCATAGACCTCGAGCATGCCGGCATTGACGATGCCCATGTCCATGCCCACGCGGGTGGCGTGGTAGAGGAAGGCTGAGTGCATGGCTTCGCGCACCACGTTGTTGCCGCGGAAGGAAAATGAAATGTTCGAGACCCCGCCAGAAACCTTTGCATGGGGGAGGTTCTCTTTGATCCAGCGGGTGGCGTTGATGAAATCGACGGCGTAATTATTATGTTCGTCCATCCCGGTGGCCACGGTCAGAATGTTCGGATCAAAGATGATGTCCTCGGGCGGCAGGCCGACCTCATCGACCAGAATCCGGTAGGCGCGTTCGCAGATGCGGATTTTTTCTTCGTAAGTGGCCGCCTGTCCTTTTTCGTCGAAGGCCATTACCACTACGGCGGCCCCGTAGCGTTTGACGATGCGGGCCTGTTCTTTGAACTTTTCTTCGCCTTCTTTCAGGGAGATCGAATTGACGATTCCTTTCCCCTGGAGGCACTGGAGGCCGGCTTCAACAATCTCAAACTTGGAGGAATCGACCATGATGGGAACGCGGGCCACGTCGGGTTCGGCGGCGACCAGATTCAGAAATTGGCGCATCATCGGCTTGCCTTCGATGAGGCCGTCGTCGAAACAGATGTCGATGACGTTGGCACCGTTTTCCACTTGCTGGCGGGCGACTGAGACTGCTTCCTCAAGGTTTCCTTCGGTGATGAGTTTCCGGAATTTGGGGGAACCGGCCACGTTGGTCCGTTCGCCGATCATGAGGAATTGTTTGTCTTCGGTGTGGTTGTAAACTTCCGATCCGGATAAGCGCATGACCGGTTCCCGCTTGGAAGGCTTCCGGGGTGAAATACCCTTAACGGATTCCGCGATGGTGGCCACGTGTTCAGGCATGTTTCCGCAGCAGCCACCCGCCATATTGATGAATCCGCTTTCGGCAAACTCGCGGAGAAACTTGCCCATATCCTCTGGATCGAGATCGAATCCGGTGGGGGAGAGGGGATTGGGCATGCCGGCATTCGGATAACAGGAGACGTAGGTCTCGGAGACTTGGGCCAGTTCTTCGATGAACGGCTTCATCAGGTCGGGACCGAGCGAGCAATTCAGTCCGACGGCCAGAGGGTTGAAATGAGCCACCGAATTCCAGAGAGCTTCCACTTTCTGGGCGGAAATCATGGTTTCTCCGCCGCGTCCGACAGCAGCCGAGATGATGATCGGCAATTTCACGCCATCCTCCTCAAAGACTTCCTCGCAAGCCACCAGGGCCGCCTTTGAGTTGAGAGCATCAAAGATCGTTTCCACCATCAGGATATCGACCCCACCCTCGATGAGCGAGCGGATCTGGCGCTTATAATCGGTCAGCACTTGTTGGAAAGTCACAATCCGGAATCCGGCATCCTCCGGGTCGGGGGAGTTGCTGAGAGAGACGGTCATCGGGCCAATCGCCCCGGCCACAAAACGGGGCGTTCCGGTCGCCTCGGCTAGCTTATCACATTCTTTCCGGGCCAGTTGGGCTGACTGATAGTTCAGGTCATGGGCCAGTTCGATGAGGAATTCATTCCCCAGCACCTTTTCGTCGAAAAACTCGGGATCTTTGCGACCGCCGGTCTCGCGCGGATCCTCGACAAAAAACTCACTCTGCGCGATGGCTGTGCCGGAGAAGGTGTTGGTTTCGACAATATCGGAACCCGCTTCGTAGTAGCGTCTATGGATATCGGCGATGACATCGGGTCGGGTCAGGGAGAGGATGTCGCCATTGTTGAGCAGATCCTTGGGGGCATCCTTAAACCGGTCGCCCCGCGCGTCATTCTCCGTCAGTTCATAGCTGCGGATCGTCGTCCCCATCGCTCCGTCGAGGATGACAATACGCTCTCTCAAGAGACGTTCGAGCACCTCTTGGCTGGGGCTTACTTGACTGACAGATGAAGTTTCAGACACAAAGCTACTCTAAAACCAGCGACGTGGATTGCAATATACAAATTTACACAACAAAATGCATTGATGCGTTATTTTATCGCGGGTGATTTCTCTTCCCCTGCCCTCCGAAGCTTTATGCGTAAGAGGGGTAGGGGAGGTGCCGGAGGCGGGGGGGTTGGAAAGAGCCTCTCCGCCATAGCCCGAGGACGACGACTGCTGCCGTAAGCGGACGCGTCATGCCGATTGACATGCCAGCTATTGCGGAGCAGCTTGTATCTATGCCTCGAATTGCCTTTTTTTTCGGCATCTCAATTTATATGTATATGGATGACCATGGTGCCCCCCACTGTCACGCGGTGTATGGCGAATATGCAGGCTCTTTTTCCATTGAAAGCGGGGAACGGATGGCAGGCCAGATGCCGCCGACTCAGGAAAGAAAAATCAAAGAGTTTATATTGGCGAACCGGATGGAACTTCAGGAAAAATGGGATGAACTCAGCGGTTAAAACTCCCTGGCTCAAGGTGACTCAGGTAGAAGCTGCCGAGTTGGGTGTGCTTAGAGTGGTTTGGGAAAATGGGGAAATGGGAACTCTGGATCTACGGCCTTTACTGGCATACGAACGTTTTTGGCGACTTCGCCAGATCCGGTATTTCCGGCAATGTGCTCCCGATGAATTAGGTGGTATCTGCTGGCCGGAAGGCGAAGATCTCGCACCTGATGGGCTGGATCGCTACCG
>CAYTLD010000143.1:0-5149 GCA_964438585.1 uncultured Blastochloridaceae bacterium | reverse complement strand
TCCGATGTGCGTAAAACCAAGATCGTCGCCACTCTCGGACCTGCCACCGAATCGGAAGAAATCCTCTGCAAGATGATCGGGGCGGGAGTCCATGTCTTCCGCCTCAACATGTCCCACGCCCGCCACGACTGGGTGCGCCTGATCGTCGAACGAATCCGTAAGCTCGAAGCAGAGGCCGAACGGCCCCTCGGCATCCTCCTCGATACCCAGGGCCCCGCGATTCGCACCGGTGACCTCGATCACCAGATCGAACTGAGCGAAGGCGACACCTTCACCTTTACCGTTCGCGGCCATGTTTCCGAGGAGGAATGCTCTGTCGATACCAATTACGATGACCTGATCAATGACATCGACGTCGGCGATGTCGTGCTGGTCGATAATGGGGTCATTCACATGATCGTGCGCGAGAAGAGCGACCGCGAATTAAAATGCGAGGTGTTGACACCCGGCACGATGGGATCCCGCCGCCACATCAACCTGCCCGGCATCCGGGTCAACCTGCCCGCATTGACCAGCAAGGATCTCGAGGACATCAAGGTCGGTGTCGAGTGCGGGGTCAATTACATCGCCCTCTCTTTCGCCCGCGAGGCCAATGACATTCAAATGCTCCGCCAAGTGCTGCAGGCTGAGGGCGCGGATGGCCAGATCGATATCATCGCCAAGATCGAGGATCAGTCCGCCGTAGCCAACCTCGACGAGATCATCGAGGCTGCCGACGCAATCATGGTCGCACGTGGTGACCTGGGCATCGAAATTCCCTACGAGGAACTACCCATCGTCCAGCGCCGCATCATCAAACACAGCGTGGCCCGGCGCAAGCCGGTCATCGTGGCCACCCACATGCTCGAAAGTATGATCGAGAACCCGGTGCCGACCCGCGCGGAAATTACCGATGTCTCGAATGCAGTCTTCGAGGAGGCGGATGCCGTCATGCTCTCCGGAGAAACCACCATCGGAAAATACCCCGTTCAGTGTGTGCAAATCCTCGACCGGGTGGCGGCCCGCGTTGAATGCTCCGGGAATATCCGCTTCCATGAAAAAATCGCCCTCAGCAATGAACGGCACCGGGTCGTGGCCTCCGCTGTACACCTCGCCGACCAGATCGAGGCGGAAGGGATCGTTATCTTTACCCGCTCTGGGAGAAGTGCCCGCACCTGCGCCGCGCTGCGTCCACGCTGGTCCCCCATCTTCGCTTTTACCCAGGATTCCCGCCTGGTCGGGCGGCTGACCTTGAATTACGGCATTCAGCCCTACCATCTTGAATTCGGTGACGATCCTATGAATACCATTGACGCCGCCGAGCACCTGCTGGTGGAGAGGAATGTCATCAATCTCGGAGCCCCCCTGGTAGTGCTCGCCGACCTGCTCGTCAAAGGGCGCTCCTACTACTCCGTCCAATTACGCCGCGTGGGGATGGCGTAGCACCTTATTACTCGAAGGAGTAGACGTTGTCTTGAGTGGTTGAGTCATCATTGTCCATCCCGGCGGACCAGGCGGCGACTCCCATGAATAAGACCTGACTTGAATCTTTGGGAGACTCGATTTCGCTATCGTAGTCACTATCGACCCGGATGAAGTATGGAGTGCCCCAGGGGTCGTAAAAATCCCCGATATTTGTGCCGCCGCCATCAAGGACACCATGCCGCCCTTCAGCCTCGGCCAGTGGAGGCTCGATAAAGGTAATGTTCTTTCGATTGAGCGTTGGGCTCTCCGCCATCAGGACGGTCATTAACTCGTTGTTATCCGTGTTGTCTGGCCCCCAGGTGATGTCTGCTCCGGCGGAAGTGACCGGATACTTTCCGTATTCATTGTAATAATTCTTCACGGCGATGACTAGGTTGGTGCAATCGGTTCTCGCCTGTCCCCGTTTTGCCGCCCGCATGGCTCCGGTCAGTGCGGGAAAAGCGAGCCCGGCCAGGATGGCGATAATGGTGATGACCACCAGCAATTCAATCAGAGTGAAACCTTTCTGCTGAGAAGACAGGTTAAAGCATTCGGCCAGTTTCATGATACGACCTTATCTTGCGGGCATGTGATAGCAATAGGAATTAATGTAATAGTTCGAAGCCCTGACGGTACCTGGGACCGGTGATTTCGGATGGGATTCCGGTAGTGGCGAGCGTCTGCGTCACCGGATTCACTTCAATTTCCTGACCCACGACGTATTTGGGATCATCGATCCCCCAGTGCTTTAACTGCTCGGCCTGCGCGGAGATAGTATCTTGCAGGGCTTCATGTTCCCGGAAGCGATCCGGCAACCGGTCTGCCTTTTCACCGGTGCGGAAGCTGATATTAGCCAGATGAGCGATCGATGCGGACTTCTGGGCATCGGTGATGCGGCAATTGATCAGATTCCGTTTCCCCTCGATGATGGCTTGAATAAAGTCGGACTGGTGACTTTTCCCTCCGTCACCGGGGAATTTTTCGATGTCGGTTTTTCCGTCCAGCTCGACTACTTGCATACCGCCACGGCCTCCTTTAAGGATACCTTTTTCGCACTCGACGATGATCCCGACCCCGACTCCCAGCCGGGAGCTGGCCACATTACGATCCGGCGACAACTTTAGGTCATTGACCTCGACAATGCACTCGACTCCGCCTGCTTCATAAAGGGCGATCTGGATATTAGGTGTATTGCCGGCATCATTCCAGGCAAAGCGCTCTCCGAAACATTGGATCGATTTCGGCAGTGCCGGATCACCCAGAACCCAGCAGGCCATATCGATTTCATGAGGGGCTTGGTTTCCGATATCACCGCAGCCGGTGTTAAAATCCCAGTGCCAGTCATAATGAATATTAGGTCGGTAGATGGGCTGATCCTCAGCTGGTCCCAACCAGAGGTTATAGTCCATCGTCTGCGGCGGTTTCAGTGGCTGATCCTGTTTGCCGATTGAATTCCGGTTCCGGAAACAAAGGGATCGAACCCGCTTAATTTTTCCAAGCTTGCCCTTCTGCACGTATTCGATACCGCGCTGGGGCCCAGGGTCCGACCGGTTCTGATGCCCGCCCGCGAAAATAAGTTTCGGGTATTTTTTTTCAGCGGCTTCGAGCTGCTGGCCTTCCCAGAGGGAATAGGTCACCGGCTTTTCCAGATAGACGTGTTTACCGGCCTCGAGGGCCTGGATGGCGTGGAGTGCATGCCAGTGGTTGGGGGAGGCGATGACCACGGCATCGATGTCCTGGCGCTCCAGCAATTTGCGGTAGTCCTGAATCTTATCTGCTCCCAGCGTCTGTCCGGCTTTTTCTATTTTCTTGAACAATGTATCCATCTGATCGGTGTCAGGATCGGATACCGCTGCGATATCCACATTCTCGAGGCGCATGAATGTGCGGGTCAATTCGGTGCCACGCATCCCAGAGCCGATCAGCCCCAGCCGCACCCGGCTGTTAGCACCGAGCACCATCTGCTGAGAAAGGGCGGTGGCTAGAATTCCCCCGGACGTGTATTTAATGAAGTGACGGCGTGAATGACTCTTTATACTCATGGACGGGTTATGCTTCTCGCATTTTTGAATATTTTTCATAATACGATTGGATGATTTGCGGACCAAACTGTTTCTCTAGGAGGACGCATCAGTGGGTAAAGACCGCCGCGCGGTCCGAATCACCCAGGCTCCAGCCGCCGAGAAATAAGTGACAGAGGGTGGGGATGAACGCGCGGCAGTGCTCGTTCAATTCCGTGTAGGTGACACCGGAGGGCAGTGCGCCCTTGCGCTCGAGTAGGGCATTCAGGGTCGCCCGGATTTCATTGAGCCAGATGACATCATTGGCCGCATATTTCAGTTGGGCGGTGGTCAATTTTTCTGCCAGCCAATTCGTCGTCTGCTGGGTTTTGTCCAGCTTGACACTAAGCAATTCCTGGGTCAGCCGGGAGAGTCCATGTTCCGGGGAATAGGTCCTCGCCAGCTTGCTGGCAATCTTGGTGCAGTAGAGGTTGACGGGTTCCGCCCCGGCGTGCTTCATCAAAAAGGAGCAGTCCATGAGGGCGTAGTGAAAAACTTTCATCACCTGGGCATCGGAGAGAATTTTACGGAGATGAACCGCCGATTCCCAATCGGAGCGACGCAGGAAATTAACCCGCCCGTCATGATCACAGACCTGGACCAGACAAAGCAGATCGCGATGCGGGTTCAGGCCGGTCATTTCACAATCTATCGATACCGCTTCAGAGGCCCGTAACCGCTCCACGTCCTCCGCCGTCAGATCCTCCTGGATCTTGAATTCAAGTTGAGATGTTGACATAGCCTCACTATGCGCCAACTCCCCGGACAGGCCAACCCCTTATTAACTGCCAATTATTCCGGTCAGGGCGTCTTCCGGGATTTTCGAGGCGACAAATTCCAGTGATTCCGAGGTGCGTGCGTCCCGGGGTGATTTTTCCTGGATGAATTTAAATTCCACCTCGCCAAATTTAACCCGATCCCCGACGGTCAAATGAACCGACTCCTCAATGCGCCGCCCATTGACAAAGGTGCCTTTACTGGATTTCAAATCATCCAGCCAGACGCTCTCACCGGTGTTCATGAGGCGGGCGTGGGTTCGGCTGATGGAGTGGTGCTGGACCTGGAGCGCACAGCCGGGCGAGCGGCCCAGATCGCTGACTCCCTTCGCCAGGGTCAGAAAAAATCCATGGCCACCCCCCTCCAATTTCAGAACAAATCTCTCTTCCATGAAATATATATAGTGACCCGTGGCGGTAAATCCAGCAAAAGCCGAGGATGTTTTTCAGTAGTTTATGCCGAGTATCAGGCGTTTTCTTAGCCAAAATGTCAATTAAGTGTAACACGTTCGTTTCCCTGTTATCGTTGCCCCTGCTCTCGCCAGGAAGCATGATAGTTAATTGTGGAACTCCACGCTTCAAATGCGGTGCTTCCGATGCAAACACAATTGCCGATTACTCCGCAATTGTTTCAAGCGGTCATCAATAGCATTCCGCAGCATATTTTCTGGAAAAACAGGGAATACGTTTATCTGGGCTGCAACACGAACTTTGCCAGAGTGGCAGGACTCGAAAGTCCCAATGCGATTATCGGCAAAACCGATTATGATCTGCCCTGGAAAAAGGAAGATGCTGATTTTTTCCGCGCTGCAGATCGCCGAATTATGGAGAACGACCGCCCGGAATACGGCATCATTCAGCCCCATAGAA
>CAYTLD010000142.1:0-5183 GCA_964438585.1 uncultured Blastochloridaceae bacterium | reverse complement strand
CTTTGCATTTGTCCATCCATCTGATAGACGTATCTACAATGCTAATTAAAAATATACTCAAGTCCGGTCAGCCGGTTTTCAGCTTTGAATTTTTTCCTCCCAAGAATCCGGAGGGATGGGAAGACCTATACCGTACCATTGCGGAACTGGTTCCTCTGCATCCGGCCTATGTCAGTGTCACCTACGGCGCCGGAGGCACCACCCGGGAGCGGACCCACCAGTTAGTAGAACGGATTACCAATGAAATTGAACTCACGGTGGCTGCCCACTTGACCTGCGTGGGCTCGACACGTGAGGAAATCGGCCAGATTCTCGATCAGTATGACTCCAGCCACACTCATAATATCCTCGCCCTACGCGGCGATCCTCCCAAGGGGGAAACGGAATGGAAAGCGACAGACGGAGGCTTTGCCTACGCCGCCGATCTGGTGGCTTTCATCAAGGAACGTCATCCGCATTTCGGTGTCGGGGTGGCCGGATTTCCGGAAGGCCACCCGGCTATGCCCAACCGCTTGAAAGAAATGGACTATCTCAAGGCCAAAGTCGATGCTGGAGCTGATTATATTTGCACGCAGCTTTTCTTCGACAACCGTGATTTCCTCGACTTCCGGGACCGCTGCCGCCACTGCGGGATCGAAGTCCCTATCATTGCCGGGATCATGCCGGTCTCCTCGCGCCATGGATTGCAGCGGATGGCCGACCTCGCAGCCGGAGCGCGCTTCCCGGCCGCCCTGCTCCGGGCAGTGGATAAGGCTCCCGATGATGACATCTCCGCCGTTGGTATCCATTGGGCCACCGAGCAAGTCCGCGACCTGATCGATGCAGAAGTGGATGGCATTCATTTTTATACTCTGAATAAGGCGGATGCCACTCGGCGTATCTACGAGACGCTCCACCTGGCCACCGCAGATCAGAGCTGACATCATGAAACCAAAGAACAGCTCGAAATTTACCACTGGTGCCCGGGAATTCGACGAGCAGATTGAGCACCTGCTGGATCAGTGGGATGTCTCTTATGACCGGGAGCAATTCCGGCAAATGCTGGTCGCCATCTACAAATTTGCCAAGGACGAGCCCCATCCAGCTGATATTCGACTCTTCAAACGAGCCATGAAGGAAATGCGTTACGCCGACACCATCTTCAAGCCCTATCGGGATGTGCGGAAAATATCCATCTTTGGCTCGGCCCGCACCCCGCCCGGCCAACCGGAATATGAAACGGCCCGGCGCTTCGCCGCTTTGATGCGGGACCATGGTTTTATGGTCATCACTGGAGGTGGCGAGGGGATCATGGGAGCCGCTCAGGAGGGGGCCGGACGGGAGAGAAGCTTCGCCCTCAATATCACCCTCCCGTTTGAACAGGAAGCAAACGCCACCATCGCCGGAGATAAAAAGCTGATCAATTTCAAATATTTCTTCACCCGCAAGGTCAACTTCGTGAAGAACTCGGACGCGGTCGCCTGCTGCCCGGGCGGCTTCGGCACCATGGATGAGGCCTTCGAAACCATCACCCTGCTGCAGACCGGCAAGGCTCCCATCATCCCGGTGGTCTTTCTCGACGCACCCGGTGGGAATTTCTGGCACACCTTCAGCCGTTACCTAAAAGAGCATTTATTGCGCGACGGCTTGGTCTCCGAGTCGGACTTCAATCTTTTTAAGGTCACCGATGATCCGGAGGAAGCACTGAAAGAAATCAGTACCTTCTACTACAACTACCACTCCATGCGCTGGGTCGGGAAGACGCTGGTGATCCGGCTCCACCGCGAAGTCCCGGATGGTGCACTCGTGCGACTGAGAGAGGATTTTTCCGATATTCTGACCGATCCAGCCGGCCTGCACTGCTGCCGCGCACTCAAAGAGGAAATCAACCAACCCGAGCTGTCCGACCTGCCCCGCCTCTGTGTTCCCTTCAGCCACCGCGCTCCCGGACGCCTCCGCCAGCTCATCAACCGTCTGAACCAGTTCTGACGGCCCATGAAACTGGAGGTTTCCATCCCCCGTCAAACCCTGGACGTCTTCGAGGACCGGCAAATCATCCGGACCTTTCCCGTCTCGACGTCACGCTACGGACCGGGAGAGGAGGAGGGCAGCCACTGCACCCCGAGGGGGCTTCACCGCATCTGCGAGAAAGTTGGCGATGGCGAACCAACCGGCACCATCTTCCGTGGACGATGTCCCACCGGAGAACTCTGGACGCCGGATTCTCCGGTCTCCGATCAGGACTTGATTCTCACCCGCATCCTCCGACTCGATGGCCTCGAACCCCGCAACTGCAACTCTCATGACCGCTACATCTACCTGCACGGAACCAACCGGGAGGACCAGATCGGACACCCTGCCAGTATCGGGTGTATCCGGCTCCGAAATATGGATATCCTCGCACTCTATGATATGATTCCTCTGAACACAGAGGTTCTCATCCGGGATACGGACTAACGAACACCAGATTATCATGCCACCTGTAAACAATATTATTTTCGACTGGTCGGGAACCCTGGCCGATGACTTCAGTGCCGTCCACAAGGCCACCAATGAGGTCTTCCACGAATATGGAAAACCGGCTTGGTCCGAGCAGGAATTCCGGGAAAAATTCTACCTCCCCTTCCCGGACTTCTACGCGCAATACCTGCCGGAGGCCACCATGATTCAACTGGATCACTACTACCATACGTCCTTCAAATTTCTTCAGGAGGATATCCCCCTCCTTCCCGGTGCGCGTGAGATTCTGGCCTGGTGTCAGCAGGAAGGCATCCGGACCTTCCTCCTCAGCACCATTCATCCGGAGCATTTCGATGTTCAGGCCGAACGTCTGGGTGTAAAATCCTACTTCACCCAGGCCTACGTCCGGGCCATTGATAAACGCAAGGTCATCCTCCAACTACTGGCCGAGCACGATCTCAATCCCTCCGAAACCGTATTTGTCGGTGACATGCAGCATGATATCGAAACCGCCCGCCACGGTGGCGTCCGCAGTTGCGCGGTTCTGACCGGTTATGATTCCCTCGAAAAACTCACCCGCTCCTCGCCCGACCTCATCTTTAAAAACCTCAGCGGCCTACTCGATCATCTGCGCCTGACGCGCACCGAACCCGAAACTCCGCCCATCCCCACCGTGGGAGCACTCATTCTCAACCCGGACCGGAAAATGCTCATGGTCCGCACTTTTAAATGGAGTAACTGCTGGGGCATCCCGGGAGGAAAGATCCAGGCCGGGGAAACATCTCTCGACGCCCTCCACCGTGAAATTAAAGAAGAAACCGGCCTGGCTCTGGACGATGTCCGCTTTGTCATGGTCCAGGACTGCATCCAGTCAGAGGAATTTTTTAAGCCCGCCCACTTTATCCTCCTCAACTATCTGGCTCTAACTTCAATGAACGAAGTCACCCTCAACGAGGAAGCGGACGAATTCCGCTGGGTCACTCTGGACGAGGCCCTCAGCCTGAAATTAAACCAGCCCACTCGCATCCTCATCGACACCTGTGTGCAGGAAAGAACCCTCCCATGAAAGGTCAAATCACCATCAATGACATCCAGGTCATGGCCCATATCGGCGTCCCGGCGACCGAGCGCGCTATTCCGCAGCAACTCGTCATCACCGTTTCATTTCAGCTTCCCAACATCGATTCAGCGGCCAAATCCGACGACATCCGTCACACCATCGATTACGCCCAGGTGCGCGAAACCATCATCGAGATCACCCAAGCCCGCGAACGGCATCTCATCGAGAACCTCGCCGCCGATATCCTCGATGTCCTGAAAAAGCGCCACTCCCTCCAGCAAGTCGTCCTCCGCATCGAAAAATTCCCCCTCCCCGACACCCGCTCCGTCGTCCTCACCGTGCAGGCCTAGGCCCTTCAATTTCCAGATCAGAAAAAAAACCGAAAGGGTCAGTCCAATTTTTCATATTATTAAGCAGGATGTTTTCGAGGTAATAATTTCCTATTCCCTTTTACCTCATTTTCCCCCTTATTCCCCTTTGCACTCACGGCAGTTCATCAAAAACGGTCATAGATGTCGTAGCCGGAGTGCTACGACGAATACGACATCCACGAAACTTTCACCTGTGATTTCCTAAAGGCCAATCCACCTTGCCACTTCCGGCACATTGATGTTAAGTGCTAATCATGCCTGAGGACGATCCACTGCATCAGCCGAATGACAAGCTCTTCAAGCAGGCTTTCAGTGATCTCCAGACAGCGGCGGGCTTCTTGTCGGCGTACCTGCCTGAGCCGCTGGCCGAAGCCTTGGACTGGTCGGCACTTAAGCTGGAGGCGGGATCGTTCATCGATTCGCAATTCCGCCTGCACGAGAGTGATCTGCTCTTCAGTGCGCCTTTGGCCGGACACCAGGCCTTCATCTACTGCCTTTTTGAGCACCAAACACGCGAGGATCCGGTCATCGCCCTGCGCCTGCTACGCTACATGGTCCGCATTTGGGAAAAACGGCAGGCGGAAGTGCCGTGCGCATCCCTGCCGGTTATTCTGCCGGTGGTGCTGGCGCAGAATGACAGCACATGGAAATTGTCACCCTCTTTCGCTACGCTATTTGACCTACCCGACTCCCTGGCTGGGGAGCTGGGGCCATTCATTCCGGATTATGTGTTTCGACTGGTGCAACTTGCGGAAATCCCGTTCGATGCCATTCGAGGCACCCCGGCGGGCATCATGACCCTGCGGGTAATGAAGGCCGAACGCAGTAACTCCCTCCTCGACAAGGCGGTGTGGGATGAGTCTATGATGGCCCGGATTCCTCCGGAGATTTTCGAAATGCTGCTGCGCTTCATGATGAACGCAGACATTGACACCAATACCGTCGAAAGTAATATTAAGGAAATTCAAACACCGCAACTAAAACAAACCGCCATGACACTTGCCCAAAAACTCCGACAAGAAGGTCGACAAGAAGGCCGTCAGGAAGGCCGTTTACAGGCCTTGAAAGACTATGTAGTAGAAGCACTGGAAGTCCGCTTCGATAAAGTGCCTCAGGGATTATTGGAGGAAATTTATGCAGTCGAAGATGAGGAGCACCTGCGCCGACTCCTCCGCACTGCCATTCAATGCCATTCCATCGAAGCCTTTACGCAGGCTCTATGAGCCAAGTCGACTTTCCTCTCCGAGTAGCCGCACACTGAGCCAATATGTTTAGTGTTCTAGACCCCAAAACAAATTCCCCCTCCCCGCCCC
>CAYTLD010000141.1:0-5290 GCA_964438585.1 uncultured Blastochloridaceae bacterium | reverse complement strand
CTGAACATCACGGCCACCTCCGGTAGCCCCTTCATCATCAATGTCGCCTCTCTCGATGCGGTGGGAGCCTCCGGATCTGTCTCCAATTTCTCGCCCGCCCTGGACTACTCCTGGAAAATTGCCGAAACCACTGGCGGGATCACCAACTTTGCCGCAGATAAGTTCACCTTCGACACCTCCGATTTTGTCAACCCCCTCGGAGGCGGAACCTTTTCCGTCAGCGTCGAGAACGGAGGTAATGACCTTCACCTTAACTTCACGGCCGCCACCACTCCCTTAAACACCTGGCTTACTTCCAACTTCACGGTGGCCGAACTGGAGAACCCTCTCGTCTCCGGCGACAGCGCGGACTTCGACCAGGACGGCCTCGACACCCTGACGGAGTATGGCCTCGGAGGCCTCCCGAAGACTCAGGACAGCGGACTCCGCCCCCGAGGAGATATCAATGATACCGACTTCGGCAGTCCGGGTGATGAATTCCTCACCCTCAGCTTCACCCGCCTGCTCGACCGGACGGATATTAATTACGTGGTCAAAGCCGGCGACAGTCCGGATGCTTTGAATACAACCGTCGTCGAATCTATTCAGGGAGCGACTCCGGTGGGGGTCAATGGCGGCGATGTCGATGCGTCCACTCCTTCCGGAAATGAGCAGGAAGTGGTTGCCGCCGACCACGAACGCGTGCAGGATAATACGAAACGATTTATGACCCTCCGAATAGAAAGACCCTAATGCTGCTCAAACTCAATCCACTCAAACTATTCCATAACATTGCAGTCTTTTCCCTCATAGCGGGCACCTGCTTTTTCCAGGCCTGCACGTCCCCGGACGATGAGGCGAGCGCGGCTTCAGACCAACGGCTGGTCACCCTGGGTAGCCAGCCAGCGGAAACGGTCATCGCCCTGGGAGTGGCGGATCGGCTGGTGGGGATGGATCAATCGGCGGCTGAATTTGCCGAGGGAGCACCGGGTGTGGAAATGCTCAATTACCACCGTCAGACTTCCAGCGAAGGCGTGCTCTCGCTGCGTCCGACTCATCTGATCCTGACCGACTCCGCAGGCCCTGACACGGCCATCCGGCAGATTGAGTCAGCCGGTATCCAGACGCTGCGGCTTCCGGAGCCTCGCCGTTGGGAGGATGTCATCGAAAACATCCGCCGCATCGGCACCTTTCTGGGGCGGGAGGATGCTGCCGAGGCTGAAATCACGCGCATGGAGCAGATGAAATCCGAGGCGGAGGAAAAGAGAAATGCGGGAGAGAATGGAGCACCGCGCGTTCTCTTTGTCCTCTCCGCCACCGATGGGGGCAACCTGCTCTGCGCGGGGCAGGGCTCGGCGGCGGACGCAGTCATCCGGATGGCAGGCGGTGAGAATGTCGCCGCCGAAGTGGAAGGCTACAAGCCCCTTTCCCGCGAGGCATTACTCCAGCTCAACCCGACCGTGATTCTGGTTCCCTCCGGCGGGCCGCATTGGACGGAACGTTCCGCCGATGCCATCCGTGGTCACGCCGGGCTGGCCGCCAGTGAGGCGGTCCAACAGGGACGGGTGCATGGTATTAATCTGGCCCGGACCCTCGGGTTCGGTCCCTCACTGGCACCGCAGTTGGTCAAGCTGACGGAGTTGTTTTACCCCGATGCGGATTATCAACCGTCAGCCGCAGCCGGAATGTGAAGCGGGAAAGTCGCAGGCACAGCTCGCGCCTCCTGCTCCTGCTGATTCTGGCCGGAGTGGCCATCATTTGTGCTCTCGAAGCGGGGCCGACCGGCATTTCCCTCCTCAATCTGCTCGCAGAGGAACCC
Organism: uncultured Blastochloridaceae bacterium; assembly: GCA_964438585.1. Taxonomy (GTDB): domain Bacteria; phylum Verrucomicrobiota; class Verrucomicrobiia; order Methylacidiphilales; family JBCBYL01; genus JBCBYL01. The sequence goes on along the minus strand of CAYTLD010000141.1, from coordinate 3,492 downwards.
GACCCGATGGCGCTGACGGTGCTGCGGGATATTCGCCTCCCCCGCCTGGTTCTGGGAATGATCGTCGGAGCCGGGCTGGCCCTGGCGGGTGCCATCCTGCAGGCATTTTTTCGCAACCCGCTGGCCGATCCCGGATTGATCGGCATTTCCTCCGGAGCAGCACTGGGCGCGGTCCTCTTTCTCAGTTTTGGAACCGGGATCGGGCTTCTGTCTGGATCGATCGGGCTCTGCCTCTCCGCCCTGGGTGGCGGGGTGCTGGTGACCACGGCCATATATTTTCTTGCCCGCAGTGGGGGCCAAATCCGCGCGGTCACCTTCCTTCTCTGCGGCATCGCGGTCAATGCACTCATCGGCGCCCTGATGAGTTACCTGATTTTTCTTTCCGACGACCAGCAACTCCGGTCCATCACCTTCTGGATGATGGGGAGTCTCGGGTTTTCCAGTTGGCGGGAAATCCTCGTCGTCCTTCCTCTGGTCCTGGCACCCATCCTGGCTATGCCCTGGCTGGGCAAGCCGCTCAACCTCTACATCCTCGGCGAATCCGAGGCGGCCCAACTGGGCGTGAACGTTTCGGTGCTTAAGCGCTGGATTATTGTTCTTTGCGCGGCATCCGTCGGAGCCGGGGTGGCGGTCTCCGGGATGATCGGCTTTGTCGGCCTGGTGGTGCCTCACATCGTGCGGCTGTTTATCAGTGCCGACCACCGGGTGCTGCTGCCCGGCAGTGCCATCCTCGGCGCGGTCCTGCTCGTCTTCAGCGACCTCCTGGCCCGGACGGTGGTGGCACCGGTGGAGTTGCCCCTCGGTGTGGTCACTGCTGTCTTCGGTGCGCCCTTTTTCCTCTGGCTCCTTTTCCGGGAGCGGAGGCGGATTTTCTTTTAACCCATGATCGAAGCACGCCAGGTCAGCAAGGACTTTGAAAAGCGGACGGTGCTGGATGCCGTTTCGTTGGCTCCCGTCGCCGGTGAGGTGCTGGCGGTCCTCGGGCCCAATGGAGCCGGGAAATCGACCCTGTTTAAAATCCTGACCGGTGAGATGTCTCCGGATCGGGGCGAGGTGCTCTGGGATGGGGAACCGATGCGGGAAGCCGGGCTGGCCACGATGGCCCGCCGACGGGCCGCCATGAATCAGAACTACCACATCCCCTTTCCGATCAGCGCACGGGATGTGGTTATGATGGGACGGGCCCCGTTCTTTGGCTGGAAGGAAACCGCGCGGGATCAGGAAGTGGTCGCGGAGGTGTTGGAGCAGGTCGAAATGACCGCATTTTCCGACCGCGATTACCCGACCCTTTCCGGCGGTGAGAAGCAGCGCATTCAATTGGCCCGCGCCCTGGCCCAACTTGAGGGTGAGGATGGACGGGTTGAGGAAAAAACCCTCCTCCTCGATGAACCCTCCTCCGCCCTCGACCTCAAGCACCGGCACGACGTCCTCCATATCTGCCGCAGCTATGCCCGCAAAGGAGCGGCCGTCCTGGTCATTATGCACGATTTAAATATGGCCCTGACTTACAGCGATTCCGTCCTCGTTCTGGACCAGGGGAAGGAGACCGTCTCCGGCCCGGTGGAACAATGCCTGACCGAGGAGGTCGTTACCTCCGTGTTCGGCCTGGCCATGAAACTCACCCGTGAGGGCCCCGCCGACCGCGGCTTCTTCCGCTGCTCGGCAGGATAGAAGGGATCATCCCTCATCGATGAGCGATTCAATCCCGGCGTTCCATTCAGTGAGCAGCTTATCCGGGAAAGCAAGGGCCGGCACCACCACGGTTCTGCAGGAATCACAGCACTCATGGATATTCAAAGCATAGGGATGGTCCGGGCAATTTGCCGGTTTTCCAAGGTGAAGGCGTTTAATTTTTGTTTCGTCAAAGGATACCTTGGTGTCGTTGGATTCGAGGTAAATTATTTTCCGCCCATTGGTTTGATGAAATGAGTCAACCGTATTTCCCCTCCAGCAGGTCGGGGAAAAACCTTGGAATTCAAGAGGAATGTTCAGCCTTTGGGCCAGATCAAGCAGATCCTGAAATTTCTGTTTCGGGAAAGGCTGGCATGCTCCATCACACACTTTCCGGCAATGACCTTGCTGCTTCCGCCGCTCCCTCCCGTCACACTGAGCTTCCAGAAACGAGGCCATTCCTTCCGGTTTCGTAGAGGCTTTTTCGCGTTCCATCGCCTGTGAAAGCCAGGCGGCGAATGCCTCGAGGTTGGATCGGCTCGACAGGCAAATTTTGACGAACCCGCGATAGGTGGCATCGAATAACTGGACGCTGATGATGCAGTCCCCGGAGATGGCTCTCTCTTCACAGACCACCATGGAGGAAACACATAATGGATTGATGAGTAAGCACCCATCGATCTCCCCGATCAGTTCATCGTCTGCATGGAAGAGTAGATCATTGTAAAATTTGCCTGTTGTCATGCTACCGCTCGTGCTGAGCAAAAAATATGGCCCAAAGCCACGAAACTGCGCCAGGGACTCGATCCACGTCCGCGCAATTTCCAAGTGGTAACTTGAATCCCCCCCAGGCTGAGCCTCGGGAAAATAAGTGTCGAGTCCGCCGTACACACCAGGCGGAATCGGAATCTGAACCCGATCCCAGTTTTCACTCACCTTGTCCATGCTCAGGAGACCATTGATGTGGCAGAGTTCTTCAGGCACTCACTCAACTGTTTTATCCAGATCGGATATCTTTCCTGCTCGTCCAGATCACAATCAACCCGCTCCAAAAGACGCTGGGCTCCATGCCGTTCAAATTCTTCATCCAGGTTTTTACCGAACTCACAAAATAGATCGTATGACCGGTCCCCCAGAGCCAGAACAGCAAACCGGATATCTTTGAGATTCAAAGGAGGGCTTTCTGAAAGAGCTTTGTAAAAATCCTCACAGTCATCCGGCGGTTCGCCGTCCCCCCAGGTGCTGGCAATAATGAGAACATTTTCTTCATTCTTGAGTTCATCAATAGAATATTCATTCATATTTCTTTCCGCAGCCTGGATTCCATCATTTTCCAAATCATCCGCAGCGCGGCCGGCAAGTTCCTGTGATGCACCCATTTGGGTGGCAAAGAGGATAGTTGTCTTTTCAGTCATGGCTGATACTGTATCTCAGTATCAATTAGGCGTCAACTTTCAATCACGGCCAATTTCCATTTTTTTAGACAGCCTCTAAGACAATGGCCCTGGAGGATTTAGCAAAGGAGTGGTGACAAGGTGGCGTTGCGCGGCTAGGGTTTGCTCGTGAAAGGGCACCTATGAAGCTTCAATCACTATTGAGCCTGCTTTTTCTGGTTGGGGTTGCCTCCATGCAAGCCCGGCATCTGGAGATGTTGCCCGTCCCCCCTCTTTCCTTGTCACCGGAAGAAAAACATTGGGTCGAGTCGCGCGAGAAGCTGCGGGTGGCCTACACCGCTGACTGGCCGCCGTTCTCATTCGTGACCGCTTCCGGTCAACAGCAGGGAATCGATATCGAAATAGTTCGCCGCTTCGGGCAGGCCAT
>CAYTLD010000140.1:0-5300 GCA_964438585.1 uncultured Blastochloridaceae bacterium | reverse complement strand
TGTCAGAAGATGGGGACATGCACTTTGTCCGGGAGGTGGCGGAATGCGCCCAGGTGCCACCCGCCTACCTGACTAAGGTGTTCAAAAAACTGGTCGATGCGGGCATTCTGAGTTCCAAGCGCGGCTGGGCGGGCGGCACCTGTTTGGCCCGCAGTCCGGAAAAAATTACGCTCCTGGAGATCACGGAGGCAATCGATGGCAAGGACTGGAACCGGGGCTGTTTGCTGGGGCAGGATTTATGCAGCGACGAGCGCGCCTGTCCGGCTCATGACTTCTGGAAAGTAGAGCGTCTAGCCATAGGCCAAAAACTGTCCGGGATCACGCTCGCGGCCTGCATTGACTTTGAACGCCGGCGGGGAACGTTGGGCCAGTGTTGCGTGCACTCCACCGCCCGGCCCGCCTCCCCTTCGGTTTCACACGCGCTCGTTCACCATTCTGATTCTGAGGACAACCATAATGACTGAAGAAATTGTATTCATTACCCAACATGGTCCCTACTGGGACTGGAAAGTGGCACTCGATCTTTTCCTCGGCGGTGCCGGGGTAGGTGCTCTGCTATTTGCCATTCTGCTGGACTTCGGCTTGCACGGTAAATACCGCCGCATCTGTCACACCGCGGCCTGGCTTTCGCCCTTTCTCATCGCGGCCGGGCTTTTTCTGATTATGATCAAGCTGGGCCGACCATTTCACGCCTATCACAGCTACCTGAATATCAATCTGACTTCACCACTCTGGTGGGGCAGTATTTTCCAGCCCATGGTGGTTGCGGGCGGATTTTTTTACGCCTGCCTGTGGCTTGTTCCGGATCGATGGGTGGCGCAGCGACGTCTGCTGGGTTGGGCCTTGGCTCCACTGGCTGTGATTGTCGGCGCTTACCACGGAATGCTGCTATCGACCATGGTCTCCCATCCCTTATGGAATACCGGACCCACCGTGATTGCCGCGCTCTTAAGTTTCTGCACCAGCGGGATCGCGGTGGTGATGCTGGTTCACCTCGGGCGCATGAAGCTGGCCGGGCGACTGGATCAGCAGGAGCACGTGGCTGAATTCCTCGACGATATCGTGATGGTGCGCAATGTTCTCGGCGGCTTGCTGGTTCTTCAGTTGGGCACCTTCCTGCTCTGGTGGCTCGACCTGCGCCTCGGCGGGGCTCCGGCACAACGGGCACTGGAAGCCGCCAATGAATCCTACGGGCCGGTCTTCTGGGGGCTGGGAATCGGCCTCGGACTCATTTTGCCGCTCGTCCTCGGATCGTATTCCATCCTGACCGGGGAGTCCAGCCACCGGCGGCTTCAAATTCGCATCATCGCTGCCAGCAGCGCCTGCATTTTCATCGGAGCCTTTTTCTTCCGGCTCGCACTGTTACTGGGCGGCCAGGTTGAAATTCCTCCGGCCCTTAATTTTTAGAATGACATCATTATGAGAGAATCCATGAATCCATCCATCAGCGCACCGCAGGCACTCAACCGCCGGTCCTTTATCCGCAATCTGACGGGTGCCGGCCTGATCTGCGGCCTGGCCGGGAACCCTCTGCTGAGTCGCTTCGCCCAGGCCGCCTCCCCGGAAGCGGCACAGAAGTTGGCCGGTAAATGGTTCGCCTCCACCTGCCAGGGCTGCACCTCCTGGTGCCCCGTCCAGTTGAAAGTGCTCAATAACCGGGTCATCGACGTGCGCGGCAACCCCTTCAGCCTTGCCAACCACGGAAAAATTTGTCCGCGCCCCCACCTTTCCCTCCAGCAGCTCTATGACCCCGACCGCGTCAAAGTGCCCATGAAACGGACCAACCCGAAAAAAGGGCGCAACGAAGATCCGGGCTTCGTGCCCATTTCCTGGGACGAAGCCATGGATACCATTGCTGATAAAATGATGGAGCTGCGGGCCACCGGTGAGACCCATAAATTTCTCTACATGCGCGGGCGCTACAGTTACATGCGCGACATCCTTTACTCCGCGATGCCTAAAATTTTCGGCTCGCCCAACGGCATCAGCCACTCTGCCATCTGCGCCGAGGGCGAAAAATTCGGCGCCTACTACACCGAGGGCTTTTGGGACTACCGCGATTACGATCTCGAAAACACCCGCTATGTCCTCTGCTGGGGTGCGGATCCTCTCTCTTCCAATCGCCAGGTCCCGCACGCCATCAATGTCTGGGGCAAGGTGCGTGATCAGGCCAGGATCGCCGTCATCGACCCGCGCCTCTCCGCCACCGCCGCCAAGGCCGACCACTGGTTGCCGGTCATTCCGGGCGAGGATGCCGCACTCGCCGTGGCCATGGCCCACGCCATCGTCGAAGCCGGGCTCTGGAGCCGCGAATTCGTCGGTGACTTTACCGATGGGCAGAACCGCTTCATCCCCGGCGAAAACGTCGATGAAGCTACTTTCAAGGAAAACCACAGCAGTGGCCTGGTCCGCTGGTGGAATCTGGAATTGAAAGACCGCACCCCGGAGTGGGCGGCAGAGCACACCGGCCTGCCTGCCGAACAGATCCGCCGGGTGGCGATCGAGTTTGCCGAAGCCGCGCCCCGCGCCATCAGTTGGTTGTCTCCGGGAGCCTGTATGCAGGCACGCGGTGGTTATGCCGCCATGGCGGCTCACGCACTCAACGGCCTCGTCGGCTCAGCCGATCACATCGGCGGCACCGTCCAGAGCAGCAAGGTCGTTGCCGATAGCATTCCCGACTTCAGTGCCTACCAGGACGAACTCGCCGTCAAAAGGAGCAAAGAGAAAAAAATCGACCAGCGCGGCACCCTCGTCTTTCCGGCCTTGAAAGGCGGGAAAAGCGGCGGCGGAGTCGTCACCAATAATACCGCGGACGCCATACTCGACGAGGATCCCTACGAGATCAAAGTGGCCATTGCCAACTGGGCCAACTTTGCCTTCTCCTGCTCAGGTTCGGAGCGCTGGGAAAAAGCGTTGAGTAAGATCCCCTTCTTCGCCCACATCACCACCAATGCCTCGGAGATGTCGCACTTCGCCGACATCGTCCTGCCGGCGGCGCACCAGATCGCTGAGAAGTGGAGCTTTCTCAAGAACAAGCAGAACCTCTACGGCTACAGCACCCTCACTGAGCCGGTGGTCAAACCCATCTGGGATGTGCGCCAGGATGAAACAGAAATCCCCTGGATGCTGGCCGAAAAGCTGGCTGAAAAAGGCTTCGATAACCTCCACCGCTACTTCAAGGAGCAGTTTGCCGATCCGGAAACGGGGCTCGCCCCGGCCAACGAGTCGGAGTTCGCCCTCTCCGCCGTCAAAATTCTGACCCGCCCCTGCTGGGACGCCTCCCATCCGGACTACGGAAAATATGGCGACAAGCTCCAGGGGTGGAATGACTTTGTCGCCAAGGGGGTCTGGAACAGCCACCGCTACCAGTATCAGCAACGCTGGGGTAAGTTCAAAACCGTCACCGGCAAGTTCGAGTTCTACAGCGACACCCTGAAGCAAGCCCTCACCGGCCATGCCGAAAAGCACAGCGTCAGCGTCGATGAGGTGCTCGCCGCCACCAACTACACCGCCCGCGGCGAGCAGGCCTTCATTCCGCATTTCGAGCCGGCCCTGCGCCACGGCGATGAGAAGGAATTCCCCTTCATATTCTTCGAGCACCGCAGCCGCCTCAACCGCGAGGGCCGCTCCGCCAACTGCACCTGGTATCATGCCCATAAGAATTCCGATCCGGGTGATGAAAACTGGGATGACGTCCTCAAGATGAATCCCGATGATGCCGCCCGCCTCGGCCTCCATAATCAGGATCAGATCAAAGTCACCTCCACCACCGGCACCATGACCGTCACCCTCAAGCTTTGGGAAGGAGTTCGCCCCGGCACCGTGACTAAGTGCTTCGGCCAAGGGCACTGGGCCTACGGACGTATCGCCGCCGCTGACTTTAATAAACGCCTGCCTCGCGGAGGCAGTAACAACGCCATCCTGCCACCCGAATACGACCGCCTGAGCGGATCCACCGCCCGCCACGGAGGCCCCGCCCGGGTGAAAATCGAGAAAGTTTAGACGCCTGCCCCATGAACCCGTTTCCGGAGACCAACCAATGACTCGAAAAAAACAATACGCCATGGTCATCGACCTCCACCGCTGTGTCGGATGCGCCGCTTGCGACATCGCCTGCAAGCGTGAGAATAACGTCCAGCACAGCTTCGCCTGGTCGAATCACATCCTCGAGACCAGAGGCAAGTTTCCTGAGACCTCCTTCCGCTACATCCCGACCCTCTGCAATCACTGTGAAGACGCGCCCTGCGTGGCCCATTGCCCCACCACTGCCATGCATAAGGAAGATGAAACCGGGCTTACCCTCCATGATGCCGATAAGTGCATCGGCTGCCGCGCCTGCCAGCAGGCCTGCCCCTACGGTGTCATTTACTTCAATAAGGACCGCCCCCACCGTCACCTGCGGTCGGGCGACAAGCCCGCCATCCCCGGCTGCACCTCCACCCATGAGGAAGTAGCCGAAGCGGCCGACGTTCCGATTCCCGTCTATAACCCCAACCGTGAGACCACCTATCCCGGCATCCGCTCCAAGGGCGTCGTGGAAAAATGCACCTTCTGCGACCACCGCCTGCGCGACGGTGATATCCCCGCCTGCGTCGAGGCCTGCCCTGCCGATGCCCGTATCTTCGGCGATAAAAACGACCCGGAAAGCCCTCCCGCCCGCGCCCTGCGCCAGCACGCCTCCCGTGTCCTCCAACCGGAAAAAGGAACCCGCCCCAATGTCTCCTACATCCGTGACTACTGAGCCCCGCCTCGATGCCCCGCTGGCCAATCTCTGCTTTCTGCTCGGCCGCGCCTTCCAGCAGCCGGATGGCTTCTCCGGAGATGAACCCCGCCTCCTGCGGGAAGCACTCGACGCCTCGGCACTCGACCTCAACCCGCAGGGCACAGATCTAATGCGCGAGTGGGAGGCTGCTCTGGATGCCGATCCCAACACCCTCCTACGTGACTACGCCCGCCTCTTCCTCGGGCCTTTCGAAATTCTTGCCGCCCCCTACGCCTCGTTCTACCTCGACCCGGAGCAACGGCTGATGGGTGCGATCAGCCAGGAAGTCGCCCGGCACTATGCGGAGGCCGGTCTGGCCCCCCGTGACGACCAGCCCTGTGATGCGCCCGACCACATCGTCAACGAGTGCGAATTCCTCTACTACGTCGTCCATCAAAGTCTCTCCGCCAGGAATTCCGATCAGGCCGGGACCTGGCGCGGCCATTTCCACCGCTTTACCAGCGATCACTTCACGCAGTGGATTCCACGATTTTGCCAGACCGCCCAGGCAGTCGAGCCGCTGCATCCCTTTTACGTC
>CAYTLD010000139.1:0-5432 GCA_964438585.1 uncultured Blastochloridaceae bacterium | reverse complement strand
GAGGTCCCGTAGGGACCATCGAAGGTAGCCGTGGATTTTAATCCACGGAAAGAGACGAGAGAAAGAACCGCGTCGCATCGCGACGCAACTCGCAGGAAGTTAGGAGATTCGATCCAAGGCGACGCAGATGAAAATGAGAGGGATCATCATCCACGGCGGGAGAAATGAGCGGGCTGTTGCGTCACTGACGTGACGCGCATCGGATGATGCAAACCACCGTGGGTTGAAACCCACGGCTACCTTGGATCACCCCTACGGGGCGGGGAATGGGCAAACTCTGCGACTCCAACTGAAACTTCGAACCCCAGAAAAACCGCCATAGCTCAGCAGAGCGACGGCGGCTCTACGCAAGCCGCAAGTCACGGATGGTAATCGGCTTGTCTAGAGACTGCGCCCACCTCATCTTCCATGAATGTGGAAATTTAAATGCAAATTGCGCTAAAGACATAGCATGACATTCAGTTTCAGCGGATGATGCCGCGCTGGGAGTTGCGCACAAAGTCGATGATGTGGCGGACTTCTTCGACACCGTCGAGTTCTTTTTCGAGTTTTTCCAAGGCCTGGGAGGTGTTGAATTCCTTGTCATAGAGGATGCGGAGGGCCTTGCGGAGGGTGGAAAGGGTCTCCTCGGAAAACCCCCGGCGTTGAAGGCCGATGTGGTTGATCGATCTGACGGCGGCCGGATTGCCATCGGCAATAAAATAGGGAGGAACGTCCTGGACGATTTTCGTGCAGCCGCCAACCATCGAATGGCGTCCGATCCGGCAGAACTGGTGGGCCGCTCCGAATCCGCTGATGATGGCATGATCCTCAACGATGACATGTCCCGCCAGGGTGGCGTTGTTCGAGAAAATGGTGTGATTCCCGACCACGCAATTGTGGGCGGCATGGCTGTAGGTCAGGAAGAGGTTATGGTCGCCAATTCGGGTTTCTTCCCCTTTCCCGGTGCCTCGATTGACGGTGACGAATTCGCGGAATTCATTCCCATTGCCGATCCGGCAGTGGGTGGGCTCACCTTCATATTTGAGATCCTGGGTCTTGTTGCCGATGACGGCATAGGGGTGGAAGAGGTTGTTTTTCCCGATCACGGAGGGCCCGATGAGGGTGACATGATTGCGCAGGACATTTCCCTCGCTCAGCTCGACATTATCGCCAATAACACAGTAGGGGCCAATTTCGACGTCTTCAGCGATTTTCGCCTTGTCGGAAATGACTGCGGTGGGATGAATGGCCATGGTCTGTCGATGCGGAGTATCGGGCTATTGGATGGCAAAGGTCAACTCACCTTCTGAGACGACCGCGTCATTGACGATGCACTTGGCCTGGGCCTTCCCGATTTTTCCCCGGTTTTTGATCATTTCCACATGGATAAAGAGGGTATCTCCCGGGAAGACCGGCTGGCGGAATTTGACCTTGTCGGCACTGAGGAAGTAGCCGACCCGCCCCGCATTATCCGCCTGACGGAGGAGGAGGAGGCTGGAGACCTGGGCCATGGCTTCCAACTGGAGCACACCGGGCATGACCGGGTGACCGGGAAAGTGGCCCTGAAAAAAGGGCTCGTTGATGGTGACGGATTTGAGGCCAATCGCCTTGTGATCACCCTCGAACTTGACGATCCGGTCGATCATCAGGAACGGATAGCGGTGGGGCATGATGCGCATCACTTCATTGATATCGATGCCTGCCTCCCCGCGGGGAATATCTTCAACCGGGAAGAGCCCGGCCAGGTAGTTCTTGTGTGCCTTGACGATCTCCCGGGTCAGCTTGGAATTGAGGGAATGGCTGGGCTTGGCGGCGATAATGTGGGCTTTGATCGGGAGCGGGAAGAGGGAAATGTCTCCGATAATATCCAGAATTTTGTGCCGGACGAATTCGTCTCTATAGCGCAGGGGCTCCTTGCTCAGGACGCTCTCGCCCCGGATCACGATGGCGTTCTCGAGGCTGCCGCCCTTGATCAACCCTTTTTCCATCAGGGGCTGGACTTCGTCATAGAAAACAAATGTCCGAGCCCTGGCGATCTCGGAGGCATAGCTCTCCGGGGTGATATCCAGGCTCATATATTGGGTGAAGTGGTCCGTGTGGTTGGCATTGGTGCAGGAGACCTTAAACCCGTCATAGGGCACGGCCACCATGTGCTCCCCGTCATCGCCCTCGACAAAGATCGGGTGCTTGATCTCAAAATAGCTGCGAGGCTCTTCCAACGGCAGGCACCCGCATTTTTCAATCAGCTTGACGAAAATGTCCGCGCTGCCATCGCCGATAGGGGGCTCGTTGGAGTCCATTTCGATCACGGCATTGTCCACCTCCATGGCGCGCAAGGCGGAGAGCAGGTGCTCAATGGTGTGAATTTTGATGGCACCGTCACTGATCGTCGTCGCCCGTTCGACCTGCTTTACGTATTCGACATGGGCGGGGATGGTGGGCTGGTCGGTGAGGTCGATCCGCTTGAACTGGATGCCGGTGCCGGCGGGTGCGGGCTTCAAGGTCAGGCGGACTTCATTGCCGGTGTGGAGTGAGGAGCCGACCAGGGAGGATTCGCGCTCGAGAGTGGTTTGTCGGGATGTGGGCATATTTAATAATGGTTAATCCTTGATACTACCACGCGAAAAATCGGATTGGCAAGCAGGGCATTGTCTGGGAAAAGGTTTAATGCATCTGAAGACGTTAGGACTAATCATTGTTCCGGGCATCGTGTTTTTGACCGGAACTCTCCAGAGCCAGGAATCCGGAGACGGGACGCCCGCCTCCCCGGAAATGGCCGAACTGATTCAATCTTCTCAGGAGCAATTGGCCGAAACCCTGGACAGCTCGCTGGGAGGAATTAATAAGGTGATCTTTAAGATCCTGTTCTTTGATTTATCGCGGGGCTATTTCCAGGAGAAGTCTCCCGATCCCGAGACCGGTGAACTGGTGGCCACCGGCCCGACCCTGCCTTTCCTGGTAGTTTACCTCGCCTGCGGGGCGATTTTCTTTTCGGTCTATCACCGCTTCATTCCCATCCGAGGCTTTTTTCATTCCTGGAAGGCGGTCCTTGGCCGGTATGAGCACGATAAGCACGATGGGGATATTACGCCGTTCCGCGCCTTAACCTCCGCACTTTCCGCCACCGTGGGCCTGGGAAATATTGCCGGGGTGGCTATTGCCATGGTGGTCGGTGGGCCGGGAGCCCTCTTTTGGATGATGATTCTTGGTTTTTTTGGCATGGCCTCCAAGTTTCACGAATCAACTCTGGCACAGATATATCGGGTCAAAAATGCGGATGGTTCCATTTCCGGTGGCCCGATGTATTTTATTTCCAGAGGGCTGAGTGAAAGAGGTGGCGGCTGGAAGCAGGTGGCAGTAACGATTGCGGTGGTCTTCTCCTTCTTCTGCATGGCGGCCTCTCTGGGGGGTGGGAATATGTTTCAGGCCAACCAGGCCTTCGAGGGATTCTATTCCACCTTTATCGCACCCCATGCCAGCGGCGACACAGATGCGCTGCGCGTCCAAGTCAGTTTTGGCTTCGGGATGCTGATGGCAGCCCTGGTGGCGGTGGTCATCATCGGAGGCATTACCCGCATTGGCGCGGCGACCTCCCGGATTGTGCCCTTCATGGCCATCCTCTATGTCAGCGCCTGCCTGGTCATCGTCATCTCGAATATCACCGAGGTTCCGGGACTAGTGGCGGAAGTGCTCCGCGATGCCTTCTCAATGGACTCGGCCTACGGGGGCCTGATTGGAGCCATGATCGTCGGGTTCCAGCGGGCCGCCTTTTCCAGCGAAGCGGGGCTGGGCTCCTCGGCCATTGCCCATTCGGCAGCCAAGACATCCGAGCCGGTGCGTGAGGGGATGGTGGCCAGTCTGGAACCCTTCATCGATACCATCGTCGTCTGTTTTATGACTGGGATGGCGGTTCTGATTACCGGAGCGCATCAGGCCGATATTGAAGGGGGCGGGGCGGCCGTGACTCTCTATGCTTTCCAGCAGGTTCCGGCCTTGAGTTCATTCTTCCCCTACATCCTGTCCATTTGCATCGTCCTCTTCGCTTTCTCGACCATGCTTTCCTGGAGCTACTATGGCGAACGAGCCTGGGGTTACCTCTTCGGCCTGAAAACGGTGATTATTTTCCGGATCGTCTTTGTGCTGTTTGTTTTTTTCGGGACGATTGTCAGCCTGGGGGCGGTCGTTGATTTCGCTGACGCCATGCTCCTGTCCATGGCGCTTCCCAACATCCTCGGCGGCGTCCTCCTGGCCAACAAAGTCAAATCCGCTCTGAAGGATTATTGGGGCCGCTACCGCCGGGGTGAACTCGAAGAGGAAACGCCCGATTTCGAAATTTAATTTTAGACAGCCTCTCAGGCAAATTCGTTCTGCCAGTAGATAATCCGCCCGCAATTGCTGCACTGGACGATACCGGTTCCTCGCCGGGCTTCGAGCACTTCCTGCTGGGTCAATTTCATGTGGCACCCGCCACAGGTGCCTTCTCCAATTACCGGCACCACAGCGGCATCTCCCTTGCTCTCGATCAGCCGACGGTAGAGCCGGAGGGACTGCTTATCGACTTGTTCCTCAAGCTCGGCCACCTCTTTCTCCAGACGTTCGGATTCCTCGCTGAGCTTGGCTTCCTTCTTTTTCAGGTCATCACGCCGCTTGGAGGCCGCTGTCTCGTATTCCCGGACATTCACTTCCTCGGCTTCGAGTGCTTTTTTTGCCTCCTCGTATTTTTCCATCAGATCGAGTTCCTTGTCCTCGAGCTGTTTGATTTCAGTCTTGGCGTTCTTGATTTCATTGCCGAGGGTTTGGTACTCCTCGTTCTTCTTCGTCTGAAGTTGCTGGTTCTGGTATTTCTTGATTTTCTCCTCGCGTGCTTTGACTTCGAGATCGAGGGCCTGGCGATGGGCTTCGATGTGTTGCGCCTGACTTTTATGCGCCTCGTAGTCCGTGGACTGGGTTTTAAGTTTAGATTCGATCAGGGCCGCTTCGCGGGGCAATTGTGCGAGTTCCTTTCGCATCCGGGCCAAGCGCAGATCACGGTCCTGGAGAATGAGAATTTTTTCCAATTGACTCTGCATGCAGGTTGGAATTAAAGCGTCAAATTTTTCATCTGGCAACTGCCTTGATGAAAGAATCTGCCCCTGTTATAAAGAAAGTATGAGTCGAAGCTACACACAGGAAGAATGGGATCAGTCTGCCAAAGAACGGCGGAAACTGGCCCTGCGTTTGGGCCTGGTGAAGCGGGTTCCCCTGGATCAGCAACTATATAAGTCCGGCTTCAAGAAGACTTTGCTCAGAGAAAGGTATGGACACTATGGACAACCGGGAACAGAGACGACGGATTGCCGCGAAAGTCAGTAGAGCTTTTAAATTAAAAGGCTACCAAATGATTCAATACGGCGGAGCGACCGTCGAAGAATATACCGAAGGTGGCTACACCACCGGAGATGTGGATCTGG
>CAYTLD010000138.1:0-5493 GCA_964438585.1 uncultured Blastochloridaceae bacterium | reverse complement strand
TCGCGGAGTTGGTTGGGTTCGACTTCGCCGGGGGCCTGGCTCATGAGGTCGATGCCGCGGCTGTTTTTGGGGAAGGCGATGACGTCGCGGATGGAGGGACTGTTGGTGAGGATGGCGATGAGGCGGTCGAGGCCGAGGGCGATGCCGCCATGGGGCGGGGCTCCGTAGCGCAGGGCCTCGACGAGGTAGCCGAAGCGGGACTCGGCGATGTCGGCGGAAATTTTCAGGAGGTCGGTGAAGAGTTTTTTCTGCACCTCGGCCTGGTGGATACGGATGCTGCCACCTCCGAGTTCGACCCCGTTGAGGACCAGGTCGTAGTGCTGGCCGCGGACGGCCTTGGGATCGGAATCGAGCAGCGGGATGTCCTCGCTGACCGGGGAGGTGAACGGGTGGTGGGTGGCCACGTAGCGTTTGGCCTCACGGTCGTAGCTGAGGAGGGGGAAGTCCACCACCCAGAGGAAATCATAGCGAGATGGATCGAGCGTCAATTTTCCGACCGCTTTCAGGAGTTCGGCGCACTTCAGGCGAACCTGCCCGAGGACCTCGCAGGCTTGCAGCCACTCATCGGCTCCAAAAAGGATGAGATCCCCTTCCCCGATGTCGAGTTTCCGGGTTAGCGCGGCTTTCTCATCTTCGGAGAAGAATTTAACGATGGGGGATTTCCAGGTGCCGTCCTCGACTTTGATCCAGGCCAGTCCTTTGGCACCCAGGCCCTGGGCCAGTTCAGTGAGCATTTCGATCTGCCCGGTGGTGATGCAGGCCAGTCCCTTGGCATTGATGGCTTTGACGACACTGCCGTCCTGATCGGCGGCGGTGCGGAAGACTTTGAATTCGCTGGATTTAAAGTCATCGGTCAGATCGACCAGTTTCATTTCGAACCGGCGGTCGGGCTTATCGATCCCGTAGGTGTCCATGACCTCGGCAAAGGGCACGCGGGGGAACGGGAGGGTAAGATCGACATCGAGCACTTCCTTCCAGACCCGAGCCATCATGCCTTCGATAAGGTTATACATATCCTCCCGGCTGATGAAGGACATTTCGAGGTCGATCTGGGTGAATTCCGGCTGGCGGTCGGAGCGGAGATCTTCATCCCGGAAGCATTTGGCAATCTGGTAGTAGCGTTCGAGTCCGGCCACCATCAGGAGCTGCTTGTATTGCTGCGGCGACTGGCTGAGGGCGTAGCATTTCTTCGGGTTGAGGCGGGAGGGGACGAGGAATTCACGCGCTCCCTCCGGGGTGCTTTTAAAAAGAATCGGGGTCTCGATTTCGAGAAAGGCCTGATCGTTGAGATATTCGCGCACGGCGCGGGCGGTCCGGTGCCGGGTCTTGAGGTTGGCGGCCATGCGGGACCGCCTCAGATCGAGGTAGCGGTATTGAAGGCGGAGATCTTCATTGACGCCTTCCTTATCGAGCGGGAAGGGGGGTGTCTCCGACGGGTTATGGATGACCAGCCGGTCGGCCAGTAGTTCGATTTCACCGGTTCCGAGATTCGCATTAACAGTTTCGGCGCTGCGGGCCACGATCTCGCCCTCCACTTCGACGACAAATTCGGAGCGGAGGTCATGGGACTGGGCGGCGGCTTCGGGGGCGGTTTCGGGATTGAAGACAATCTGGGTCAGGCCTTCGCGGTCGCGCAGGTCGATGAAAATGACACCCCCGTGGTCGCGGCGGGAATCGACCCACCCGATCAGGGTGGCCCGGGCTCCGAGGTGTTCTTTTTTTAATTCGTTGCAATGGTGTGTTCGTTTCATAGTTCATCAACGGTCGGCCACACGGGCTGACCTTCTTTCCATTCCAGGCGGACCTGCCGCTGCTCCCGCTTCCGCAGATCTTTTAATCCATAGATCCCGCTGGCGATGCCGGATGCGTCCAGGACCAGTGCTTCGGAATAATTCAATTCCTCTGCGGACTGAAATTGCTTTCCGACCTTAGAAGCGGCCAACGGGTAGTCAATCCGGTATCCGGCGGCGCGCAGGCGGGTGGCGAGGTCGAGAGCCTGCGGGCGCACCGACTCATCGGCGATGACCAGGTAGTAGCCGGGAAGAGGTACGGCTTCACCGCCCAGTCCCCGGGCCTGGAGCAATTCGGAAATGACCACATCCCCCATCCCGAAGCCGACGGCCGGCAGATCGTTGCCGGTCAACTGATGGAGCAATCCGTCATAGCGCCCTCCGCCTGCGATGGCCCGGAATTCTCCCCGGCGGTCATGCACCTCAAAAACAATTCCCGTGTAGTAAGCCAGTCCGCGGACGATGCTCAAGTCGATAGCCAGGTAATCGGCCAGGCCCATGGCCGCGAGTCCGGATTGAACCTCGATCAGATGTCCGTCCTGGACCGCCGCTCCCCCCTGCCCGATGACCTCGTAAATCGGGTCGGCCAGGTGGCCCAGCTTCTTGCGGGTTTCCTCCTCCGGCACCCGTTCCATCTTATCCAGGGCCTGAAGAACCGGTTCATACTCGCCTTCTGGCACCCCCTGCCCGGCGAGAAAGCGATGCCAGAAGCTCCGGTCGCTGATGCGCACCACCACATCCTCGGGGCCCAGTCCCAGGCCCTGAAGGGCGTGCAGGATGAGGGCGATCAATTCCACCTCCGCCCCGGTGCCGGCCTCGCCGATGATGTCGCCGTTCCACTGATAGTGCTCGCGGAGGCGGCCCTTCTGGGGGCGCTCATAGCGGAAGACCTGCGGGATGGCATACCACTTGATCGGCTTTTTGTAATCCCGGTGGCGGGCTCCGATCATCCGAGCCAGGGTCGGGGTCATCTCCGGACGCAGGGCCACCTCCCGCTCCCCGCGGTCGGTAAATTGATAAAGCTGGCTGATAATTTCCGGGCCGGATTTGCGGGTGAACAATTCCAGGGATTCGAGGGGAGGTCCGTCGTAGGGGGAAAACCCGAATTTTTCCGCGCAGCGGGCCCAGTGGCTGAAGAGGCGGTTACGCCGCTGACAGGCATCGGGATAAAAGTCGCGAAACCCGTTCAGGGTCTGGAGCGGGGCGGAACTCACGCTTCCTTGTCGGGCGCTTGCCCTTCGATCAAGTCGGTGGACAGCATTCCCACTTTGGCCTTCATCTCCTTGCCGGGCTTGAACTTAACGACGGCACGGGGGGGGATGGGCACATCACTCTCCGGTTTATTGGGATTCCGGCCCACGCGGGCCTTGCGCAGCTTGATTTCGAAAACCCCGAAATTTCTCAGCTCGACGGTTTGGCCCTGGGCCAAATTTTCCGTCACATGATCGAGTGTTTTTTGGATCACCTCCAGGACTTGCTGCTGCACCATGCCCGTTTCATTGCTGATACGCACCACCAGATCTCTTTTTGTTAAATTCGCCATAATGATTTCCAACCCATACGCTTACAAAGTGAGCCCTGAGAAACAAGCAGTAATTATGAAAAAAAACAACGTGTTTTGGCCGGTTTTGATATTTTTTCTCTGGAGGTGTTAACGGCTTCCTCCTTCGCCAAGGGTTTTGGAGGGGGAGGCGTGCGTCTACAGGGGAGCGGCTAACGGCTAAAGCCGTCACTCCGAACGCTTATAGAATAATGCAGGGGTCACGGGGAAAGGCGTGAGCGGAAGAGCGTTTGGAGTTCTCGCTTTTCTCTGTCCACCGCCGCCCTTTCCATAGGCTCGTAGATTTTGAAAAAATAATAAGGGCCAGTCCTCACGGCTATCTCAATGGTAATTGCTCGATCTGGCCGATCCAATCCGATGGCTCGGTGGCCTTGGCAATTAGTTCGAGATCACGAATGTATTGGCCGATTGAGCCGTGAAGTTGGTGACCGAAGAGGAGACCGGAAAATTCCCGGCCACTGCGCTGCCAGCTCTCGGCCAGTGCCTTGAAACGTATGTCCTGCGTAAATAGCAGTCGACCGAGTGTGTTGGCTTGAACGAGGAGTTCCTCATCTTCAAATGTTGCCGCCCCATCCTCTTGCGCGGTGAGAATGTCCACACCCCGGCGTTGAAGTTCCACGCCGATGGCGGCGGGAACATGGACGTCAAGATAGAGTGCCGTCATGCGGATGCTGCCCGGCGGATGGAAAGCAGTCGCAAGCGCAAGGCCGTCGGTTCTTTTCGGTCAGAAGCATCTAGTGCGGCGACCTCAGTGGCGAGTTCCTCGTCAATCGCTTCTCGGTGGTCGTAATAGTAGGCGAGAGCGGCGTGGACCTCTGCGGCAGACAAGTGCGGATATTGCCGGATGATCTCTTCAGCAGACCAGCCATTCCCTATATGATCTGCTGCGATCTGGGCGACCCGTATTCGCGGCAGGCGCTCCAAGTGCGCAGATTCTCCGTTTGTCGCGATGATATGCGGATAGTCAAGTAACGGCATGCTGTAAGAGTAACATAAAGCAACTCCTTTCCGCAAGGTTCAGCTTAGAGGCTGTCTAAAAAACGCTGTTGATGAGGCGCTTGGTCAGGGGGGCGGTGCGGACTTCGAGGGGTTGGAGGAATTCTTTGATGGTGGCCCAGAGTTCGGGATTCATGCGGCGGTTGCGCCAGGAATTAATCCATACCGGTGAGATCGGGACCACTAGGGGGGCGATGGATGGAGGCAGTTGCGTAAATGCAGCTTCTGCGGCTTCTTCGGATTGAGCGGATTTGTCCAATTGGAGATAGCGCTCGATCCCGGCCTCGCTGCTGATAAAAACCCGGACGGGAACCGGAGACGCCACCAGTTGCTCAACGGTCAGGGCTGGCTCCGGATCGATTAAAACTACCGCCATGATGTTGGTTTGTTTCTGAGCCGCTTTCAGGGCCGCCAGAGCGGACTGCTGGTGCGCCACCACCACCACCCGGTCCATCTGGAACCGGGGGCTGTTCTGGAAAAATCGGGCTCCGGTGCGAATTGCGGTCACAACGAGTTCCTGCTGCAACTTACCGCGCTCGACCCGCGCCTCGCGGTCATTGGTCGGCTTGGCCCCATTGAACAAATCAACGGCCAGGGTAATATTGGCCTCCTCTGCCAGGTAATCGCAGTCCCGCCGGACGCCTTCGCTCAATCCGGTCCAGCCGTGCACGAGGACGATGCCATAATCCGGGCGATCCTTGGGCACGGCCAGGTAGCCGACATCATCACTGCCGAAATCACGGAGGAAAATCAGATCCCCGTCCCCCCGGTAGGCTTCTTTTCCACTCTCAGCCTCCTGGGAATAGACGTTCGCGGAATTCAGAAGGATTGCCACTCCGAACAGGATGATGAGTGTATTTTTCATAGGTTGAGAAAATTTTGCAGCAATTGCTTGCCCTCGCGGGAGAGGATGGATTCCGGGTGGAACTGGACCCCGTGGAGTGGCTTGTCCCGGTGGCGCACGCCCATGATTTCACCAGCCTCGGTGCGGGCTGTGACCATGATCTCCTCCGGGACTGAGCCGGGATCGACAATCAGGGAATGGTAGCGCGTGGCTTCAAAGGGCTGTGGTAGTCCCTTAAAGACCCCCTCCCCGTCATGATGCATCTGTGACGTCTTCCCATGCATAAGCACCTCCGCCCGCAC
>CAYTLD010000137.1:0-5516 GCA_964438585.1 uncultured Blastochloridaceae bacterium | reverse complement strand
AGAAAAGACATGGAGGGCAGAGCGCCGCCTCTGCCGGGTCGAGCGGAGCCCCGGAGTTTGCACATTCCCCACCCCGTAGGGGTGATCCAACTTAGCCGTGGGTTTTCCTGTCGCGCCATAGCCTTGGCGACGGCGGAAACCCACGGTGGTTTGCATCATCCGATGCGCGTCACGTCAGTGACGCAACAGCCCGCTCATTTCTCCCGCCGTGGATGATGATCCCTCTCATTTTCATCTGCGTCGCCTTGGATCGAATCTCCTAACTTCCTGCGAGTTGCGTCGCGATGCGACGCGGTTCTTTCTCTCGTCTCTTTCCGTGGATTAAAAAATATTCACGGTGAATAAGTCAGCTCCCCCTCGGTGAATAACCGGTGAATTGATCTCCTAAGCACCTCATTCCCAGCACCATATCCATTATTCACAATACTACAGACTTATTCACAAGTCATTGAATTACAATGCTTTATAAAAAATATTTCTTGCCAAATTATCGCTTCTATGAATAATGACCACAGTTCTTTGACAGAACGATTTCTCATTCAAGAGAGATCGGGATACGCCCGGGTGACCGGGGAAAGGAGCGATCAAGCTGGTATCCGCTCCCCTGAAGATTCGATTCCGTTCCCACGGAATTGCGAAGAAGCAGGCATATGTCACCAGCCCCTCTGGATGGTGTCGTGACCATCCAGTATCACGAATCAGGGGTTCGGCGGTTAGCCGTTTGGCTTTTTTATTAAAGCTTAGAAACGACGGCGAACTGAGTGAGACTTCCGGTGGCGTTTCGACACCGGACCGAACACAGTTACCCGGAGGGTAATGGTTGCTACTGTGCACCAGCACGCGGAGACGATGACCGGTGAGAGCCCCTCACCACAAGTCCTTATCACAGATGAGGACGCAAAGGCATCAGAAACGCGGGGAGCGGGTGCGATCCCGGCAGATCGCACAAAACCTCCTGACTCGGACAGCCCTCCCCTAAGGGGGCCGTTCGACTGTAAAGCAAAAGCAACCTGAGGGATAAGAGGTCAGACCCGTGGCGCAAGGCCAACGTCCTCCCAGAAGGAGGAGCCGACCTTGCGGGAATCGGTCCAGACGCGTAGATCGGACTTTACAGGCGTGTCCGGACCCAGTTGGGCGAGCATTCTGTCGGCAGACAGGAGCCGAACCCAGCCGAGAGGCCTCACCCGATAATCTGCGACGGGCAACCGTCCGGACGGCCCTGCTATGAGGCCGACAATCCTGCCAGCCGCAGGGAATAGCGTCGGGGAATCGACAGCCTCAGAAAAGAGAGCGCCCAATGTCGATGATCGGGAAAGAGAGCGTGGCGAACTCCCACCCCCAGTTTTAAGCCCCGTCTCCTGCAAAGGAGGCGGGGCTTTTTTCTTTTTTTCTTTTTTACAGAACCACTACGTTTCCACCGCACTGAGTTCGATCCCGTCATCGGACTCAAAAGCACTCATCTCCATCGGACGGCAGCAAACCTGACAATCCTCAATCCACGTCTGCCCCCTTTGATCTGGGCTGACAGATATCGTCAGTTCCTCCCAGCAATAAGGACAAGTTACCAGGCAATCTTCCATGTTATACCTATAACATCGAAACCATCAGTCTGGCTCTCTCAATCTACCTATCCGAGGCCTTCTCAAATGAAAATTTTATCCTCGTGGAATAAAAAGCGCTGATGTAACGTCTAAGAGATATGAAAAATCTGATCTTAATCCTGACTCTGGTGGGCTTGGTCGCATCTCCGGCGGTACAAGCGGAATCCCTTAAAGACCAACTTGGCAACGATCTTGTCGCCCTTGATGGTAAAAAATTAAAAAATGCCGGTGAAGAATCCCTGAAAGGCAAGGACATCGTCGCTGTCTATTACTCGGCTCACTGGTGTCCTCCCTGCAGGGCCTTTACCCCTGAATTGGCCAAATTCTATGACAAAGCCAAAAAAGACTACTCCAATTTCGAGTTGGTCTTTGTCAGCAGCGACCGCAGCGAAGACGCCATGCAGGAATACATGGAATGGGGAAAAATGAATTGGCTGGCCGTTGATTTTGATGAAATTAAAAAGTCAAAGCTCAAAAGCCTTGCCGCCCGCGGCATCCCCTACATGGTCGTTCTCGATGCTGACGGCAACGTTCTCCTGGAAAAACCCAAAGGCAAAGACTGGATCCACCCCAGTGTAGTCCTCAAGCAGTTAGAAGATCTCCTGAAAGAAAAGGGAAAGAAAGCGTAAGTCACCACAAGCTGTAGGGATGGTTCCCGGTTCCGACGCAGTCGGAACTTTCGAGTGCTCAAGCTTGCTTGAGCTTTGGTTTGGGAATAGAGAAAAAGGTGTCAGGAATGACATTAACTTAAGGAAACCGTCTAAGCGCGGATAGCCTCCTGGAGACTAGCCTTGAGCGAATAATCCATCTTCCTTTTTTTTCATTTCCACTCTTTAATTTTCCATGTCGACTCACGCAACCGCGTCCATGACCACGCGCAACTCGTCAGAGACCGGGAGGGCCGAACGGATCGGCTTGGCAATTTCCGGCTAAGAGCCCGGCGGTTGCCACCTGGTAAAGAAGGGGCTGAAAAAGGTTGTGGTTGTTTTATCAACCAGTGTGACCCGGCAATGGAAGTCAACGAGGCGCTTGGAGCATTCCAATCCTCCGAAATCGCCACTCAGGATCACCACATGAAGTTACTTATTCATGGGGCAAAAATAACGGGCTTTCGTTCAACCTCAAACAAGAGCCTTTTCAGGTAAAACAAATGTCCTGCTACGGTGTCGGTTGTTATTTGCTCCTGCTTTCAGACGTTCTCCTGCGGCAGGTCCTCTACGGTTTGAGGTGAGGTCGGGATAGAAGCGGGGGGTGGTACCTTGTCACCTGCCGATGGCTCCGCTCCGGGCCCCGTCATGGGTTTTTCCTTGAGGGTCCATTCCGGCATGGTGCGCTTTTCAATGCGGATTTCCACGTTTTCGGGTTTTTCTTCTCCGGGACTCAAAGTAACAAACCGGTTTTCTTCAATAGTTGAAATGGGTTCGAAACCGACCTCGGATAATTCTCCGTCATCGCCCGACCATTTCTGCCATTGATAAACAAACATATTATTCTCAATCCACCAGACGCCCTCGCCATAATTCCGGTAAATTTCATCTTCGTCGGCTTTATCAACCATGGCGATTTGGAAAGTGCGATCCGCTTTACGTTCGATCTCCCATGAGAGACCTGCACGCTGACCTTGCCAGAGGCCGAGCACTGCCCTTTCCTGTTTGTTGAGAGGTCGTTCCGGTGGTTGGGCCAAAGCTCCAGACTCGGAGCCCTCTTCTGCTGGCGTTGTGGTCGCTTTCTGAAAGGCCTTGCTCAAATCATCGTCAGCAACACTCAACCCCGCAGCAATGAAGAGAGCCAGGGGAAATAAAGGATCCCCGTTCATGACTGTCCGGCTTTTAATCAGGTCACCCTTCCCGTATGACGCCGTCGTCATGTTTCCCAGGGCATCGGTGAAACTCAGTTCCTCTGGAAACGTTTCGATCCAATCGTTGAGCTTTTCGTTTTCCAGCTTTTTCCCGTGCTCATTGAGCAGGTTTAGTATAGCCGGATATCCGCGCCGTGTGATCTCAGCCGTGCGGATGTGGGAGAAGCGGAAACTTCCTTTCTTCATTTTTGAAACCATTGGATCGATCCCTTTCGCATCGAGCAGGGTTGAAGAAGTCCCGGAAGCCATTTGTTTTTTCAGTGTCTCCCGGTCCGAAACCATCCCAAACAGGGAACCGTCATAAAACAAGCCAGGGGAAAGTGACTTGATCATGGGAGTGGAAAAGAATAATGCCTGGAGGTCATCAATCGTCTCCCGCGTAATTCCTGCCGTGGGCATCGCCGCTCCCATATTGGCCACCGCGTCGCCCAACAACTTAAAAGTTTGATCGAATGGCTCCTTTTCATCGATAGCTAAAGCCAGGGTGCCTGTGGGGTGCGGTGTTTCAGAATGCCAGTCAACGACATAGGCAACCTCATTACCGATCGGATCGATAATATTGCGGTCGATGTCGAGTCCCAGAGGTTTGAGGCCTGAATTGATCATCCCGCGCCAGTTATCCATCCCCGGTTCGGAAGTATTACCTGAAGGGCTGTTCATCTGTTTCATGGTTTCTTCCAGGACCTCATCCAGGTAATCAATCTGAGCAGTCAGATCGAAACTGGCAGAGGCATAGATCAGGGTATCGGGGTTGGTCAGTGCGAAGAGGTCATGGGCAAGGGGCGCAAGAGGTCCAAGGGACCGTTTCCGTCCGGGGGTTTCTTCCCAGCGCATCCAGGAATCTCCTTCAAGGCGTCGACCATCAAAACTCCAGGTCAGGTAAATTCCATGCAATCCGTCCAGAGTCATCTGCACGGATCGCTCCTGCAGTGCCAACTGTTTTTCCAGGTGCTTACGGGTTTCCTCCGTTGCCTCATCGGAGTCCGCGCCGGCACCGGCCATCGACAGAGCGCTAATTTGTTTGAAGAGATTGTCCACAATCGAATCTGCCTGAAAAAACATCACCATGTCCGGAGCCGGACCCTCGCGATGCGAGGAAAGCTCAATAAACTCCGGATGAGATGCAAGCACCGGATGGGTTCCGGGCGTCACGACATTATCGAGGAACGAATGGGTCAGTTTTTTACCAATCCCGAAAAGAAACCATCCATCATGCACGATCAGGTGCGCTTCGAGCGGGAATGGGATGCTTTCATCCTTAATTTGAACTCGAATGGTTTGGTAAGGGATTTCCTGATAAGAATCATCAACAATTTTCACCTGTTCCGGTAGATCGGCGAAGAAGTTTTCATCAATCCAGGTAAGTAGTTCCTCCGGATGGGCCAGGGCGGGTCGAGGCTGAAGTCCGAGTAGCATTTGGAAGGGAATAGTCTCTGCAAATTCTTTAGTGGGTTCCTGAATATCAAAGGCCAGGAATGATCGGCCACTTAACTGGGGCGAAAGAACTTGCCCGAGCGATTCCAGTTTTTCCTGATACGCCGTGATAGGAATGTTCGGATTTTCTTCTGCAGAGACCTGGATGCTGCCAAAGATCAAAGCCAGCATGGCCTTCACCTCGTCGCTCTCATACACCCGCTTGAGGTCGGACTGCCGATAGCGCAAAGTCGTGCTCACACCATCCCGCAACTCCATGAACCCGTCGACATGCTGCGGAAGGGTATCCGCAATCCCCACCGAGTCCGGTTGACGAAGAAGCCACCACCAAGCAGCGGCAATCAAAACAGCAAAAATTATCAGGAGAGTGGAAAGGGTGATGAGAACTTTACGCATGGTCAGGTACTTACCAATCCCCGGCAAACCTAGCAACCTCCAAATTCCTTTTTTCCTTTTTTATCGAATGATCCTGCCGGAGCCTTTCTTTTTACTTTCGAAAGGCAAAAATCCAATTATGGTTATCCCGTAAGTGACCCCGCCTCCAACGACGAGTCCAAGTCCAATACCTCGATTATTTCGCGAGGCGAGGTTACATCATTGCTCGGCCACGAGATGGGCAACTT
>CAYTLD010000136.1:2622-5518 GCA_964438585.1 uncultured Blastochloridaceae bacterium | reverse complement strand
CGGATTGCGGTCAAGCCGACCCGGATCAGTGCCAACGACGTCCTGGTTCGCACGGGAGACATGGTTCCGGTAGTGCGGGATCTGCGGATGATGGACACGGTCGAGGGAGTGCCCAGGCAGGGCACCTTTGAAACTGAGTCGGTTCGCAGTGAGGGATTAACGATCAGCGACTTCGAGAATGAGTCATTGCCAGATGAAAGCGGTACGGGTAATAGTACCACCACTGAGGAGCCGGAAGCTGAGGTAAAGCCGAGTCAGGGTTTACCGGAATTAGAGCCACGTCCCTCAGAGTAGAGAGACGACTGATGGCGAACATACTCATTGCACACGAAAACCAGGGCACGGCACGGCTGATCTCCAATGCCCTGCAGTCAGCAGGACATGCGGTGATCGCGGAATTGCACGCGGGGGCGAAGGTTGTCACCCAGGCATCCGGAGCGGATCTGATTTTTATATCGGTGAATCTGCCGGATGTGGATGCCATCTCGGTTATTCGCTCCCTGAAATCCGGACATCCCCAGGTACCGATTATTCCGGTGCTGAGCGGATCCGAAGGCGGTGATGTCTGGCAGCAGATCCTGCAGCTCAGTTTGAGGGATACCCTGGTCAATCCCAGCGACGGCAGCCAGGTGATTCAAGCGGTCAATGAAGCCATTATGCATATGCAGGGAGGAGGTGAGCATGATGGGGGAGATTCGGAATCCTACGTGGTCTCGGTGGCCAGTGCCCGCGGCGGGGTAGGTAAGACCATCTTTGCTGTCAACCTGGCACTTTGCATGGCTCAGCAGCAGGTTGGTCTCTGTCTTATTGATTACAGCATGAGTCCGGGAGATTTCTTTACTACTCTGGATCAGGTTCCCCGCAATACTATTCAGGACGCCATCGCCGCCGGGCAGGGAATCGACGATGTCCTCTTGCGCAACCTCATCAGCGAGCATCCCCTGGGATTTTCCTATCTGGCCTGCCCGAATGATGATTTCGATTTTTATTCTTTTGATTTCGATAGTGCCAGCACCCTGATCCAGTCCGCCCGCATTTTAAATCCCTATACCGTCATCGATACCGGCGTCTATGACCTCCCGCCTACCAATGCCGCCATCGAAAATTCGGATCTTGTCTATTTCATCACCAACCGCGATTTAAGCCGCCTGATGAGCCTTCAGAAGTTGATCAAATCCTATCTGGCCCGCGATATGCCTGCGGAGAAATTCAAAGTAATCGTCAATATGGCCGAGTGGGGAACGGAAATATCCGAGGAAGAAATCGAAGAGGTGATCGAACATCCTGTTACCGCCTATCTGCCCAGCATACCCATCGAGACCACTTATAGCATTAATAGTGGAAAGCCATTGGCACAGGCCAATCCGGATTTGCCGATTGTCAACGTCATGCATAAGCTTGCCCAATACACCATCAGTCACTGGAACGTTTAAAAAGTAATTTGCCATGAGACCCATACCTCCAGGATACGGAAAAGGCCCGGTTCAACGCCCCAAACCGAGTCAAGCCGCCGCAGCCGTGCAACGCCCCTCGGCACCCAGGCCGATGCCGACCTCCTCGCCAACACCGGCACCTGCCTCGGCTAAGCCTGTTGCCAGCCCCGCCAACAATGCGGCAGCCGACTTCATGCTGCAGTTTAAGAAGTCACTCCTGCCCTTTTTAATCCAGCGTATTAACCCGCAACTACTCAATAGCGGACAGGAAGACGCGCTGCGTAAGACGATCGAACAGCTCATCGATGAGAAGCTGGCCGCAGATAAAATTCCGATTGGAAAGCAACTGCGTGACAAGTTGATGATGGATGTCGTCAATGAGATGGTCGGGTTTGGACCGCTTGAAGAACTCCTCTCCGACGAAACCGTCACCGAAATCATGGTCAACGGACATGAAACGATCTTTGTCGAACAGAACGGAAAAATTACTCTCTCGCCGATCAAATTTGTCGATGTCGCCAGTTGTCGCCGGGTCATTGACAAAATCCTCTCCCCGCTCGGGCGTCGGGTGGATGAATCGAGTCCGATCTGTGATGCCCGCCTGCCGGACGGCTCCCGGGTCAACGTGGTCGTTCCGCCCTGTGCCTTGAATGGCCCCACCATTACTATCCGTAAGTTTGCCAAGAACAAGCTGACGATGGAGAAGTTGATCGAATTCAAGTCCTGCACCCGTGGGATGTATATGTTTCTGCAGGCGGCGGTCCGATCCGCCATGAACGTGGTCGTTTCCGGGGGAACGGGATCAGGTAAAACGACCTTGCTCAATGCCCTCTCCGGATTTATTCCGCAAGGTGAGCGTATCATCACCATCGAAGATGCGGCCGAATTATCATTGATGCAGCCTCACGTGGTGCGGCTGGAGTCCAAGCCGCCCAACATCGAGGGCAAAGGGGAGGTGAGTATCCGTGATCTGGTTAAGAGTTCGCTCCGGATGCGTCCGGACCGGGTCGTCATCGGGGAGTGCCGGAGTGGCGAGGCCCTCGATATGATTCAGGCCATGAATACCGGGCACGATGGCTCCCTGACCACCACCCACGCCAACACCCCCCGGGATGCACTCTCCCGGATCGCCACTCTGGTGCTAATGGCCGGAGTCGATCTCCCGGAAAAAGCCATCCGCGAACAAATTGCCAGTGCTGTCCACCTGATTGTGCAGACCTCCCGGCTTCAGGATGGGAGCCGTCGGATCGTGCAAATTTCCGAGGTGCAGGGAATGGAGGGAACCATGATTACTCTTCAGGATCTCTTTATCTTTGAGCAGACCGGGGTCAATGAGGACGGTAAGGTGGTCGGTGTGCTGCGTGGAACCGGAATTATTCCCAAGTGTATGGAACGCTTGCGCGGACATGGAGAAAACCTTCCGGCCGAAGTATTTCAATCCAGTATCGATATTCCCTGAGGAG
>CAYTLD010000136.1:0-2522 GCA_964438585.1 uncultured Blastochloridaceae bacterium | reverse complement strand
AAGGAAGTGAATCTGGGCATGCAGGAGCAGGAATCGATGCAGAATATGCTGGTTCGGGTGCCCAATGAAGAACTCAAAATCGTCGTCAGCGCGTATATCATCCAGCGCAAGGTGGGGGGTAACCTGGCGGAAATTCTCGAAACGACTGCTGAGACCATACGTGAGCGAATCAAGATCCAGGGCCAGATTAAGGTGCTTACCACTCAGGGAAAACTCTCAGGGGTTCTCGTCGGTGGTTTGCCGATTGTGCTCGGGTTTATTCTTGTCGGCCTTAACCCGGAATACATGGCTCCGTTGATCAGCACCCTTCCGGGCTACGTCTGTATCGGTCTCGCGGCTGTTATGCAGGGAATCGGAGCCTTCGCTATTTACAAAATCGTGGACATCAAAATCTAACTCTTATGATTTACTTGGCCGCCTTCCTCGTTTTTTGCACCTTCCTGCTCTTTGGATTTGCCATCGCGTCTCTCAAGCAGAAGAGAGTCAGTCTGGCATCACGCGTCAAACAGGTGCAAGCAGAGGACGGATCGGTCGGGATTCGTGATTCTCAGCAAATGGAACAGAACATCGCCACCCGGGTTCTGATTCCGATGGCCAACAAATACGGAAAATTCTTCTCAGGATTCATGCCGGCTACGATGATTTCCGGCGCGGAGCAGAGTATTGGCGAGGCGGGAATGATTGGAAAAGTCACTGGCATCCAGCTCATGACCATTAGTTGGATTTTCGGACTGGGACTGCCGATTTTGATGGGTGTCCTCGGCACTGGCTATGTGCTCAAAGGTGAAATTTCCTGGCTGCAATTTGGAGGGGTCGTTCTCCTCTGTGCCGCCATCGGGTACCGCCTCCCGGTCGGCATCATTCAGGGCAAGGCCAAGCAGCGGAAAAATGAAATCCAACTGGCTCTTCCATTCAGCTTTGACCTCATTTCCATCAGTGTTCAGGCGGGTATGGCCTTTGACGGAGCTATGGCCACAGTGGCCGAGCGAACCTCTGGCGCATTTTCCGATGAGTTAAAACGCACCCTGAGGGAAATCAACCTCGGAATATCACGCGAAGCGGCTCTCAATAATCTCGCCAACCGCACCGGCGTCGATGACCTGAAATCGTTCATCACCGCCGTGAACTACATTTCCAAATTGGGAGGAAACCTGACTGAGGTCATTCAGGTCCAGACCGAGGCTCTCCGGCTCAAGCGCCGTCAGCGGGCTGAGGGCAAGGCTAATCAGGCTCCGGTCAAAATCATGATCCCCCTCGTCCTCTTCATCCTGCCCTGTGTCTTCATCGTCATCCTGGCCCCGGCCGGGCTGCTGCTGTTCACTAAATAATTAAATGATATGGATTCCTACGATCCTTCCTTCCGTCTCGCGATTTATGTAGCGACCGCAGTTTTGAGTATCATTTTTACCGGGATGATGGCCGTAGGAATTTCCACACTAAGGAAGCGAAAGGGAAATTTTGGCCGGGGAGAATCTGAACCGGTAACAAATCACTTAACCGTGGCGCAATTGCGTGCGCGTTTGATCGACATCCAGAATGATTTAATGGCTGGAGGTGATGCGAAATCAGCCCTCAAGACAACACGCTCCTTGATAAGGCAGGAATCGGTCTCCGGTTCCGGTGCATCAAACTCAGCCCGGGAATTCAGCCAGGAGTTGCCTTCGGAAAATGCAACATCCGAAGAGCTGGTCATGCTCTTGATGCGTTGGATCAGCCGATTGAAATAATCCTTAGCGGTTGCGCATTATAGCATTTTCTTTTCAAACTATCCTTTGGCTGGAAGGTAAGGTAGGGCGCAGTCTCCAGACAAGCCGCTGATCATCTGTGATTTTCGGCTTGCGTAGACGCTGCGCCCTACCTGTTCTCCAAACGACAGCACATCCAACTGATTAGAAAGTGCTCTAAAGATTGACGTCGATGTAAATGAACCGCCTGGTCTGGAAACTGACGGGCAGGAAATCATAAATGGTATCGAGCCCGGTCGATGGAGTGTCGGCGAGAATGGTTCCGTTATTGGCAGTCCAGTTGCCGGTAGTGGCATTGTAGGTGGCCAGGACTGTTGTCGATGGATCGGCTCCGATGTCATCGGGATCATCATTGGGAATGCCTGAAGCCACCACCCGCAGGGTGACATCAGTGGGAACGCCCGTCGGCACCTCGATGACCATGGCAAATTGGTCATCCGTCAGGTCGGTTGGGGTGATAGGGTCATTGTCATCGACAAAGGCGGCGTCGAAGAGTTCCCGGTAAGGGCGGTTGGCACTAACATCGGTGGTGGTATTCCCGCTGTTATCCAATTGAAACGCATACTCAGTCTTGTTATCGATGCTGTTGCCGTTCTTGTCATCGTCGGGAGCCTCTCCCCCAGACCCCGATTGCGCGGCGATGTAGCTGGCATACCCGGAGACAGGCGCGCCATCATCAAAAAATCCGAGATATTCGTTATCGGTAGGCGAGGCACTATCCACGTCGGACGTGGAGACCACTGACCAGACACCGGGAAAGTCCGTGTGGTTGGTTCC
>CAYTLD010000135.1:0-5521 GCA_964438585.1 uncultured Blastochloridaceae bacterium | reverse complement strand
GCGGTATTCCGCGAGTTTGGTTTTCTTGACCGTGCCGTCGGCGGTGACCATCAGGAGGTGGCGGGCGTCGGTAAATTCCTCGACACAAATCATAGTCGCGATGTGCTCATCGGGTTGAAGCTGGAGGAGGTTGGCCATCGACTTACCCTTGGCGGAGCGGCCCATTTCCGGAATTTCATAGACCTTCTCGACATAGACCCGCCCTTTGTTGGTAAAGAACATGAGGTAGTCATGCGTCGATGCGGAGAAGAGGTGCTCGACAAAGTCGGTCGTCTCCTCGCTTTCGACGGTGCTCTTCTTGGTCGTCATTCCACGCACACCCTTGCCTCCCCGGCGCTGGGCACGGTAGGCACTGACAGCGGTACGCTTGATATAGCCGGCGTGGCTGAGGGTGATGATGCAGCCTTCTTTGGCGATAAGATCCTCGATGTCGATTTCCCCTTCGTCGGGAACAATCATCGTCTTCCGGGGAGTGGCGTATTTTTCTTTGATTTCGTTCAGCTCATCTTTGACGATGGCGAGGACTCGCTTCTCACTGGCCAGGATAGCGCGCAACTCTTCGATCAACTGGATTATTTCAAGGTATTCCTTTTCGATTTTCTCACGTTCCAGCCCGGTGAGCTGGTAGAGGCGCATATCGAGGATGGCGTTGGCCTGGATGAGCGAGAGCTTATATTTTCCCATCAATTTCTCGCGGGCCTCATCCCGATTTTTGGCGGCCCGGATGATTTTGACAAAGTCATCGAGGTTATCGAGGGCGATTTTGTAGCCTTCGAGGATATGGGCCCGGTCTTCGGCTTTCTTGAGTTCAAAGCGGGTGCGGCGGATGATGACCTCACGGCGGTGTTCGATGTAGCAGGAGATGGCGTCCTTAATCGGGAGCAGGCGCGGACGTTGGCGGTCGAGGGCGAGCATATTGGCGCTGAAACTGCTTTCCAGTGAGGTGCTCTTATAGAGGTGGGCGATCAGAACCTTGGGGATGGCATCGCGCTTGAGTTCGATGACGATGCGGATATTTTCATCGGACTCATTGCGGATATCGGTAATGCCTTCGAGTTTCTTTTCGTTGACCAGTTCGGCCATCCGCTTGATCAGTTCTTCCGGGTTGACGTTATAGGGCACTTCGGTGACGACGATGCAGTCCTTCCCCTGGCGTCCTTCCTCGACACCTACTTTTCCGCGTAACTTAACTGTTCCGCGGCCGGTTTTGAAGTATTGCTCGATCGGTTTGACCCCGCAGAGAATTCCCCCGGTGGGGAAGTCCGGTCCGGGTATGACTTTCATAATGTCATCGACGGAAATATCAGGCTGGTCAATGACCGCGCAGACGGCATCGATGACCTCGCCGAGGTTGTGGGGCGGGATATTGGTGGCCATGCCGACAGCGATGCCGGTGCCTCCGTTGACGAGAAGATTCGGAAAGGCGGCGGGAAAGACGACCGGTTCCTGACGTGTCTCATCGTAGTTGAGGACCTGGTTCACGGTGTCCTTGTCCATGTCCGTCATCAGGGCGGCTCCCAAATGCGTCATGCGGGCTTCGGTATATCGCATCGCGGCGGGCGGATCTCCATCAATGGAGCCGAAGTTCCCCTGCCCCTCGATGAGGGTGTGGCGCATGCCCCAGGTCTGGGCCATGTTGACCAAGGTGGGATAGATGACTGCCTCCCCGTGCGGGTGGTAGTTACCGGAGGTGTCTCCGCAGATCTTAGCGCATTTCCGATGCTGCTTGTTGGGGTAGAGGCTGAGATCGTTCATGGCCACCAGGATGCGGCGCTGCGACGGCTTCAGTCCGTCACGGGCATCGGGGAGGGCGCGGGAGACAATCACCGACATGGAGTAGTCCAGGAAGGACCGCTTCATTTCATCGGATACGTTTATGGGTAGGATTCGTTCTTTCGGGTTCTGCATGGATGGTGGGGATCGTTGGTTGGTTAAATTGTCAGTTGGTTGGATAGTTTACTCGTTGGCTGGTGGGCTGGTTTAGACATCGAGGTTACGGACGTTGAGGGCATTGGCCTCGATGAATTGGCGTCGAGGCTCGACGACATCGCCCATGAGCACGGAAAAGGTTTCATCTGCCGCAGCTAAATCTTTAAGTTCCACTTGCAGGAGCTGGCGGCGCTCCGGGTCCATGGTGGTATTGTAGAGTTCCTTGGCATTCATTTCGCCCAGACCCTTAAAGCGTTTGAGCTGGATGCCTTTCCGCCCGCTTTCCTTGACCACGTCCAGGATCTGCATGACAGAAAATACCGGCACCACCGAGGCTTGTGCGCCCTCGCCTTCGGCCAGCTCAAAAAGCGGGCTGTCCTGAGCGGAGTAATGCTCCAGTTCCATTCCTTTCTGGCTGAGCGTGGCCAGAACTTTTTCAATGGCTTCGGACTCATAAATTTCATGCATCCGGAGGCTGGTATGCTCATTGACCTGGATAGTGACGCCCTCCTCGACGTCCAGTTCCCCGCCGAATTCCTGAACGAATTGCGTCCGAGCCTTGTCATCGTGAATATACTTAAAGCTATCTTCATTCCCTTCACGGATCCAGAAGAGGTAGCGGGGCAGTTGCCCTTTTTTGTCCCGGTTTTCCAGAAATTCCTCAAAGCTGGCACCGCGCCGGGAGATGGTCTGAGAGAGCGAGTGGAGTCTTTGCAGGGTCTGGAGAATATCTGTGAGCTGTTTCTGGGTGAATTTTTTCTGGTCGGAGAGGCGGGTCAGGGTCATGTCCTCGGCTCCGAGTTCGATGAGGATGTTATCCAGTGTCTGCTGGTCCTGGACATATTCCTCGCGCTTCCTGCGCTTGACCTGATAGAGCGGAGGCTGGGCCACATAGATATATCCCTGCTGCACCAGCTCCGGCATCTTGCGGTAAAAGAAGGTTAAGAGCAGCGTGCGGATGTGGGAACCGTCCACATCGGCGTCCGTCATCAGGATGACTTTATGGTAACGCAACTTCTCGAGGTTGAATCCTCCTTCATCCTCGGTCGTCCCGATGCCGGTCCCGAGCGCGGTGATCATGGTCCGGATTTCATTGTTATTGAGAACCTTATCGATGCTCGCTTTCTCGACGTTGATGAGTTTTCCGCGTATGGGCAGGATGGCCTGGTAGCGCCGGTCGCGGCCCTGCTTAGCGGAACCACCAGCGGAATCTCCCTCGACGATGTAGAGTTCGCATAAGGTGGGATCTTTTTCCGAACAGTCTGCCAGCTTGCCGGGAAGTGATCCACCCGCCAGCGCACCTTTACGCACCGTCTCGCGGGCTCTGCGGGCTGCGTCCCGGGCTTTGGCTGCCTGGAGGGATTTGCCGATTACTTTTTTCGCAATGGCGGGATTTTCCTCGAAAAACGTGTTCAGTCCTTCATAGACGATTGAGCTGACCACCCCCTCGATTTCCGCGTTGACGAGTTTAACCTTGGTCTGGGCATTGAAACGCGGGTTGGGTAATTTGACGCTGATCACGCAGATCATCCCCTCCCGCACATCCTCGCCGGTCAGCTTCGGATCCTTGTCCTTCAACAATTTGTTGCTGGTCGCATATTGATTGATGGCGCGGGTCAGTGCGCTCCGGAATCCGGAAACGTGAGTGCCTCCGTCGGGGTTGGGTATGGTGTTGGCGAACGGAAGCAGTTGCTCGTCATAGCCCTCATGATACTGGAGCACACAATCCACGATCACCTCATCCCGCTGCCCCTGGAGTGTGATCGGCTTGGGGTGGACGATCGATTTGACGCGGGCCATTTCCTTGACGAATTCGACGATACCCAGTTTGTAGAGAAATTTCTCCGATTTATCATCCCGTTCATCGACGAGGTTGATTTCCAGTCCCGGATTGAGGAAGGCGAGTTCACGCAGGCGCATGGCCAGGATGTCGAACCGGTAGGTCGTGGTAATGGTAAAAATCTCCGGATCGGGGAGGAAAGAAATCTTGGTGCCGGTGCGCTTCGTCTTCCCGATGACTTTAAGCTTCTGAGTAGTCTTGCCCTTGGCAAAAGTCATGTGGTGGGTTTGCTGGTCCCGGTAGACCTCCACCTCAAACCACTCGGAGAGGGCATTGACACATTTGGCCCCGACCCCGTGCAGACCGCCGGAGTATTTATAGGCCCCCTGCCCGAATTTTCCGCCCGCGTGTAAATTGGTCAGCACCAGCTCGACGGCGGGAATTTTGAATTTCGGGTGGATGTCCACCGGAATGCCCCGCCCATCATCTTTGATCGATACCGAACCGTCAACATGAAGGACGACATCGATCTTCTGGCAGTATCCGGCCAGGTGTTCATCGATGGAATTGTCCAGCACCTCGAAGACACAGTGATGAAGACCCCGCTCATCAGGGTCGCCGATATACATGCCCGGGCGTTTGCGGACGGCTTCGAGGCCTTCTAGTTTGTCGATCTTACTGGAGTCGTAAACGTCGGATGTTCCGGTGGTGTCGGGAGATGTGTCGGAGGGGTCTTTTTTCTTTGGCATATCGGGAAATTATCTCGAAATAACGTGTGCTTGGCAAATGAAAAAATAAGTAATTTGCCCACGTAAATATCACATTATCAAATGATTATATCTTCCCTTTCCGGGGAGCTTTGCGACTGGACTCCGGAGACGCCTTTCCGGTTCCTCCACCCTTGCGGGCGGCGGACTTTTTTCTCACGTCCGGCTTGTCCCGCAGCACCCAGACCAGGGGGCAGCCGGGCAGCGGCCATCGTTCCCGGATGGCCTGATCCAGGTAGCGCTGATAGTCATCCGACCAGAGATCACGATGGTTGAGGAATACAACCAGAACAATCGTCGAGCGATTCTCCCGGTCCTGGGTGACATAAAATATTTTCAACCGCTGACGCTTGAGCACGCCCTCACCCCGGTTCGGGCGATGTCGGGTCATGGCCGCCTCGATAACCTTGTTGAGCGGACCGCCGGGAATGTCACTCGTCCGCACCCGGCGCACCATATCGAGTGATTCGATCAGATCGTCGAGGCGGTCTCTATTCAGGGCACTGATAAAAACAAGCGGTGCGTGATGAAGAAAAAAGAGTTCCCTCCGCACCGCTGTCTCGTACTGCTTGCGGAATTCTTCCGGAGATTTGGCGCGAATCTTTCCATCCTCCCCAGGTTGCTGGTGGGCCTGCACGGCCAAATCCCATTTGTTGACGATAATCAGGCAGGGCTTTTTTGCCTTTTCGATCAGCCCGGCGATTTTTTTCTCCTGAGTTGAAATGCCGATGGACGCATCGACCACCAGCAGACAAATGTCCGCCCGGTTGATCGAATGCGCGGATCGCGATGCCATAGCCTGTTCAAGTTGGGTGTCGATACGCTGCCTCCGGCGCATCCCGGCCGTGTCCACCAGGCAGTATTCAACGTCCTTGGCCACGAAATGAACATCGACCGCATCCCGGGTCGTCCCGGCGATCGGACTGACGATGACCCGCTGTTCATCGATAAGCGCGTTGATTAGCGATGACTTTCCGGCGTTGGGGCGCCCGACGATGGCCACGTTGGTTGCCTTGGGTCCGCTAGTTTCTGGAGATGGCTCGTC
>CAYTLD010000134.1:0-5630 GCA_964438585.1 uncultured Blastochloridaceae bacterium | reverse complement strand
GGTGAGGGGATCGGGGCATCCATCCGGTCATTCACTTTTTAGACAGCCTCTGAGGAGAATAAATTAGTTGAAACGCGTTCGCGGATCTGGCCTATTTGCCCACGGAGACTATGACGGAGCCGAATTCAGATTGCCAGTATGATGACGACAAATTTGTCGAGCTGCTGACGGCGCATCAATCTTCCCTCCAGGGATTTCTGATCAGCCTGATGCCGGGGAGTTCCGATTACCCGGACGTCCTCCAGGTGGTGAATAAGGTGGTGTGGGAAAATCGACACCGCTTCGAGATGGGCACCAATTTCCGGGCCTGGCTTTTCAAGGTTGCCCGCTTTCAAGTGATGGCCTGGCGCAAGACCCAGGTCCGGCGCTCCTGGCTTCTTTTTGATGATGACTTGCTTGACCAAATTGAAGACGAATTTGAGCACGAGGGGGATGAATCCGCCTTGCTGGCCCTCCGGCAGTGCCTCGCTAAACTCAATGATGCTGAGCGGGATCTGATCATGCGGCGTTATGAGGACGGGTTTTCCATTAAAGACTACGCCGCTGAACATGGCCTGCATCCCGGTAAACTACGCACCCTGCTCTTCCGGATCCGGGCTGCCCTGCGGGTCTGCATTAACCGAACCCTGGCCTCGGAGGCACTGGGATGATGGGCCAGCTCGAACAGCTCGTTCAGGATTACCTCGACGACGAAATCAGCCGCGAGGACTTTGATCTCCTCCAGTCGCAATTACGCACAGACGAAGAGGCGCGAAATGTACTCTATGAGCACGTCCGCCTCAAGCGCCTGATCCAGGCCCAGAATGCCTTCACCCAGGGGGAGATGATCGATCTGAATGAATCGGGGAGTGAACGCCGCCCCTCCCGCCTTTCGCGTCGCCTGCTGGTCGGTTCCGCAACCGGGCTGGTGGCCAGTTTTGTCCTGGTCGCCTTTCTGTTGGCTCCCTGGAAGGCTGATCCTGTCGAGAGGAAAATTCAACTCAGTGGTAGCCCCAACAGCAGTTGGACTATCGGCACCACCGAGGGCGAGACCGCATTGGCGTTTGGGCAAGTTCTGGAAGTGAGGGAAGGAATCGTCTCCGTCACCTTTCCTTCCGGAACGACGGTAACCGGGCGTGTTCCCATGGCGCTGGAAGTACTCGATCCGGACACGGTCCGCTTGCTCAAGGGCGAAGCCCTTTTCGACATCGCCAAGGGCGATGAGGGGTTTCGCGTCCACACGCCCCGGGCGCGTTTTGTCGATCTGGGCACCCGGTTCGGCGTTTCGGCCCATGCGGCCCAGGGCGACGAACTTCATGTCATCGAAGGGGTAGTGCAACTCGACATGCCTGAGGACCAATCGAAAATTACCGATCGCCGTGCGGTCGGGATGGTGAACGCCGGTGAGAGCCCCTTTCCCATCCGCTACGAAGGCTTCCGCTTTGCCTCCGATTCCAGTTCTGATTATTCTTATGTTCACTGGTCCTTCGATGAACCCGACGGGGCATTGGAAGTGGTCGCCCGCGGGACGGCACCGGGGGTGGGGGGATTTTCCGGTCTCATTGTCACGCCTTCGGGAGATCCTGCCCGGGGGGAGCGGACAGACGGTGCCTTTGCCTCCGCCCTCAAATTCAATGGGGAAGATTTTGTCCATACCGCCTATCCGGGGGTGGGGAACCAGGCGGCTCGAACCGTCGCCTTCTGGTACCGGGATCGCGCCGCCACCGGTCCGCTCCTCGATAACCCCTATCATGAGCAGCCCCTGGTCATGTGGGGCTACCCCGGCGGCGGCAAGCAACTCGAATACTGGGCCATCAAAATACGGCGCCACCGGAGCCAATTCGACCCGGAAACCTTGGTTTTCCGTTTGATCACGAACCCGACCGGACGTCACACCGGCCCGGACGGGCATGAACAGCACTGGCTCAGTACCGGTGAGGTTCCACTCGATAATGAATGGCACCATTACGCTACGGTCTATACCGGCCCGGAAGGTGATGACCGGGCCGGACGGGTGCTCCATTACCGCGATGGCCTTCTCCTGGACGAAATGAAATTATTCTTTGCCCCCTCCACGCCCCTTGTCCCCCATGAAAACCAAAGGCTTCAACCCGTCCGCTTCGGGTCCCACTGGGGACTTCTGGCCGATAGTGAGCCAGCCCGAAAAGAAGGG
The DNA here is from genome assembly GCA_964438585.1 of uncultured Blastochloridaceae bacterium. GTDB lineage: Bacteria > Verrucomicrobiota > Verrucomicrobiia > Methylacidiphilales > JBCBYL01 > JBCBYL01. The sequence goes on along the minus strand of CAYTLD010000134.1, from coordinate 3,478 downwards.
GAAATCGACGAGGTATATATCATACACGCGGCATTGGACGAGAAAGCGATACGGAATCTGATGAACACCAATAAACTTTAATTGCATTTATATGCACTTACAGGTAATATGCAAAACCTGAACAACGACATCCAATAACACCAAAAAAAGGAAATTCCCATGCGCACAAAACCTGCATCTGTACTCATCTTAATTCTCACCTTTGTTTCGGCTCTGATGCTGGACACTCTTCATGCCCGGGCGGACTATCTGACCCCGGTCAAAGCCTACGCTGAGACCATGATCGAGCACGGACGGGATAAATACGGGGAGGTGAAGTCTCCTCTTTTTGCCGCCGCCCTAGATCGCAGCACCCTGGAAATCAGTCCTGACTTCCCGGAAATTCCCGGGGTTCGGGGCGTTGATCGATGCCTGACCGGGTCCAACCCGGACACCGAGCAGGGTCTCTATCACCTGCTCTATGCCCTGACCGAGATCACCGGGGATAGGAAATATGCGGAGGAAGCCGACAACACACTTCAATTCTTCTTCGAGAATTGCCAGAACAAACATGGGTTCATGGCTTGGGGAGAGCATGTCTTCTGGGACTTTAACATGGAAAAGCCCAACGGTGCCGGACGGAGATTGTACCATGAGCCGGGAGGCTGGGGATTACGTGATCAGTCAGCCCGCCTGGCTCCGGATGCCTACTACAAATACGCGCTCGCCCTGTGGAAATGCCAGATTGGCAACAAGGAGACCGGTGACTTCACTCGTCATGCCAACTTCTCCAGGGGGCAGGGAGGGCAGGGGGCGGCTTACCCGCGCCTCGCCGGTCAGATGATCGAAATCTGGGCGCATGCCTATGGCCATCCCGAACTTCAGGATAAGGAAGAACGCGACCTCCTCATCAAGGCGATCGAGACCATAACCAAGCGGATGCGTACGAATCGTGAAGCGGTCGGGGATGCCAAGGTGCTGCCCTATGCCAATCCCTACAGTGTCCGCGGGGGGATCAAAAAGGGCCGGACTTATGATCCGGCTCCGGGTGCCTGGCTATACAGTAATCTTGAATTGGCCCGGGGTCTGCTCAGTGGAGCGGAACATGTGCCCGCCCCGCTGGGCCAGCTTATGACCGAGGTCGCCATCACTCAACATGAGGATTTTTTGCGTCAACCGCATTACGAAGACGGAAATGAAATTCTCAGTGAAGTCAGCACCGGAATATCCGAGAAGTATGACAAGCAATTGGAAAAGGCTCGGAAGGAAAAAAGAAAAGGTGGGATGTGGTTCGCCGCCTACGGAAGCGGAGGCAGTTTCAGCGGAGGCATGACCAAGCGGATGGCCATCGCTTACAAGGACATTAAGGACATTCGACCCGATTTGGCGAAGCAATATGAGGAATTGTTGATCAAGGATTCCAAAAAGTTTCTTGAGGAAGCACCGGATCTGGAAAAAGCTAGGGAAATTGCCATCAAGCCCAGTGTCTATGCCACCTTGATTAATATCATGCTGCACATGCATGAAATGACCGGTCAGCGCGAATACCTGGAACGGGCGGAGTTTTTCGCCGGGCAGGGAGTGGAGTTATTCCTGGGGGGGATCAGCGGACCGGGATCCGCCCTGCCCAAATCCAGTACCCAGACCGATCACTACGAATCCATCACCGGCGGGCCGGGATTCATGTGGGCACTGTTGCAGCTTCACCAGCGGTTGTAGTTCTGCTGCGGACCAGGAAAACTAACAACAGGGGATGACAGGTAAACAACAGGGGATGACAGGTAAACTGATCCCGCCCGGGACGGCACCGGGGTTCCTGATCCTGGTCCTGACCCTGGTCAGTTGCCAGCCGAATCAGCAACAGCCCGCTTCCAAAAACACCGGCGGGATCCCGTCACCGAAACAGCCGAACATCATCCTGGTCTTGACTGACGATCAGGGCTACGGGGACCTGGGCTGCCATGGGCATCCCTTCGTTAAAACCCCCCACCTGGACCGGCTCTACACCCAGTCCGTCCGCTTTACCGATTTCCATGCCAGCCCCACCTGTGCACCGACACGGGCGGCTTTGATGTCCGGGCAGGCCCCCTTTAAAACGGGCGTCACCCATACCATCCTCGAGCGTGACCGGATGGCCTTGGGGACCACCACCATCGCCGAGGTGCTTCGGGAGGCTGGTTACCGCACGGGAATTTTCGGCAAGTGGCATCTGGGGGACGATGAGCCCTATCAGCCGGAGAACCGGGGATTTGAGGAAACGTTCATCCATGGTGCTGGGGGTATCGGTCAGAGTTATGCGGGCAGCCAGTCCGACGCGCCGGGCAATAGCTATTTTGACCCGGTCATCAAACACAATGGCAGCTTCGTCCAGACCCGAGGTTTTTGTACCGATGTCTTCTTCCAGCAGGCTCTCGGCTGGGTGAAGGATTGTGCAGAGAAACAGCAGCCGTTCTTTGCCTTTATTCCCACCAACGCCCCGCATTCCCCCTTTGTCGTGGAAGAAAAATATCTCGAAATGTACGCCTCGCTGGGGGATCAGAAGACGGCGGCCTTTTACGGGATGATTACCAATATTGACGATAACATGGGCCTCCTGATGGAGAAACTCGACGAATGGGAACTGGCGGATAATACCCTGCTTATCTTCATGACGGATAATGGTACGGCCAAGGGATTGCCCATTTACAATGCCGGTATGAAGGGAAAAAAGGCGACGATCCACGAAGGCGGAAGCCGTGTGCCCCTCTTCATGCGCCTGCCCGGTGACGTGCCAGCCGCTATCGATATCGACCGCCTCACCCGCCACTACGATCTCTTCCCCACCCTGGTCGAAATGAGCGGTGCCAGGCTTCCGGAGGGCCTCGATGGACGGAGCCTGGTCCCCCTCCTCAAGGACCCTCAAGCAGCCTGGGAGGACCGGATGACCTTCTTCCACCAGGGACGATGGGGCAAAAAAGGTGCCGGCCCCCGATGGGACAAAGGGCATAGCGATCCGGATCAGGCCAAGTACGAAACCTTTGCCGTTCGCAACGAAAAATGGCGACTGGTGGGCAAGGAGGCGCTCTATAATATTGGTACCGACCCCGGGGAAACGGACAATGTCATCGAGCAACACCCGGAGATCGCCCGCGAGATGCTCGCGGCCTATGACGCCTGGTGGGACGAGATCCGTCCCCTGCTGGTCAACGAAGACGCGCCTCTGGATGTGGGGAAACCCTTCCTCGATGATTTTGCCAAACAAAAAGCCGACCGAGGAATTCCCGAATGGAATCCGCCCGCTTTATAGTTCATGAGGAACGGGGTAGCTCGGAACTAAACTTTTTACAGGAAGGCAACAAATCCGAGTGAACGGGTTTGTTTAGTTGAGCACCGACGGTGCGTCCTATAGTCAGCCCAGGGCACCTGTCGCGCCGTAGTCCGGCAGCTGTTGGACGAAGGCGGAACGCCCTTATCCTTATACACAAAGTCCGCAGGAAATTTGCGACTCGACATCTTACGC
>CAYTLD010000133.1:0-5647 GCA_964438585.1 uncultured Blastochloridaceae bacterium | reverse complement strand
CCCCATCTCCCGGGTAAATATGTCGTGCAATGGTTCGTTCGGTTGATTAGGTTGGAGCCAATATGAGACCAATGCCCCAACTTCACCTCCTTGCCTGTATTTCGATCCTGGGCCTTGCCTGCTCGGCAGGTGAGTCCCCGACTGAATCACGTGTTACCCGGTCCTTCGATTTCGACTGGAAGTATAGTTTGGGCGACCCTGAAGGAGCGGAAAACCCCGGCTTTGATGACTCCTCATGGAAAACGGTTCATCTCCCCCATGATTTCATCGCCGGGATGGCGTGCCGGAAGGACGATTCTTCCGGCACGAAGGGAGGCTACCGGCCTTTGGAAGTGGGCTGGTATCGGAAATCATTTTCCCTTCCTCCGGAGATGCGCGGTAAGAGTATTCTTCTCCGCTTTGACGGGATCATGTATGAGGCCGACATCTACCTCAATGGGGAGAAGATTGGCCACCAGTCCTTTCCCTATCTGAGTACCACGTTGGATATTACCGATGAGATCAAGGAGAGGGGAGAGAATCTTGTTGCTGTCCGTGCCGATGCCTCCAGTCAACGTGAGCGCTGGTATCACGGGGGTGGAATCTACCGGCACACCTGGCTGACAGCTACCTCACCGGTCCGGGTGGCACCCTTTGGCACCTATATCACCACGCCGGAAGTTTCGGCTTCCAGGGCAACGGTGAAGGTCGTCACTGAACTGATGAATTCCACGAAGGGAGAGAGGGAGGTCGTCCTCGAAACCGTATTTCTGGGGCCGGATGGAGTCGAAGTTGCCCGCGATCAGGCCCGGGCGACGATTCAGGCGGGTGCGACCACCGCGGTCGAGCAGAGCCTGAGTGTCAACACTCCGAAAATCTGGGATCCTGTGGAACCTCACCTCTATCGGGCCCTCAGTCGCGTTTCTGAAAGTGGTAAGCTCGTCGATGACTATACCACGACCTTCGGGATCAGGACCTTCGAATTCACCCCGGACCGTGGCTTTGTCATCAACGGGAGGAAAATGATGATGAACGGGGTCTGCCTCCACCAGGATATTGCTCCATTTGGCTCTGGAGTGCCGGACCGGGCGATGGAACGCCAGTTGCGCAAACTCAAGGCCATGGGGGTCAATTCCATCCGGGCTGCCCATAATCCGTATTCCATTGAATTCCTCGACCTCTGTGACCGGCTCGGCCTGATCGTCATTGATGAGGTCTTTGATAAGTGGAACGAGATGTCGCCGAATGGCGAGGGCTGGAAAGAGGAACTGGTGCATTTTATCCGCCGTGACCGGAACCACCCCAGCATTGTCCTCTGGTCGGTCGGCAACGAGGTGCTTCAGCAAAATACCGATGAGGGGGTCGAGCTTTACCGGGCCATGGAAGCGGTGGTGAGGGAACTGGAACCGTCCCGCCCCTCGACCGCCGCGCTCCACCCTCGCAAACAACCGAAACTGCCGAAAATCGGCCACGAGATGGATGTGGTCTGCCAGAACTACTCCGCTCAAATCTTTGACGAGGATCGGGAGAAATACCCCGACATGATCCTGCTCGAGTCTGAAAGCCTTCCCTATTACACCCGCAATATCAAGACTCCGGATGAAGACGACAAATACCTCGAGCAAATCCCCTATTTCTTCCTCAAGGAGGACAACTGCGGTCATTTTCATTGGACGGGCTGGGAATACCTTGGCGAGGCCGTGAGCCGATGGCCTCGAGCTGGCTGGACGGACGCCATGTTCGATATGTCCGGACGTCGTAAATCCTACAGTTGGTATTTCGAAGCCCTCTACCGCCCGGACACACCGGTGGTTCACATTGGCGTTCGGGATAAGGGGGCCAAACGGCGGGGCAAAAGCGGATGGGATTGGCCGGCCACCTTCTCGCACTGGAACTGGAATGCCGGCAAGGGTGAGAAAGAAGTTTTTGTCTTCGCCAATACCCACGAGGTGGAGCTGATCCTGAACGATGAGAGCCTGGGGACCAAAAAGCTTTCAGATCATCCCGAGCGCCTTATGAGTTGGATGGTGAAACCGGAACCGGGAACCATACGTGCTGTCGGGCGGGACGCCGACGGTCGGGTCGTGGCCGAACATAGCCTGCAAACAGCCGGGGAGCCTGAGAAACTGGAACTGGTGGTGGAAGATGGTTCCTCCTCGATGGCTGCCGATGGACAGGATCTGAGTCATATCCGCGTTCGCGTCGTCGACAAAGACGGCATCGTCGTCCCCGACGCCGGGAACCGGATCACTTTTGAGGTCAGTGGGGCCGCCAGCCTGGCCGGCGTCTGTAATGGCAGCAACCGGACCGACGTCGTTTACAGTGATCCCGAGGTGGATGCCTGGCAGGGGGAAGCTCTGGCCGTTCTCCGTGCCAGCCGCCAGCCCGGCCCGGTCACACTCAAGGTCAGTGCCGATGGCCTCACCTCCGCCTCAACAACCCTCACGGTCAAGAGTCCCGAGTAGTACATTAATCCTTCTGTCTACATTTAAACGCAGAGTGGTTTAGCCCGAGTAAAAAACCATGCCTTTATGATTGAACACTGAAGCGTATAGGGCTATCACCACTTACATGAACATACCGTACTTTAGCACCCTCCCTGCTCCCTTCATCCTTTTCCTAATGGCGTTCCTGCCCTCTTTCCTTGAGGCCTCAGATGACGAAAAACTGCCCGATACTGTCCGGGCGGCCCTGGAGCGTGAACTTGGAGGCACGCCCGAAATTCTGGAATCCAAAAGGACTATCTACAACGAGTACAACTACAGCGAGAAAAGCATGGGCTACCGGTTTACTGCGGATCAATGGCGGGAAAGCCAGGCCTGGCAGTCGCTGTCGGGCTACAACAAGTCCAAGCAGGCCCGGCACCATGACATCGACTCACTAGTCTGGTGCACCCTCCGGGGTGGGGGAAATTCGGTGACCTACATGAAGCCACTGATCGACTTCTTCGGCCATGCCAAGCTGGCCTATTACACCTATCGGAGTGCACTCCAGGATTACTTCCCCGCCAGCCGGGGAGTGGACATCGCCTATGGGCCCGGCGATGAAATCACGCCCGTCATCGTGAGCCTGGGAGATGAGACCCGTGCCGACCTGACCATCCGCTGTCTCGACGAGAGCGGGAGGGTCGCCGACACCCAGACGTTCCGGGGAGTCCAACTCCCGGCTGGCCGCAAGATCACCACGCTTGACTCGTATCGTCCAAAAATTTCGGGTCGTGGGTTCTACGCGGTGACTTACACCCTGACATCGATTCGTGGGGAACTGGGCCGCACGTTTGAGTTGCGGTATTTCACGGATGATCCCGATGCCGATGGCGACACTGATTTTCAGGAAGGCAATGGGGTCCTGGATACGGCCCAGCGGGTGGAATTTCTCCGTCACTACGCCGATCAGGCCTCCCGCTTCTTTGAAGACCCGAACCTGGACCGGAAAGTCCTTCAGGCCGGTGATGTCGAGAAGGCAATGGATCGACTCAAACCCCAACCCCTGCCTGAGATTCGTAAGCGGATCCGCCTTAACGACGGGTGGGCGACCCTGGCCCGGCGCGAGGATGAGACCGCCAGCGACGGGAAACGCCTTGCCGACTGGCCTACGGATGGCGTGGATATCGAGGAGGGAGGGCTCGTATTTAAGAACGATGGTGTTGAAGTAACAAAAGCCATTGATCCCCAGGACTGGCGGTTTTTGATCGAATGGACCGCTACCCACGCGACGGGAAAGCCCCTGGAATTCAGCCTCGGTGGGGACGACGGCCCGATGCTGGAAGTGAAAATCTCCGGGAATGGCCAGGTCACTGCGGGCGGGAACGCAGCGGGAAACATTCGTCCGGGTTCCGCATTTCACCTGAAGGCTGAGATCGACCTGCAATACGGCCAGTTCAATCTCTACCTGGACGGAGAACGAACGGTCTATGCGGGCAGCGTGCCCGATACACTGGAGGTAAACGCCCTCACCCTCCGAGGTGGTTCCGGAGCCCGCATCGAGCAAATCTGGGGAGTCGGGTACGACCCGGCGGAGGACATCCGCAATGGAATCTTCGAGATCGCGACTTTCATCGATGAGGATTTTTCCGTCACTCCGGAAATCACCGGCTGGGAGACGGCTGACTATGACGACAGTAGCTGGACGTCCGGTGCTGAACTTCCCCACATCGTCGGGAGCGAACGCCACCAGGGCCGGGATATTTTCCTCAGGCGGATGGTGGAGGTTCCCGAATTCGAGCGGGCCGTCCTGAACGTGGAATCCCTCGACCCCCAAGGTGAGATTTTCGTCAATGGCCAGCCGGCAGCCCAACTCAGCCGCGGGGCCCATCAGGTCGATGTGACTTCATTACTTCAGAAGGGCGACAATCTCATCGCCCTCCGGGTCCGCCACCCCCCCGAGGGATTTTTCGAAGCCGATGGCCATACCTCGAAGGATCTCCACTTCGGTTGGTTTGCCGCTCGACTTTCTCTCGATCTGACCGCTCCGGTTGTTATCGAGGATATCTTTGTCACGACGGAGGAAATAGGCGGCCCGGCCAAGCTCAAGGTGCGTGCGGAGGTGACCAACCATTCCTCCAAGGACTATTCCGGGGAGGCCATCATAAAACTATTCCCCTGGTATCCGGAGGAGTCTGCGCGGTCTGCCGCTGAGGAGCGTGTAAATGTCTCTGTCGCTGCAGGTGAGACAGTGGTAGTGGAGAAGGAAATCGAAGTGACTTCCCCGCAACTCTGGCATTATCGCGATCCCCGGCTCTACAAGGTCAGCGTAGCCCTGTCCGGTCCCGGAGGCCGACAACTCGATGACCTCGTGGTTACCACCGGGATCCGGACCCTCGACGAGGAGGGCGGGATCTTTCGTCTCAATGGAGAGGAGGACGTCCTCAATGGGGCGACCTGGATGCAGTTTCCGGCTCCTTTAACCGAAAGCACGACCTGGCACCGCTGCTGCCCGGAGGAATGGATCGTCAAGGGTGTCCTCATGACTCAAGCCTTGAACGGGTATACCCTGCGGAAGCACGAACCCTCCCGGTCTTACAGCGATCCGCGATTTGCGGAAATCGGGGATCAATTGGGGATGATGTACATCTGGGTCTCGACCGGGTGGGCGCGTAAGGAATGGACCGGGACCAACAAACATCCCGATGGGAAAAAGATGAGTGTCGAGGAATCGGTGGAGGAATACGTGGCAAATATGAAACAGATTCGCAATCACCCAAGCGTGGTGATGTGGGAAATTTTTAATGAGGGCGTCCGGAAGAAGGAACCTCTCTACGAGGCGTTTTATCCTTCCATTTATGAAACCGACAGCAGCCGACTCATCATGCCGATCAAGGGGTTTTTCCGCGATGAAGCACGGGTCGTCAAAGGCGGCCAGATCGACACCCTTGGCTATGGCGGAAAATGGGAGGGGCTGCGCAAGCAACCCCTCGATCACCTGGGCAAGTTCGAAAAGAGTGATCGTTACGGGATGTATTCGGTCGAGTTTGCCGAGCTCACCGGACAGGACAATTGGAACCTGGTCAAAGGGAAGCCCTGGTACAAGGTCCATTCCTATGAGTGGGGCACCCCTCTCTACAAAATCAAGTGCCGCCACGAGGGAAAAGACCACCAGGTCATGATCAGTGAAGAAGGTCGGGTCATTTCCCGGAAATAGAGATCAAGGCTTCTTTATTGGATCGCTC
>CAYTLD010000132.1:0-5740 GCA_964438585.1 uncultured Blastochloridaceae bacterium | reverse complement strand
GCCTCGGCCGCGAAGGCATCCGCTACGCCATGGACGACATGACCGAAATCCGCGCTCTCATCATCCGCGATCCGCAGCGAAGTTAAAATTATGAAGGAAAAGACACTCCCCATCATCACGCCCATCAAAGACAGTCTCTGAGGGAGGGGCGGCGCAAACCAATGCGTCATCCCCCTATCGGACTTCGCCCTTAATTGTCATAAATTAGCGTCACTCTGGAAATTTTTTACCCCGTCCCCTATATCTGTTCTGTGACTCGGGGATTGCCAAAGGTCTCTCAACGAGGCATGTTACGCACTATGATACAACCCAGCATAGACCAACAAGCCATCAACGATAAAACCCGCGAACTTTGTCAGGTTCTGCTCAACCAGCCCGCCTTCCGGGAAATGCGTTCGGATATCGACGCTTTTCTCGATAATGAAGAAGCCTGTGAGCAATACCGCGATGTCACCCGCGCCGGACAGGATCTCGAAGTCCGCCAACTTAAAGGGGAAACTCTGAGCGAAGCCGAGATCAGCCACTTTGAATCCGTGCGCTATGATTTTCTCGAAAACCCGGTGGCACGCAAATTCCTCGATGCCCAGCAGGCTATGAATGGTGTTCAGGAAACGATTAATAAGTATATCAGCAAGTCCCTCGAACTGGGACGCGTTGCCAGCGAAGAGGACATCCGGTGCGAAGAGGGCGGCTGCGGATCCGGCTGCGGCTGCCACTAAACGGTTTGCAGACGGGCGGACTCTTCCCCTTTCCCCCTTTTCCCCTTTGAACCCATGCAAGTCGCCCTCATCGCCATTGCCTGTGTCATCGGATATCTGGTGGCCTACCATACCTACGGACGTTGGCTAGGGCGGCGGCTCTTCAAGCTTTCCGCCCAGGCGGTCTGCCCCTCGGAAAGCCTCTGCGATAATGTTGATTATGTGCCCACCTCCCGGTGGGTGGTCTTCGGCCATCATTTTACCTCCATCGCCGGGGTCGGGCCGATAGTCGGGCCGGCCATCGGGATTATGTGGGGCTGGCTCCCGGCTTTGCTCTGGGTGGTGTTCGGATCAATCTTTATCGGCGCGGTCCATGATCTGGGGGCACTGGTCGTCAGTCTCCGGAACCGGGGCCTGAGCGTGGGTGAGGTGGCGGGTCACCTCATCAACCGGCGGGCGCGGCTGCTTTTTCTCCTTATTCTCGTCATGGCATTGACCATCGTGCTGGCAATTTTTGGCCTGGTCATTGCCAATGTCTTCCGGCTCTTTCCGGCCTCGATTTTCCCCTGCCTTCTGCAGATTCCGCTGGCGATCATCATCGGCCTGCTCATCCGAAGAGGCAGCACTAAGTTAGTCTGGTTGTCGCTGAGCGCGCTGGCCATCATGCTGGTCTCGGTTTTTCTGGGAAATGTCGGCTGGCTGGCTGACTTCAACCGGCAACTGGCGGCGATGCCCACCTGGGCCTGGACGGTATTTTTGCTGGGGTATTCGTTCATTGCCTCGGTCCTGCCGGTCTGGTTACTGCTCCAGCCCCGCGACTACATCAACTCCCTCCAATTGGTGCTGACCCTGGGCCTCGTAGTTCTCGGACTCCTGGCCACCGCCTGGTGGGGGGGCACTCCGGCATCGGGCCTCGAGCGTCCGGCATTGGAATTCGCCGCCCCCATGATCGTCACCCACCCCACTGGAGCCCCGCCTCTTTTTCCTTTTCTCTTTATCACTATCGCCTGCGGTGCCATCAGCGGGTTCCACTGCCTGGTTTCCAGCGGGACCAGTTCCAAGCAACTCCGGAAGGAAACCGACGCCCAATTTGTCGGCTACGGATCCATGCTCATGGAAGGCGGGCTGGCCACGGTCGTTATCCTCGCCTGTGCCGCCGGAATCGGCCTCGGCCATTTGAATGCGCAGGGCGAGTGGCTGACCGGCAGCGCCGCCTGGCAATCGGTCTATGCCTCCTGGCAGCAGGCCAGCGGGCTGGGCGCTAAAATAGGTGCCTTCGTTCAGGGGGCATCGAATTTCCTGACGACTCTGGGGCTACCGCGCGAATCTGGAGTCGCCCTGATGGGAGTGCTGGTGGCCTCCTTTGCCGGCACCACTCTCGACACTTCCTGCCGCCTCCAGCGCTACGTGGTTCAGGAACTCGGGCGCACGCTGGGTTCCGCATCCAGTCGTTCCGGGAGCGGGCCGGGGATATTCGAGAATAAGTTTGTCGCCACTGGCATTGCGGTGGTCCTCGCCGCCGCCCTGGCCGCCTTTCCTCCTCCGGGACAGCCGTGGACCCTGGCCAATGCCGGAGGCGGGGGGCTCATTCTCTGGCCGCTGTTTGGTGCCACCAATCAGCTGCTGGCCGGACTGGCCTTTATCGTCATTATTTTTTACCTGCGCCGTCAGTCCCTGCCGACTTGGTTTCTTTTTCCCGGCGCCTTCTTTATGCTCCTCGTCCCCGCCTGGACCATGATCCACCAGATGTTTATTGGCAGTCCGGATGTCCCCTCCTGGCTGGCCGGGCAGCAATGGCTGCTGCTCGGCATCGGGGGAGCCTCTCTGGTTTTAGAGGTGTGGCTGGTGACCGAAGCCGCACTGCTCTACCCGAAAATCCGGGGTTCGAAATCCTTTCTACCAGCCTACGCTGCCCCCGCAATGCCCAAAGGCCCCTGTTGAAGTCCGCACTTCCTTCACCCTTTCTGCGCCTGATCGTCTAAAAGTTATTCACATTGGCATCTTTTTGCCATAAACCCTTGATAATTGAGTATTCACTGTGTTCGGCACCCTGATACTTTGGTTACTTTTTAACAGCTTGGGCAAGTTATTCCCACCCTGTTCACACCAGCCATTGAGGGCTATGCTATTTTAAGATGTATAGCTCGCTGCCAATTTGATACCTTTTCCACTCCCATGATTGCCACCGCCAACCAATACAAGAAGCCACAGGAAATTAGCATCCGTCTTGAGGATCTCCCCGCCATTTACAGCCCCGAAGCCGAGCGCGAAGTGCTAGGTGCTATGCTGACCGATCCGGAGTCGATCATCGATGATGTCATCGAGCAATTGAGCCCGGAAGATTTTTTCAATCCCGCCCATCGCCAGATTTTCGAATCCATTGTCGAGATGAGCAACGAGCATCGGCTCATCGAAATCGGAACCGTCTGCCAATATTTGGAGGACCGTCAACTGGCCGATGCTGTCGGAGGACTCTCCTTCCTGGCCGAATTAACCTCCGGCGTACTTTCCGTCCTGACCGCCCCGTCCCGGATTCAAACCATCCGTGAAAAAGGAATCCTGCGCCGTCTGCGGGAAGCCTGCGCCCGTATCGTTCTCGATACCCGCGACCGTCAGCATGAGGTGGACACGGTGGTGGATGAAGCGGAATCCGCCATCTTTAAAATCAGTGAGAAAAACATATCCAAATCCTATCGTCCCGCAGCGGATATCGTGCCCCGCGCGATTAAAATAATCGAGGACACCACCGCTATGCGGGGACGCTATAATGGCATCCCGAGCGGATTTACGGAACTCGATCAGTTGACGACCGGATTTAAGGGGGGTGAAATGATTGTGGTCGCCGCCCGTCCCGGAGTGGGGAAAACCGCCTTTGCCCTATCGATGGTGAAAAACATGCTCAAGGAAAAGTTCAGTGTTGAAGAAGACAAACTCATTAAGCCCGGACACGCCGTGGCCTTCTTCTCGCTGGAAATGACCGGGGAGCAGTTGATGCTCCGCCTGCTCGCCTCCTGTGCAGATGTCAGCCTGCAGAAAATACGCGAAGGCAACCTGACCAACCGGGATATTGACGGACTCTCACTCGTCGCCGGGGAAATATCCGGGTATCCTCTCTTTATCGATGAATCCAGTTTCCTCAGTATCACCCAACTGCGGGCCAAAGCGCGCCGGATGAAAGCGATGCATAACATCGAGGTTCTGGTCGTTGACTACCTTCAGCTCCTGACTTCCAGCAGCCGTAAAGCCCAGGATAACCGTCAGGTCGAAGTGGCGGAAATTTCCCGCGGCATCAAGGCGCTGGCTATGGAATTGAATATTCCCATTATCGTCCTCGCCCAGCTCAACCGGAAGCCGGAAGAGGGCAATCAGGATCCCGCCCTCCACCACCTGCGCGAATCCGGCTCCATCGAGCAGGATGCTGATATCGTCATGATGCTGAGCCGGAAATTCGAGAAGGATGGCCAGGAGGAAACCACCGAGACCCGCCACGGCCCCGCCTTCACCGCCAAGCTCAATATTGCCAAGCAGCGCAACGGACCGACCGGGTCGATCGAGCTGGTCTTCAACGCCCGCAGCACCCGCTTCGAAACCGCTCCTCGGCACACCCAATGATGAAGAAAACATTTTCCAGAATGCTGAGTGCCGGAGTCTTACTTTTCCTCACTTCTGCACATTCCGTCAGTGCTCAGACGGTGGTGCCTTCGGACTGCTCCCAGCTCATACTGGGCATCACCGACTCCTGGGATTCCAGTGAGGCCCAGTTGACCGCCTATGTCCGCACCGAGCACGGGTGGGAAATGGATCTTTTCCCCTGGCGAGGCCGCCTCGGCAGCAAGGGGCTGGCCTGGGGGAGGGGAATACATCCGCCCCCGGCCGATGGCCTGATGAAGCGTGAAGGCGATGGACGCACCCCCGCAGGCGCCTTTCGGGTCGGCGACGCCTACGGCTACGCGGAATCCATCCGCAGACATCCGAAATTAACCTACCATGTCATTACTCCCCGTGACCTCTGGGTCGAGGATTCCTCCTCTCCGGATTACAACCGTCACCTGAAGCTGGATCGGGAGCCTGCCACTCCCTGGGAGAAAAAGCAACAAATGCGCCAGAATGATTCCGCCCACCGCCTGAAATTATTCATCGCCCACAATGCCGCCCCCGACATCAAACCGGAGATGGGCAGTGCCATTTTCTTTCATGTCTGGAGGGACGACGGAGCCCGGGCCACCGCCGGCTGCACGGTCATGCCATTCGACAACCTTTCCCAACTTATCCAATGGGTCGATCCGGAAAAAAATCCGGTCTATGTCATCCTGCCCCGCACAGTTTACCGCCAGGTTCGAGAATCATGGGGCCTCCCGTAACCTCGCATATAGGACACCGGCGCAGAAAAAAGGGGGGCCCCATTTATTGCTTCGGTAGCTGGACGGATTGCCAAGCGGCTACTCAGCAAATACTTCGCTCAAATCGATGACCAGATCTGGAAAATGAGGTGTGGTGGCCTGACCTGACTGCGGCAGAACCAGTACCGGTTCTTTGGGATTCTCGCGGAAGCGATAAACCGAAAGAGTGCGGGGTACGGGATCGATGATCCAAAGTTCTTCAACACCATGACGCGCATATTGTCGACTCTTGATGTTTAAATCCAGCCGTGCGGTGCGGGGAGAGAGAATTTCGACGATCAAGTCCGGTGCCCCCTCGGCCCCTTCGGGAGTCAGGATGGAGTACCGACGCTTGGAGACGTAAAGGATATCGGGTTGAAAAACATTGGTTTCATCAAGATAAACGTCGAAAGGGGCATCATAAATTTTCCCCAGCGGATTTTCTTTCAGATAATTACCCAGAATCAGTTCCAGATTACGTGAAATTTCCTGATGATAACGACTTGGTGCAGGTGCCATGTGGAGGTCACCTTCGATCAGTTGATAGCGGGGCCCGGTCTCTGGCAGGAGGCGAAAATTCTCCACAGTCAGCGGGGGCATATCGGTCAAAGTCATGATATTAAATTAACTGCGCAGAATTTTGGGTCAAGGCAGGAGAGTTGT
>CAYTLD010000131.1:0-5748 GCA_964438585.1 uncultured Blastochloridaceae bacterium | reverse complement strand
CCCTGCGGATTGGGGCTCGACCCCGGTCGGAAAAGCCTCTTTAATAAGGTTCTCATGAAAAAAATAGAAGCCATCATCAAGCCCTTTAAACTGGAAGACGTCAAAGAAGCACTAAGTGAAGTGGGGGTGGACGGACTGACAGTCATGGAGGTCAAAGGATTCGGTCGCCAGAAGGGCCATACTGAAGTCTATCGCGGTAGCGAATATACCGTCGATTTCCTCCCTAAAGTCAAAATTGATGTGGTGCTCACCGATGACATGGTCGAGCCCGCCGTGCAGGCCATTATTCAAACAGCCAAAACCGGTAAAATCGGTGATGGCAAAGTCTTTGTTTCCCCCGTTGAAGAAGTCATCCGCATCCGCACTGAGGAACGCGGTGACAAGGCCATATAAACACACAAAAAACGGCGCCACCCGAGGGTGACGCCGTTTGGAGAATTTTTACTTAATTCGCTTTGTTCGCTTCCGAACCGTCTTTTTACTTGGTCGGCACTTCCGCGATGGTTTTCAGAATCCGGCTGGCGATGGCATAGGGATCACCCTGTGAGTTCGGACGCCTATCTTCCAGATAGCCTTTATAGCCGTCGTTGACAAAGCTGTGCGGCACCCGGATCGAGGCCCCGCGGTCAGCTATTCCATAGCTGAACTTGTCAATGGCCTGGGTCTCGTGTTGGCCGGTCAGACGGAGGTGGTTATCAGGCCCATAGACCGCAATGTGTTCATCGAGGTTTTTCTCGAATTGCTTCATCAGGGCCTCGAAGTATTCCTTACCACCGGTCTCACGCATGAATTTGGTGGAAAAGTTACAGTGCATTCCGGAGCCGTTCCAATCGCCCAGGAAGGGCTTGCAGCGGAAGTCCACATCGACGCCGTATTTTTCGGCGGTGCGCATGAGGAGGTAGCGTCCCATCCACATCTGATCCGCAGCAGTGGCCGAACCTTTTCCAAAGACCTGGAATTCCCATTGTCCTTTGGCAACTTCGGCATTGATTCCTTCATGGTTGATGCCAGCTTCCAAGCAGAGGTCGAGGTGCTCATCGACAATCTCGCGCGCCACGTCGCCCACGTTTCTGTATCCGACGCCGGTATAGTATTCACCCTGAGGCCCGGGATAGCCCTGGGTGGGCCAGCCCAGCGGCTTGCCGTCGGCAAAGAGGAAATACTCCTGCTCAAAGCCAAACCAAGCATCCGGATCATCCAGTATCGTCGCCCGGGTGTTGGACTCGTGCGGTGTTCCATCCGGGTTCATGACTTCGCACATGACGAGAACGCCATTCTTGCGTGTCGCGTCCGGGTAACAGGCGACCGGCTTTAGCATGCAATCCGATGAACCGCCTTCCGCCTGTTTCGTCGAACTTCCGTCAAACCCCCACATCGGGAGATCTTCCAGTTTCGGGAAGCTGTCATAGTCTGCTATTTTAGTTTTGCCGCGAAGGTTCGCCACCGGGGTGTAACCGTCGAGCCAGATATATTCTAATTTGTATTTTGCCATATTATTGATATTTCTCTTAATTAGTTAAGTACTTAGCTACTGTTTGCAGCCTGCATTTACGTGTTGTTAAGTTTTATTGCAGGGGTAAGCATGAAGCAGGTTTTATGCCAGTTTCCATTTCTAATAACTTTTGCATCATTAGGGTCAAGTTTGCTATAGCTTAGCCATGCAGGAGGTCAAGGACACAAAGCGCGCACAGGTCAAGATCAGCTACGATGGCCGTGTCCTCAAGACTTTTAAAGGCACCCAGGCCCGCGAACGCTTCCACAATGAGCTGAAGGTTCTCAAGTATCTCGAATTGGTCAAATGCCCCTTCGTCCCGAAGGTCCTGGATACCAATGAGGAGCAGCTTCTGCTGGTGACCACCAATGCCGGAAAAATTGTGGAACGCCTGAGCGAAAGCAAGCTGCACCACCTCTACCAGTGCCTGGAAGCCTACGGGGTCAAGCACAACGATGAGGCTATGCGCAATGTCACCTATGATCACCGGCAGGGTCAATTCAACATTATCGATTTCGAGTATGCGGAAATCATCAATGATCCCAACCACGTCGCCCCTAAGCCGTTCCCGGATGAAGCCTGAATGAACTCGCCTGACAGTCATTCCTCCTGCCGGGTCCTATGGTCAGCGGATACCAACCCCGGCAAGAAGCGCAGTAACAATGAGGACACCTTCCTGGCCTTGACTCTGGACGGCGTTTCCGCCCAATACCTGGGTAAATCGGGCGAAGGAACCTTTGAAAACAGCGATTACATCTTCGCGGTTGGAGATGGCATGGGGGGTGCCCAGGCTGGTGAGTTTGCCAGCCGCATCGCCATCGATAAGATTACGTCTATCCTACCCAAGGGCTTCAGCAACCAAGCCATGGGCATCTCCAGCGGGTTTCAAGACCTTTTTGAAGAACTCTACCAGGAGATTCACAGCGCCCTACTCTACCTTGGCCAGTCCTACCAGGAATGCGCAGGCATGGGATCCACTCTCAGTCTGTGCTGGATGACGCCGGACTGGATGAATTTTGCCCACATTGGTGATTCACGAATCTATTACCTGCCCAGGCAAGGAGGCATCCGCCAGCTCACCCGTGACGACACTCACGCCGGCTGGCTCCTCGCGCAGGGAAAGATCAACGAGCGCGAGGCCCGCAGCCATCCGCGTCGTCACTCCCTCCAACGTGCCCTCGGGGCGGATCACCAGTTTACCAACATCCAGTCCGGCAGTGTCGGTTATGAGCCGGGTGACCTGTTTCTCCTCTGCAGCGACGGTCTCACGGACGGGCTGTGGGATCGGCAGATTCTGCAACTGCTCCGTGAGCCAGAACCTGTAGAAACAGAGGTTAATCCGGGCCCCCGACTGGTCAAAACCTCGGTAGAACGCTCCGGCAGGGACAATACCACAGCCATCGTGGTCGAATGCACCTGAAAAACCCCGTTTCGCGGACTAACAATCTTTAAGCCTCCCAATTGTTACAATTTTCGCTGAAATCTTTTTTCTGCTTGTCGGATAGGGTTCAATGTCTCTAATTGTTCCTCACGCATGGCTACCAAATCAAAAGATACCGATCATGAAAAGTGGGATCAGACCTGCTCTGAGTTGCAAAAACAAATTTCTCCGGATGCTTTTGAACGATGGTTTCACACCATCCGCTTCCTGTCCTTTGATGCCGGGATCGTGGTACTCGGAATCGAAAACTCAATCTACCAGTTCTGGATTGAGGAAAATTATCTTGATACCTTGAAAAGCTGCATATCCCTGCACTGGGGAAGGGATGCGGAGATAAAATTTGAAGTCCTCGAGCCATCGGAGAACGGTCATGTCCCCGCTCCCTCCCCGGCGTCGGACGTGGAAGCCTCGCCGGAAAGACCGTCCAGGGCATCCAGTGGGATAAGCAGCAGCGACCTCACCCCTCGCTACACATTTGAAAGCTTTGTGGTCGGGTTGAACAACCAGTTCGCCCATGCCGCCTGTATGGCGGTATCGCAGAAACCTTCGAAAATCTATAATCCGCTATTTATTCACGGGTCGACGGGACTGGGAAAAACCCACCTTATGCATGCTGTTGGTCATGAAATACTTAAGTCAAAAAAGAAGGCTCGAATCGTCTATGTTACTTCCGAGCAATTTACCAACGAATTTGTTTCTGCTATCCAGCATGGTGAGCTGGTCAAGTTCCGCAAGCGCTTCCGCCAGGCGGATGCCCTGCTCATCGATGACATTCAGTTTTTTGCCGGCAAAGACCGCTCCCAGGAGGAATTTTTTCACACCTTCAATGCCCTTTTCGACGGGAATAAACAGATTGTCCTGACCAGTGACTTCCCTCCCTCTGACATCCGGAACCTGGAACAGCGCCTGGTTTCCCGATTTGAGTGGGGTCTAACGTCTGAACTTCAACCCCCTGACATCGAAACCCGCCTGGCCATTCTCCGCTCTAAAGCGGACAAGCTGGACGTGCGCCTGGGAGACACGGTGCTTCTCTTCATCGCTGAAAGGGTTAAAGCCAATATCCGCCGCCTTGAGGGTGCTCTTAACCGGGTGGCCGCCTGGGCCGCTTTGAACGACCGGAAAATCAGCCAGGACCAGGTAGAAAATCTTCTCAAGGACTTCATTCAGGAAGAAGCTCGCCACGTCGTCACTATCGATATAATTCAGAAACAAGTCGCGGAGAATTTTGACCTTCGCATGTCGGACATGACCAGTAAACGCCGCCCCAATCATATTGCCATCCCGCGGATGGTGGCCATGTATCTGAGCCGTAAAATGACGCCTAAATCACTGCAAGAAATAGGAGAATCTTTTGGTGGACGTGATCATGGAACGGTTCTTCATGCCTGCCGCTCCATCGAGGATCGCATGTCCAACAACGCCACATTGCGCCAACAGGTCCACATGATTACGCAAAAACTGGAGTCTCATTCCTGACGGAAAAAGCTGATGACGCAGGTTTTTATAGAGCTATCATTCTGGTTATTGGGAGTGAATAAGTGTGAATAACCTTCCCGGTCTATTTCTGATTGTGAATATTGACTCAGTCATTCACATTTTCTTATCTGCGAAACCCCCTAATTTTCAACGGGATAGTTCCTTCTTGCCACTTATCAACACCTTTAATACTATTTTCTTTTCTAAAGAAAGATATATATATAAAGAGAATAACACCCCATGAAATTGACCATCCAAAGAGATAAGTTCCTCGAAGGCCTCCAGACCGTGCAGAGTGTCGTCAGCACGCGAACCTCCTTACCGATTTTAGCCAACGTTCTCCTCCAGGCAGCGGATGGGAAGCTACGTCTCTCCACCACGGATCTTGATACCGGGATTCAGACAACCGCAGAGGCCGACATCGAAAAAGAAGGAGGGATTACCCTTCCGGCGAGAAAATTGTTCAGCATTGTCCGTGAGTTACCGGTCAGTGAAATTTATCTGGAAGTGGATTCCAAGAACAACACGGAGATCCGGGCCGCCAGTAGCTTTTTTAAAATAATGGGACTCCCCGCAGATGACTTTCCTCCCTTCCCTAAAACCGAAGATGCGCTGACTTACAAATTACCGCAGAAGGAATTCAGGAACATGCTGCGCAAAACATCGTATGCCATGTCCACGGATGAGAGCCGTTATGTTCTCAATGGAGAACTGCTGTGCTTCAAGGAAGGAAAGCTAATTATCGTCGCCACCGACGGACGCAGACTCGCTCTCTATGAACACGAAGCCGACTTCCCTAAATCCAGCGAAACCGAAGTGATTCTCCCGGCCAAAGCAGTCGGTGAGTTAACTCGCATTTTGGCAGATGACGGGGAGATGGATATCTCCATAGCGGAAAACCATATTGCCTTCACGGTCGGAGACACCTACCTCGTTTCCAAATTAATTGAAGGCAACTACCCCAACTACAAACAGGTCATTCCTCAAGAGACCAAAGAAAGGGTCACCATTGAGCGAGAACTCTTCCTCAACTCCCTCCGCCGAGTCGCCCTGCTCTCCAGCGATAAATCCAATTCGGTCAAGATCACCATGCAGAGTAATGAGATCGAAATCTCCGCCAACAGCCCGGATGTGGGTGAGGCCAAGGAATCCATCCCCGCCCAATACAAAGGCAAGGAATTCAGCATCGCCTTCAATCCAGATTACCTGGCCGCTCCCCTGAAAAACCTCGACGACGACCAGGTCTTCCTCGACCTCACCGACGAACTCTCCCCCGGAGTCGTCCGCACCAACAACCCCTTCCTCTACGTCATCATGCCCATGAGAACAGCCTGAGGCT
>CAYTLD010000130.1:0-5805 GCA_964438585.1 uncultured Blastochloridaceae bacterium | reverse complement strand
GAGGCTGTCTAACCCGGTAGGGGTTCATAGAAGTAAGTGCCGAGGCCGACGGTGAAGGCGGCCATGCCGTAGAGGGCGTGTTCGATCCAGGGGATGGTCAGCCGGCCGGAGGCGGCATAGGACATGGAGAAAATGAAGCCGCCGACCAGGGTCAGGGCGATGGCGGGGAGGTTGTCGTACATGAGGTGGAGGAAGCCGAAGGCGACGGTGCTGGAGGCGATCATCTGCGGGGGGTGGGGAAAGAGACGGTGGTAGCGTCCGAAATAGAATTGGCGGTAGAGGAATTCCTGGGGCAGGGCGGAGAGCAGGGGATAGAGGCACATCACCATCACCCACCGCTCCGGCGCCCGGCGGGGGAAATCGAAAAGGTGATCCGGGCGCAACCAAAGTGCGAGCAGGAAAATGGCGATCAAGCCGATGCCGATCCGAATCACAAGTCGCCGCCACGGGTAGGGTTTGGAGACTGGCGGCTGGTGAGTGCGCCCGATCCCCCGCCGCCAGGCGACCAGCGCATAAATCACCGGGAGGGCAAAGATAAAAAATTTACTAGTCCGGATGACCTCGCTCCAGGCCAGGAGCGGGAAGCCGATAAAAAGGATCGACCATTCGATCCAGAGCGCGGTTCTACCGGTGAAGTTCATGCTTACTCAAATTAGAGCGATTCCGAGTCATGAGTTAACACGTATTTAACCCCACCACGACTTCGTGGTTCCCCTCACCAACCCCTCCCCCCTTCGGGAACCTCCCCTATTGCTTCGCACAGGGGAGGAGAGTCTTCTGGCAGGAGAGGAAACAGGGAGAAAAGTGAACACATAATTCGACAATGCTCTTACCGTTTCCGGTTTTCATACTCGATCAGAAAGAGTTCCAACAGATGGAGGTCGAGGCGATCTTTCATGCGGCCGCTTGCTTTCTTACTGGCAATAATGTCAAGCAGGTTAGCCACGGGAAAAATGTCTTCCTGGATGGCGCGGGATTTTGCTTCGGCAAAGCTCTCAATGCCATCAGGTGCGAAGACAAGGTCGAGATCGAAGGGGCCATCCTTGAGTTGCACAAAATCTTTACCGCGTATGATTTCCATCTGGGCCGTATCGTCCAAAACGAAGCCCAACTCCAAGAGTGCTTTTACGATGCGTCGGCCATTTTCATCGGACTTCGCGGGAAAAATATCCACATCCTGCGTGGTGCCGGGAAAGCCCAGAAGAATGGCGGCACTCTTGCCGATGAAAAGGTAGTCGACGCCTGATGCATTGAACGCCCGGGCGACTTCCTGCGCTTGCAGCGGACTAAAGGAATGATGATCGTTCATTCTTCGCCCGTCGGCTGGAAGCCAAGATAAGCGGGGAGGTTCTCCGCGCACCATTCGCGATAAGCCTGGGTGGAGGGAAAGATGCGCGTGCCTGGTATATCGAGCACAGGGCGATTGACCCGGCACCAGCCGTACTTCATCCGCGTTTCGATAGGGCGCGCCATTTGTCTTCGACATTGCTCACGGAAGGCCTGATCTTCGTCCGCTTGGCTGACAGATGTTTGAGTGAAATTCATGATTTTCTCCTGAAAAAGCCTAGTGGCATGGGCTCTCCTAGCCAAGCTCCTTCCATCATTCTACTCTGTTCCCCATTACGCCTTAAACAACTGGCCCATTTTCTGGCCGAGCAGCTTGGAGGCGATGAAGAGGGAGATGCCGAGGAGGATCATGGAGAGGACACCGAGGGCGCAGGCGATGGAGGGGGCCACCGGGGTGATGCGTCCCATCAGCATGTAGATGGCCTTGGTGACGGGATAGAAAGGGGCCTCCTGGGCGAGGATCATCCCGTTACTGACATCGAGCATGGCAAAGGAGAAGGTGAGAATGGAGCCGGCGATGAGGTTGGCGCTGATGAGGGGCAGGCTGATTTTCAGGAGAGTGCGGATGGGGGTGGCGCCGAGGTTGGCCGAGGCTTCTTCGAGTGAGACCGAGGTCTGCTGGAAGCCGGCATAGGCGGCCCGCACGATGTAGGGGAGGCGGTGGACGGCGTAGGCGATGACCAGGAGCAGGGTCGGGTTCTTGACCGGGTCAAAGAGCCAGAGCCAGGTGCCATTGACCGACTCCGCGCCCGGCCATTCCTCCGGCAGGAGCGGCTGGCTGAAGGCGACAAAGTAGGCGAAGGCCAGGACCAGCCCCGGGAGGGCGAGGGGAAGCATGGCCATGACATCGAGAATATTGCGGCCCTTGAAAGATTCCCGGGCCAGGAGGTAGGCGATGCCGAAGCCGAGGAAGAGGTCGAGGATGGCGGAGGAGGTGGCGTAGATGAGGGAATTCCGGATGCTTAAGGAGGTGAGATCGAGGGAGAAGACTTCGCTGTAGTAGGCGGCAGAATATTCATTGGGCAGGACACTGAAGAACCACTTGGCGGAGAAGGATTGAATGATGACGCCGAAGTGGGGCAGGAGGGAGAAAAGAATCCAGCCGCCCACGGCCAGGACCAGCCCCCAGGCGGCCAGGGGAGGGAGCTTGACGGTGTCGTCGTAACTGGCGCTGCGGGCCAGCATGGCGTATTGCCCCTCGCCGATTCGCTTCCCGAGCAGAAAGAGAATACCGACCAGGACGAGGGTGATGACAACGAGAGCATAGCCCATCGGGTTGTCGGCCTGGGTTACGAGGTTGAAAATCTGGGTGGGGATGGTGGTCTGGAAGTCGAACATCAGGGGCACACCGAGGTCGGTGAAAGCGGAGACAAAGACGATCGTCGATCCGGCGAAGATGCCGGGCAGGGCCAGAGGCAATGTGATGGTGCGAAAAATCCGTCCGCCTTTGGCACCCATATTCTGGGCGGCATCACGCAGGCTGGGGTCGAGGTTGGCGAGGGCGGCCTGCACGGTCAGATACATGATCGGGTAGAGGTGCATGACCTCGAGCATGATGATCCCGTAGAAGCCGCCGGACCCGAACCAGTCGGGCGGATTCTCCAGGCTGACCAGCCCCAGATCCGCGAGGAAGAGGTTCACGCTTCCGAAGCGGGCGAAGAACTGCTTCAGCCCGATGGCACCGACAAAGGGCGGAAGAATGAGGGGCAGGAGCATGGCGGTGCTGAGGATTTGCTTGCCCGGAAACTGGTAGCGGAGAAAGGCGTAGGCCAGGGGAACCGAGAGGACCAGCGTGACCAGTGTGGTCCAGACGGCAATGAGGAGGCTGTTGAGGAAGCATTCCCGGTAAAACGGGTTCTCGAAGATGAGGCGGAAATAATCGAGCGTGAAGACCTGTCGGGTGCCACTGGCGGTGACTTCCTCGACAAAGAAGGCACCACCGAGGAGGTTGACGACCGGATAGACGACGAAGAGGCCGAAGAAGACGATGAGGAAGGGGAGGAGAAAGCGTTTCACGCGGGTTGTTGATTGTTGATTGTTGATTGCTTATTGTCAGGATCGAAGTCGAGGATGTGGCGGGCATTGACGTTGACAGTCAGGTGGTCGCCTACTTCCAGATACTCATTGAGCCAGGCTTTGAATTCGACGCCGGAGCGGGATTTGAGGGTGACCTGGTTCTTGCTGCCGAGGTAGCTGGAGTGAGTGACGGTGGCTTCGATGCCGGAATCCGCGCGCTGCACGTGCTCGGGGCGGAACCCGAGGAGGCGGTCGGCGGGGCCGTCGAGTTCTTTTACCAGGGGGGAGTCGGGAGGTAGCATGTTGATTTCCCCGATGAAGGAGGCGACGAAGGCGTTGGCCGGGCGGGTATAGACTTCCGGAGGGGAGCCAACCTGATGGATGGTGCCGGCATCCATGACCGCCATCCGGTCGGCCAGGGAGAGGGCTTCCTCCTGGTCATGGGTGACGTAAACGGCGGTGATTTTGGTTTCGAGATGAATCTTTTTAATTTCCTCCCGCATTTCCACCCGGAGCCGGGCATCGAGGTTGCAGAGGGGCTCATCGAAGAGGAGGAGGTCGGGGCGGACGACGATGGCTCGGGCCAGGGCGACGCGTTGCTGCTGGCCGCCGGAGAGGGAGGAGGGTTTGCGTGCGGCCAGGTGGTCCATGCGCACCTGTTCGAGGGCTTCATGGACACGCTGGTCGAGTTCCGGGCCGGAAATTTTCCGAACCCGGAGGCCGTAGGCGACATTTTCGAAAACACTCATGTGGGGCCAGACCGCATAGTTCTGGAAAACGAGGGCGGTGTTGCGCGCGTGGGGCGCGGTTCCGTTGATTTTTTTCTCACCGAAGTAGATCTCCCCCCCGGTCGGTTCATAGAAGCCGGCCAGCATCCGGAGCAGGGTCGTTTTCCCGCAGCCGGAAGATCCGAGGAGGAAGAAGAGTTCGCCGGACTGGATTTCCAGGTTCACGTCCTTGACGACCTCGGTGCTATCGAAGGATTTATGGATGTTTTTCAGTGAGATGTTCATGGGGGATTGTTGATTTTTAATTTTCGATTTTTGAGTGAACGGATTTTGCTTCCTGGCTAATGGAGTGGAAGCGTTGGACGGCTTCGTTCATCCATTGGTTGGAAAGTTCGCGGGCCCGGATTTTATCTTTTCTCCAGAAGGCGGCGTATTCCATGGCGGTGGATTCGGAAATGAGAGGCTTTCCGAATTCCCGGGCCAGGCGGGAGTGGTGGGGCTCGGGCAGCTGGCAGACGGCCTCCCAGGCTTCTTTGAGGTGGAAGTGGACGTCGATAATCGATTGGCCGATGAGGTCGTTGATGACTCCCCAGCGGGTGCTGCCCTTCGAGCTGTCATATTGAAAGGGGTAGTTGAGGGTGAACGGGTTGAGGGGAACGAGGAGACGGCTCATGTCGCCTTCATACATTTCCGGTAAGACCCCCATGCGGGAAATCCCGAATTTGACCGCCCCGCCGGGGCTGCCGGTCGGCTTCATCCAGAGGGACTGGCCCTCTGTGGACATGACAAAGCGGATGAAGTGCTCGGCCTGTTGGAGGTTGGGTGCGCCCTTGAGGATGGCGATGCCGTCCGGGTTGATGACCGAGACCCCGGTGGGGATTTTGAAGCGGACGTTCTCCTTGCCCAGGAAGGCCTGCTGGGTCATGCCATTGATGTCGATGGCCACAGCGTAGGCCACATCTCCAGCGGAGACCTCCTTGGTGGGGGCGGAGCTGTTCTGGAGGAAGGAGCGCACGTTCCCGGACATCCGGTAAATGACCTGCCAGCCCTTTTCCCAGCCGTAGGCCTGGAGAATGATTTCGTAAATCATGTGCACGCTGCCGCTCTTACGGGGATCGGCAGAGCTGACCCAGCTCAAGAGTTCGGGACGGGTCAGATCTTCCCAGGACTCGACAGCAGGCAATTGCATGGCCTCGACGATCCGTCGGTTCTCGAGAATCCCGAACGAGGAGAGGGCGGCACCGTAAAAGGTGAAATCCGGATCGATGAGGGGAAAGCCACCCACCGCGGGTGGAATTTGGTTCAGGATTGCGTCCGGAATCCGGTAGGGGTGAAGCTGCCCTTTCTCCTTCTGGCTTTCATAGGGATCAATCCCCCCGCCAAAGAAGATGTCCATCCGGCAGGTGTCCGGGGTCTCGGCATAAGTGGCATTGATGGCCTTCTCAATCTGAGAGGTGCCTCCGAGGTCGCGCCAGCGGATGTTGATGGTGCGTCCGGTGGTTTTTTTATAGTGCGCCTTGAAGGCGAGATCGTATTCATACTGGATGCCTTCCCAGTGGGGGGAAACGATAATTAATTCATCCTCGGCATGACACCTGATTGTAACCGAAAACAAAATCCCGAGCGCACTAATCAGTAATCCAGTGTTTCGGCTGGTGCCGCGCATGTCACTTTATGGAAGATCAGAGCAAGTCCCGCAAGAAAAAGAAACCGG
>CAYTLD010000129.1:2267-5923 GCA_964438585.1 uncultured Blastochloridaceae bacterium | reverse complement strand
CACCATCTATGCGGGTGAATACGTCCGCATCGTTCTCTATGACCAGTTCACCATGCTACAGGATGCATATGACTCCCCGACCATCGGTAACACCTTCGACTTCGGACGTTTCTACAACACGGCCGGGATCAGCAGCTACTGGGATATCAATGAGGATACTCAGCTTACTTTCGGCTACCGGCATACGCTGGTGCGTTCCCTAAATGACACCTTCAGCTTCATCGACCGCCAGACTCACTCCGTCCACGGGCAGTTGACCCATCAGTGGAATGATTATATCAACACCGGGGTTTACGCCAGTGTCGGCTTTACGGATTACGAGCAGTCTCTCAACAACAACAATGTCCTCACCACTGTGGGAGCCTTTATTGAAACGCCGCTCACGGAATACATCTCCGCGCGGCTGGACGGACACTACACAATCGGCGCCTTTGAAACTGGGGGTATCTCCGGAGATACTGAGGATATGGAGTCCCTGGGATTCGAGGGTTCATTGGATCACCGGGTCAATGAAATCATTTCCCACACCCTCTCTGGAGGACGGATGGCCCGCCTTGGCACCACCTCCAACTTTTATGAAATGTGGTATGCCCGCCACCATGCCAACTGGAAGCTGGTTGATAAGTTGACCCTGCACAGTCAGGCCTTCATCGAATTCGGTGACGAGTCCGCCGCCATCGTCCGGGAGGAATTCACCCGCTGGGGAGCCGGACTCACCCTTTCCTACCAAGTCATGGAAGATCTGCGGGCGCAATTGAATTACCTGTATATTGATAAAGATTCCAGTGCCTTCCTCCGGGATTACGAGCAAAACCGGATCTCCCTGGATTTTAACTACCGTTTCTAGTCCGGTCTGCTACGGTTTTGGTAGCGACGCATGAAATTTCATCTTCTTACACTGATTGCCGGGGCTTGGGCAATTCTGCTGCCGGGCCTCCAGGCCCAGCCCGTCTCTGATAAGTCCAGTGAGCGCACGCTCTCTATGACCGTGCGGACGATGGCCGAGCTGAATGATGAGAAAAAGTTGAGCATTGGCGACCGGATCATCTACCGCGTCATCGAGGACCAGGATCCGCCCGTCCTGCGCGCGGTTCTGGAAACCGGGGAAGTGGATGTGCCCTACCTCGGACGCCGCCCGGCCGCTGGAAAAACCTGCAAGGAATTGGCCGAATTCCTGAAATCCGAACTGGAAAAAGATCTCTACAAACAGGCCACAGTGCTGATCGCACTCGACCAGGTTCTGGGAGGACGAGGTAAAATCTACGTCATGGGCAAGGTCCGCACTCAGGGGCCGCTGGTCATCCCGGAAGGGGAAATTTACACTGTTAGTAAAGCCATTCTCGCTGTCGGCGGCTTCACTGAATTTGCCGACGAGCGGAAAGTCCGCCTCATCCGCCGACTGGGCTCCGACGCGGATAAGGTCAAAGAAATCATCGTTGATGTCAAAGCCGTTCTCGAGGGGGGCGAACTGGAAAAAGATATCGAAGTGCGCCCCGGCGACCGGGTCATCGTGAAAGGAAAGCTCTTTAATATCTAAGCGACTGTCTTAGACGCTGACTAAGCTCATGGAACCGACCGGTCACTACCCCCCCACCCAGCCGCGCGTCATGGCGGACTGGTCGGTCTCGTTTTTCACCAAGCTCCACCGCTATAAGAACCTGCTTAAGCGCCGCTGGTGGGTGCTGGCGTTGACCGTCGGGCTCGCCCTCGCCTACCAGGCTTTCCAGCTGGTGACTGCGCCTCCGGTCTATGTCTCCACCTCCCGGATGATGGTCGATCCCCAGATCCAGGTGGCCAATAACAGCACCTACCGTGAAGAACAATCCAACTTCTTCGGCACCCAGATCGAGTTAATGAATAGCGGAACGGTGCAGGAGGACGCCCATAAGCGAGTCAACACCCTCTACCCGGAGTTAACCTCCGCCCCGGTGGAGTTAAGTGTCACGCAGAAGCCTAACACCTCCATCTTTATCTTTTATACCCGGGGCCAGGCTCCGGAATACACTCAGAAATATCTCGACGCGGTCATGGAGGCCTTCATCCAGATGAAAGATGATCAGCGGCAAACGGCCTCCGAGAAAACCCTCAACACCATCACCGAGCAATTGATCCGCTTGGACAGCGAACTGGGTGAGGCCGAAGGGAAACTCTACGACTTCCAAAGTGAAAATAATGTCAGCTTCTGGCAGGAGCAAAATAACACTGCCGCCAGCTTCCTCAGTAACCTCAACACCGAGCTGGCCAACATGAAGCAGGATCTCTCCCTGCTCGACCGCCTCAGCCTCGACCAGAACCTCGAACGGGTTGGAGCAGCTGCAAACGAAAGCCAGACCATAGAGGATTCCACCAGTTCGACCACCGCCATCCTCGCGGAATCCACCCGCAGCCCCTATCTGGATACCAAGCAGGAAATCCGCGCCCTGCAAACCCAACTGGCCCAGCTCACCGAGTTCCTGCAGGATTCCCACCCTAAAATCATCGCCATCAATGAAGAAATTGAACGCCAGAATACCTACCTGGATATCGCCCAGAAACAGGGCATCGCCGAACTCCAGCAACGACGGGAATCCCTCCAGGTCCGCATCGCCAACCATGAGGAGCAGATCGGTCAATGGGAAACCAAAGCCCTCGAGGCCGGGCGCCTGGTGGCGGATTTCGACCGACTCTCCGCCGATGTCGCCCGGCTCAAGGAACTGCGCGACCGCCTCCGTGACATCACCGTCAACCTCGATGTCTCGACTTCGACCAGCCAGGTGCGCATTTCCATCCTCGAACCGGCCTCCCCCCCCGCGCAGGTCAAAAGCGGACTCCTGAAGTCCATCCTCTCCGGCATCGCCATCGGCCTCATCCTCGGAGGCGGCATCCTCTTCCTCCTCGACCGGATTGATGACCGGATCAATTCTTTTTCCGAGTTCCGGGACTACTTCGAGGAAGAGGTGCTGGGCCAGGTGCCCTTCGAGGCGACCCAAACCCGGGCCGGGCGCGTGCCCCTGCTCCAGGCCCATGATGAACGGCAGGTTTATGCGGAATCCTTCCGTAACATCCGCTCCTCCCTCCTCTACATGGCCACGGAGGGAGCGCGTCCGAAAGTTCTGCTCGTCACCAGTGCCATTCCGGGAGAAGGAAAATCCACCGTCGCCGCCAACCTGGCCCGGACCCTCGCCTTTTCGGGATCGCGCACCCTGCTCATCGATGCCGACATCCGCAAGGGGGTCCTGCATGAGGAATTTGAAACAGAGCATGAGCCCGGGCTGGCCGCCATTCTCGAAGGCACCGGTGATTATGCCGATGCCCTCTGCCCGACCGACCTTGAGTCCCTGGAATTAATCCCCCGCGGACGCCCTCGCGGACATATTGGGGAATTACTCATCGGCCCGGCCACACCGGCCCTGCTCAAACAATGCCGGGAGGATTTTGAGTATATCATCATCGACAGCCCGCCGGTGCTGGCCGCCGACGACACCCCCAGCCTGGCCCCCAAAGTGGACGGTGTCATCATGGTCATGCGCACCGCCTTCACCTCCTCGCGCCTCACCCAGACCTCACTCGACCAACTCCGCCAGCGCCAGGCCAACATCATCGGTGTGGTCGTCAATTGCATCAACACCTCCCTCCCCGATTACTACCACTACGAATACTACCGCTCCTACTACCAG
>CAYTLD010000129.1:0-2167 GCA_964438585.1 uncultured Blastochloridaceae bacterium | reverse complement strand
GAGACAAACTCCATCCCGGTTCCCTGGCGGATGAGTTGTGAAATCACTGCCGCATCCGTCGCACCGACCGGAGCAAAGAGTGCCAGGATTTCTACGGAAAACACCCGTTTGCCCATGGAAATGAAATCCGGGAGGAAGCTGGCCTGGAGGTAGGAATATGGATCTCCCCCAAATTCGAGCGGCCGTTCATCGGCCCAGCACATCCAAAGCAGCGCGACGGAGCGGGTGCCCCTCTGGAAGATAAAGCGGTGAATGACCGTTTCCCGCCCCTCCAACTGGCCCTGATACAGGGTGGCCCGCCCTTCCTGAACCCAACCGGCGCCGGGCATGCAGACATCCGGGCGATGAAAGAGCGCCTTGCCATTGGTCCGGGCCGGGCTCCAGAAAAAATGATAACCGAAAAGCTGCGGTCCCCATTCGGTGCGAGCGACCAGGTAGCCCCCGGCATCCGCACGTAAGATCGCGGCGATCTGCTCCGTAGTCGGCTCGATATCCACCGGAACTTCCGCCCGGCTTACCTCCACAAAGGGTTCCTGCAAGGCTGGTTGCAGGCCGTTCCATTGATACCAGCCATGTGCGGTAACGAATGCGGCCAGACACAGTCCGGAAATCCACTGTGCCCCGGTCGAGACCTGAACATCTTCGACACGTTCCGGTGTTGGAGCACTTTCCTCCTGCCTGTTGAGGGAATCCTCAGGCAGGCTGCGCTTGAAGATCATCCCGATCCCCACGATCCCGCCGGTCAAGGCCACCAAGGCGATCAGCCCGACCGGGTCGTGCCACTGGTTCAGGGCCTCCGACCCTCCCCGGGCCACAAGGAGAGAAAGTGCGAGCGCACGGAAGACGTTCAGCACCATGGCTCCCGCCACCGCCGCCAGAAGAAGTGCCACGCGTTGCCCCCGCCGCAGCCAGAACCATTCCCCCACCGCCAGCGAGATCATCAGCGAGGACTGCAACGACCGCAGCCCACTGCACGCCTCATCGACACCGATCGAACCCTGAGCCAGCTCAATCACCCGCCCGTTCACTTCATTGAAAATCCCGAGCAGAAGGAGAATTTCCCCCACAATCGCGGCGATGATGAAGGAAAATTCTCGGACTAGGTTGGTTTCAATAAAAGTCGGCCAGGGAATGGCCACGGCCAGAAATAAAACCGGAAATGCCAACCAGCGCAGGCCGCGGCTTCCCATCTGCCGCCAGGCCAGAAAAAGGGCATAGCCGCCACCGAGAAAATAAATAATCCAGGCAATCGGACGCCAGAAAATCGGGGTCAGCCGGACCAGCTCGATCACCGCCACCAGCAGCGGCAGGGGGAACAACCAGAAAACCGGCAGGCGACCCGATGCGTCAGATTCTCCAACTCCTTCCCGCTGGATATTCTCTGTCCATCGTCGCCAGAGGAAAAAGAAAAAAAGCGGC
Source organism: uncultured Blastochloridaceae bacterium (assembly GCA_964438585.1). Taxonomy (GTDB): domain Bacteria; phylum Verrucomicrobiota; class Verrucomicrobiia; order Methylacidiphilales; family JBCBYL01; genus JBCBYL01. The sequence goes on along the minus strand of CAYTLD010000129.1, from coordinate 748 downwards.
AGGATAAACCACCCATGCCCGTAATTGGCATCATGACTCCAGTCATCCGCGCAGACCCACGCCAGCCAGGCCAGAAAACCCAAAGGCCCGACCCAAACCAAACCCACCGACCGCAGATTCCGGAGATCAGATGCCTTTTTCATGTATCAAGTCAACCTAGCGTTAAGCATAACGGTAGCCGTGAGGCAGGAGGTGATTGGGGTTCCTGAACGAAGCGAAAAACAATGCGCTCACCCGACTTGCCTCGACGGCTTTGTTCGGCTTATTTCTGGTTGTCATCTGAATCGAGTGATCAGTCTGTCGTATTCGCTATGGTGCCCAATCCAAAACCAAACCATGTCTTGGCCATCCTCCACCGCAGCTGCCCTGTAGTGTATGCCAACGCGTGCAGACCAAATTCTGCCAACTTTCTTGAAATGAAGAGAGGGGTGGCAGGAATCGGACTTAAGCAATTCGTAGTTTTCATCGGCAAGCTTCTGGATTTCTTTCGGAAGTTCCTCATAAAATTTCCAGAACTTTGGGCTGGCGCGATGCTTCACAAATCTGTGCAACGCCCTTCCCGTAAATCTCGAATAGCTTCGTCGGCAAGATCATCGAGACGACCCGCTTTCACATCTTCTTCAAATTGCTTGTCCCACGCTTCCGCGTCAAATTCCAGAAACCAATCCCGGAAACTGGACAAATCTGTGCGTGAAAGACTTTTGACTGCGCTTTCAATTTCCTGAACTGTGCTCATAGTTTTATTCTT
>CAYTLD010000128.1:0-5955 GCA_964438585.1 uncultured Blastochloridaceae bacterium | reverse complement strand
GTCAGGCCGACAGGCCACTCCGCAACTTTGATGCGCAGCATCAAAAATGGTCGAGAATCGACCACTCGCTTGTTGCCACTCTCTTTTCCCTGCTTGATCAACACCCCATCTTGTATATCGTTTCCCTGGACAGGTGGCAGCTTGCCCTTCGCGTAAGCGAACCTCTAAGCGAAGCGTCAGGCCGACAGGCCACTCCGCAACTTTGATGCGCAGCATCAAAAATGGTCGAGGATCGACCACTCGCTTCATGCCACCCTCTTTTCCCTGCTTGATCAACACCTCATCTTGTATATTGTCTCACCTGGACAGGTGGCAGAGTGGTCGATCGCGGCGGTCTTGAAAACCGCTGGACCGCAAGGTCCCGTGGGTTCGAATCCCACCCTGTCCGCCAGCGACCGCTCTACAAATTTCGTTCTATCTAATGATTTTCATTTTCCACGGGGACAGGGTGGGGTGCCTGTCCGCCATAGCGCGGAGGGCGACGGCGGAAGAACCCACGTTCCGACGGAGTCGGAATGCAGCCAGTGGGTTTGGTTGCCAGTCGCGTAAGCGACATCCTTGATTCTGCAAAGCAGCATACCGCAACAACATGACCGAAGGTCAGGGTCATCCCACCCTGTCCGTTCCTCCTCTTTACCTGAATCTTTGATTCAGTTATAAAATGGCTTGTCGCGGCGAAGCTTTATGCAGCGAAGACGGAAGAACCTCGCCATAGCCCGGAGGGCGACGGCGGGCCAGACTTTCTTTAAGCCTCCAGCTTAAACTAAACGATTTAGAAAAAATGCAAGGATGTGCGCTCACATAACTGTTCGTGCACAGAGTTTTGTCTGGACTATCCTTCGGCTATCGCCTGATCTGTTGATTCCCGCGCATTGTCCTGGAAGGGAAATTATGTTTTCCTTCTCTCATGAATTCTATGGATACCGTCCTCAAGGAAGTTTTCGGCTACGATTCATTCCGGCCTCTGCAGCGGGAGATCATCGACTCCGTGCTGGCAGGGCGCGACACCTTTGCTCTCCTGCCCACGGGCGGCGGGAAGTCCCTGTGCTTCCAGTTGCCGGCCCTGACCCGGCCCGGGCTGACTCTAGTCGTCTCCCCGCTTATCGCCCTCATGAAAGACCAGGTCGATGCCCTCCAGGCAGCCGGTGTCGAGGCCACTTACCTCAACTCGACCCTCAAGGCTGCCGAGTCCCGGGAGCGCATGAACGGACTGCATGAGAAAAAGTACAAACTCCTCTACGCCGCCCCCGAGCGGCTTCTGATGGAACATTGGGAAGATCTGCTGCAATCCTGGGACATCTCGCTCATCGCCATCGATGAGGCACACTGCATCAGCGAGTGGGGCCATGACTTCCGTCCGGAATACCGGAAGCTGGAGCGCCTGCGCAAACTCCTCCCTGACATTCCCGTCCTGGCCCTGACCGCCACTGCCACCGACCGCGTGCGCAGCGACATCATCCGACGCCTCCACCTCAAGGAGCCCGCCTGCTTCACCGCCTCCTTTAACCGTCCCAACCTCACCTACCGGGTTGTGCCCAAACAAGGCCCGACTGAGCAAGTCTGGGATTTTATCCGCAAGCGCAGCCATGAAGCAGGCATCGTCTATTGTGCCACCCGCGACGGCACCGAGGATCTGGCCGACTCTCTCCGGCGCCGCGGCCATCCCGCTCTCTCCTACCATGCCGGACTCTCCGATCAGGAACGCAGTGCCCACCAGGATGCCTTCCTCCGTGATGAGGCGAAAACCATCTGCGCCACCATCGCCTTCGGCATGGGCATTAATAAACCCAACGTCCGCTACGTCATCCATCATGACCTTCCGAAGAACCTGGAAAGCTACTACCAGGAAACCGGGCGAGCCGGACGCGATGGCCTCCCCTCCGACTGCCTCCTCCTCTTCAGTGCCGGTGATGCGGCTAAACAGCGCTACTTCATCGACCAGATGTCCAACCCGGAGGAACAGCAGCACGCCCGCCACCAGCTTAATCTAATGATCGGCTACGCTGAGAGCGCCGCCTGCCGCCGCCTCGACCTCCTCGCCCACTTCGGCGAAACCTGGACAGACATACCCTGCCAGGCCTGCGACAACTGCCTCACCCCCCGCGAAACCTACGATGGCACCGTCCCCGCCCAGAAATTTCTTTCCTGTGTCTATCGCATTAAACAAAGCGGCGGCTACGGAGCGGGCATGAACCACGTCGTCGAAGTCCTCACCGGTGCCCAGACGGAGAAAATCCGTCAGCGCCGCCACGACCAGCTCACCACCTACGGGATCGGTGCCGACATCCCGCGCAAGGAATGGCAGTTCATCGGGCGCGAACTCCTACGCCTCGGCTACCTCCGCCAAACCACGGATAAATACAGTGTCCTCGAACTCACTCCCAAAGCCGTGGAATCGCTGCGCGATAAATCCGCCATCCACCTCTCCAAGCCCATCACCACGCCCGCCAAGCGGACCTCCCCCCGCCGTGGCGAAATAGAATGCGATGAAGCCCTCTTTGAAATCCTCCGCACCCTCCGTCAGAAACTCGCTAAAGAACGCGGTGTCCCCGCCTACATCATCTTCGGAGACAACTCCCTGCGTCAAATGGCCCGCGACTACCCCACCGACGCCCACGACTTCGCTGGCATCTCCGGCGTAGGTGAGAAAAAAGCAGAGGAATTTACCGCCGTTTTCACCGCCACCATCAACGGCTACCTCCAGACCCACCCCAAAGTCCACTTCCATTAACCCGGATGCAGCAAAAGAAATGCTTCAGATAAAATTTTTACCCGAACTCTTTTCCCAGGCGATCCGGTAATGTTCAGTCAGTTCCATCCACTCCAGATCTTTTAGCTCCCAGAAATAGGTGAGTGCCTCCTGAAATTCGGGATTGCCATCTTCGAACATCATCGGCTCAACCTGGCCCAGGGCGGCGGCGCAGGCCCAGATGATACGGGTGGATTCCTCGATGGCATGGCAGCGCTTGGCCAGGTCGCCAACCATCATCATGGTATTGGCATCTTCCGGGCGGAAAGACATGTTCTCTGCGGAAGGAACCTCGTCGATCCGCTCCCTCACCAGATGATAGGCCTGGCGGACCACCAAATCATCTGCGTGATGCTGGGCAAAATTTTCAAACTTTGCCAAGTTCGGGACTTCGCTTAACTTCATTTTCACAAGAACGTGACAATTGCCACGATTAATTGCGAAACGTCCGTACTGTCGTTTACGTTAACATTGTAAACTAATGCCTGAATTAGCGGAAGTAGAATTTTATCATAAAGTGTGGAAAAATGCATTGGGAACGAAAATTGCCTGTATTTATCTACATCCCCGGAAGCGTATTTTTCGCGGAACTGACGTGAATTTGCTCCGCAAAGCACTGACTGGAAGCTGTTTCAACTCCTCCATGGCCTCGGGAAAGCACATGCTTTTCGGCTTTGATTCGGGAGCCTGGCTCGGAATCCACCTCGGCATGACCGGTAAGTTGAGCTGTCAATCAGCAGACTACAGCCCCGGCGCACACGACCACCTGATCCTTTTCAGCCGCGACCAGGCCCTCGTCTTCACCGACCCTCGCCTCTTCGGGCGCGTCCGCTTTGCTAAAAGCGCCGCCGAGCCCGACTGGTGGGCCAACCGCCCCCCCGACATCCTTTCCCCGGCCTTCACCTACTCCACGATGCTAGAAAAAATTGGACCCACCCGCCGCCCGGTCAAGGCCGTCCTCCTCGATCAGAATATCTTCCCCGGCATCGGCAACTGGATGGCCGACGAAATCCTCTGGCGCAGCCGCATCCGTCCCGACCGCCCCTGGAACCGCCTGACCACGGCCGAATCAAAAGAGATCTGGAAACGCACCCGCCAGGTCTGCCGCGACGCCCTCCGCGTCATCGGCACCGACTGGAACACCCCGCCCGACACTTGGCTCTTCAACCACCGCTGGAAAAACGGCGGCACCTGCCCAAAGACAAAGAAACCCCTCATCCGCCAACAAATTGCCGGCCGCACCACCTGCTACTCCCCCACATGGCAAAAATAGAATTTTCCCCTTTCCCCTACTTCACCCTCCACCACCCATGTCCGCCATAGCTCGGAGAACGAAGGCGGAGGGGATTCCCTACCTAAACAACAGGTGAGGCTACTCCTCAGCCTTCTGGAATAAACGTTCTCATTCCTCAATCGACTTTTCAGCGGCAATGATCGTTTTAATGGACTCCTTAATCCTTGGAATCTTGTTCTGAACAACATCCCAGACAATCTCGTAATCGACACCTTGATAATTGTGGATCAGGACATCCCGCATACCTGCCATATTGCGCCACTCCACCTCGGGATAGCGATTACGTAAGTCTTCGGAAAGATGCTTGGTCGCCTCGCCAATAATTTCGAGACTTCTGACCACTGCGCGCTTGAGCACCTCATCATCACAAAAGGCTTCAAAATCTATACGGAAACATTCGTCCCTGATGAACTCGCCCTCTGCAACCACATCCTGAAGTCGCTCAGCATCCGAGGGAGACATAGCGAACTGTGGGTAAAATGATTCGTGACTTGCCGTGGCTCAGAGCACCATCCGTGACCAGATCAATGGAACGACCAAAAATATCCTTCAGCAGGTAATGCAGGTCACAGAGATTATCATAATTCTTCTGACCCTTTTCGAATTCAACGTATATGTCCAGATCGCTCTCATCTGTTCCCTCACCTCGCGACATAGAACCAAATACCCCTATCTTCCTTACCCCCAATGCCCGAATTTTCTGTGACTGAGTTTCAAGCATCCTCACCGGATCTGTCGTAACCGTTGGCATGTTCCACTATTACTATTACAATCACCCAAAAGCAATCAAGCACTTGCCTCTCCCCCGCCTGGCAGAAATAGTCTTATTTCGTTTGAGGGATGACCCTTAAGAAGCCTCGATTCTGATCCGCAGGCATGCGTATCGTGACTTCCCGGGTTGAGCTATCGATCGGGTTGGTTGAGACGTCCTCCACGGCAGGTTCATATACCACCCAGGTTTTTAAGTCACCCGAGGTTTCTATCTGATATGCCAGATCAACAGCGTCCAGATTCTGACGATACGTTATAGTGAGATAATTCTGGCCAATGACCCGAATCATGGCACCCCAAACCGCCATCTTGAGTGTCATACGTATGACACTCAAGATGGCAGTCTGGAGTGAGAGAACGGTGAGTTCTATTCCTTGGCCCGGAGGTCGAGACGGTAATACAGTTTGGGGGTCTGGCCGGTGGTGACGGTGACATCCACGTCCACGATTTCGTAGGTTCCCATATCCGTCGGCTGCTCGGTGAAGGTGACGATGACGTTTCCGTTGGATTCCCCGGACTCATACCAGTTCTCCAATGCAATGCCTAGGTGTTGAAAATATATTAAATTGATATGTTGGCATCATAATATTTTGATTCATTATGCCATCTATGAGAACAACATTAACCCTAGATCCAGATGTAGCTGAACGATTGCGGCAGGAAACTCAAGGGGGGCGTCTCAGCTTAAAGAAAGCAGTCAACGATCATCTGCGGGTCGGCTTAGGCCTGCAATCACAACCGGCGCGCCAGCGATACGTCGTGGAACCGAACCACTCCGGGTTTCAATCTGGAGTGGACCCGCGCCGCCTAAATCAACACAACGACGAGCTGCAAGCTGAAGCGGTCATGGAAAAACTCTCTACTTCCCGCAAATGATTCTGCCGGACATCAACCTTTTGATCTATGCCTTCAATGATGGAGCGGCTGAACATGATCAAGCGAAGCACTGGCCGTTGAGCACCAGGCTATTCTGCACAGCAACGATTCCGACTTCACCCGGTTTGACGGCCTCCGCTGGCACAATCCGCTCCGACCATAAGAAACAGCAGTACCGCATCAAAGAAACATTCTCCCCCCCCAAACCGCCATCTTGAGTGTTATAGGTATAACACTCAAGATGGCGGTCAGGGGCATCCATAGG
>CAYTLD010000127.1:0-6047 GCA_964438585.1 uncultured Blastochloridaceae bacterium | reverse complement strand
GGAAGAAGGGGCCTATAAGAAGAAGGGAAAGAGCGACCTGGAAGCGGAGACAATGAAAAAGGATGCCCATCTTCTTCAGGATGAGGGAGCTTTTTCAATTGTGCTCGAATCAGTCGTCCCCGCTGTAGCGGAGGCCATAACCCGTGAATTGAAGATTCCCACCATCGGGATCGCATCAGGAACGGGGACCACGGGTCAGATTCGGGTCTATTCAGACGTCATCGGCCTGACTCCCTGGTTTGCCTTTCCTCACGTGCAGCCTTGTGCAGAAGTTGCCTCCACAATCACCGGGGCGATACAGAAATTGAAAAGTATAACAGGGGACAGCCTCTAAGCCCTGATAACTCATCATCAGATGTTGCATGGGCCACCGGATTGCTATATTTTATCACATTCCTCAAACTTCAACGCCCAACCATGAAGGAAACTATGAAAAACATCACCCGTCGTAGATTCATCAAAGCAGCCGCTGTATCCGGGGCCGCCCTCTCCACCGTTAACATCCTTAAGGCCCAGCCGGGCGGTTTGAATGCCAGTAAAGTCAAAGTCGGTCTCATCGGCTGTGGCGAGCGCGGCATAGGCGCCCTGAAAAATTTTATCGAAGCGGCGAAGATCCTGGGTATCGAGGTTGAGGTAGTGGCTCTGGCCGATGCTTTTAAAGACCAGGTGGACAGTGCCGTGCAAACTTTACAGATCGGCAATGTGGCCACCTATCATGGATTCACCGCCTACCGGAAAGTGGCTGAGTCCAGCGCCGAAGTAGTGCTCACGGCCACACCCCCCAATTTCCGTCCGGTTCACCTCGAAGCCTGCATTCAGGCCGGAAAACATTGCTTTATCGAGAAGCCGGTGGCGGTTGATCCCCCCGGTGCCCGCAAGGTGATCGCACTCGGGGAACTGGCCAAACAAAAGGGACTCACCATCGTGGCCGGCACCCAGCGCCGTCATGAAAAAAAATACCGCGAGATGATTGCCCGGATTCGGGCGGGAGCAATCGGGGAGGTCCTCGGGGGCGCGATCTATTGGAATATGGGAACCTTGTGGTATGTCGAGCGCAAGGAAGGCATGAGTAATGCGGACTACCTGGCGCGCAATTGGTTGAATTTTACCGAGATGTCAGGTGACCATATTGTTGAGCAGCATGTTCACCAGCTCGACGTGGCCAATTGGATCATGGGGCGCCCTCCCCGCGCCTTTGTCGGGTATGGAGGCTGTGCCCGCCGTGAGGTTGCCGGGGGTAATCAGTTTGACTTCTTCAGTGTGGATATGGATTACGGGGAGGGAATCCATATTCACAGCCAGTGCCGCCAGATTGCGGGTTGCTACGACCGCGTCGGAGAAACTTTCCGGGGTGCGGAAGGCTATGTGGATGGAACCAAGGTGACCGGCAAGGAGGTTGCGATTGATCCCATTCCCTCCGATCACAATGCCGGTATGGTTCAGGAGCATATCGATCTGCTGCGCAGCATGCGAGGTAAAGGCGAACCCTTTAACGCATCGCGTGAAGTGGCCGAGGCCACCCTCTGCGCCATCGGCGGACGCATCGCTGCCTATACCGGCAAGCTGGTGCGCTGGGTTGACCTCATGGAACGGGAGGAATCTGAATTTTACGGGATGACCCTCGCGCCGGCGGCCATCGACTTCGAGAAAGGTGACGTCTCCATGCCCAACCTCAAACCGTCTCTGCCCGGAGAGGAAAAAAACTGGAAAGCACGATGATCCGATGGATATGTTTGAAGAATCATTGATCAACCAGCCAGAATTCCAAGAACCCAGCTACCCAGTGTCCAGAGTCCCCATCCGGCGATGAATATAAGAGTGAGTAAGACGCCGGGACACATGCCCTTCGAACATCCGCAGCTTTTGCCCTCCGCCGAACAGGTTGTTTTGTTGCTGTCTTCTTTTGAAGCTTCAATGTGCGCTGGTTTCATGACCTTAAGAGGCTCTCATTGAAATTTTATTTCAGTGAATTGGTCTGACTCTGTTTGATTAGCTATAGTGCATGGATTGGTCGACAGCCTTACAAGCCTACTTCAAACAAGTGGTCAGCAGTAAGAGATCGTCATCAGGTCGGCTTTTCCGGGTGAATGCTTCGAGTTTGTCCAGAAGATGCGACTGCACGCGTTCCGCATCTCCGGATTCCGGCAAATCTATTAGTGAGGATTCGAGGCTTTCGAGATCGTAGAAATCCCCCTGTTCATTTCTGGCCTCGACCAGTCCATCGGTATAGAGAATGAGGACATCTCCACTGTGCAGGCTTGCATCACCCAGGATGCAGGTTTCAGGGAATGGATCAAAGACTCCCAATAACGGCAGTCCAGATTCCAACCGTTTGATGCCTCCATCCTTCCCGCGCAGCAGGGCAGGGGGATGCCCGGCTCCGGCATACTGAATGCGCCCCTCCTGCCAATCAACCAAGGCGCAGAAGAAGGTGGCAAAAATCCCCATGCCGGTAAAATTCCTGGTCAGGAAACCATTGAGATCATTGAGAATCTGGCAGGGATGAAGGCCCTGTTTCACTTCAAAACGGACGAAGGTGTTAATGCGTGCAGCGAGGAGAGCGGAAGCGATTCCGTGGCCGGTGACATCGCACACACAAAGCATGAGGAGATTGTCATTCAGCCAATAGGCCGTGCCATAATCACCTCCGAGCAGGTGATATTCACGGCAAATTAACGAAACATCCGCGCGCTCTGTATTCGTTCGCGGTGGCAGCAGGCTCCGGTGCAGGCGGCGCGCCAGCTCCAGATCATTTCCCATATTTTGCTGAGCAGAGGTGCCTGGAGGTTCTGTTGTTAGCGTGTCCATAATTCGGTTTCCGGATAAAAAGCCTGCCAGGCAAACCAGAAGGCAACCACGGAAGGCATCGTTTTTCCTTTGCTGTCCAGGACGCTGGGATGTCGTGCCGTGGCGTCCCACTTAATTTTTACATCCTGCTTCCCGATCTGATCACTGATGATCTCTCCATCCGGGAGCTTCTTAAGAGGATAAGCCTTGGCTTTTCCATCGATCACCACTCCGAGCACAAACTCCTTATTGGGTAACTCCCGGCGTGTTATCGGAACGGGGAACATCGTCTTATCCGAGGAAAAATAGGACGCGTAGGCCTGGCCACGGTAGTTGCGCTTATGACCGGTCTCGGTTGAAAGCACTCTTCCTTTAGGATATTTTTCCCGCCAGGCTTTCCAGGTCATGTGGTCGGAGGCGAGCAGCTTCAGAGAAGTTCCGACCGCTGGACCGCTGACCGCTTCCATGGCCAGTTGCGACCAGAGTGATTCGGTTTCCCGATCATACATCAGGACATCACTTTGATAAAGCAGGCCGGAGACCCCGAAGGTCCGGCGCCGACCATCCACGAGGGCATCGAAAACCATCGAGGTGCCGCAGAGGGGGCAGTAGGTGACCGCCACCGCCTGATCGCCTATCACATCATTGACAATCTCATGCCAGACCAGGATGCGTAGCGGGTAGGCGCGGGCTATCCCGTCTGTGGTCACCCCGATGACGATGTCATCCTCTTTTAGAAACCCGGAAGCTATCTCGGGAGAAACAAACCGGGGGCGATCAATAGAGGGAATTCCGTCCCGGGGTGGCCCGCCGGATAAGATTTCCTTCAGAGGAATCGTGGCGGCGGAGAGATCAAAGCCATTGCGCGATTGCGCATGGAGATCCGGTAATGCACCGGCACAGAAGATTAATAGTAAACTGATAAAACGTATGAATGGGCGTTTGAATAGTCTGGCCATAGAATAATCATAGGAGACACCTGTCCGGAAAATATTCCCGGACATGTCGGTGTTTTCGCATTGGCTCCGCCTGAAAAGGGACTTCAACTATCCCCCGAATTCCTGACGGCTGTTTTCATGAAGAGTACCAGTCGGAGCGGATCTTCATTCAATCCTATGAAGCCGTATTTTTCGTAGAATTGTCGCGCCCGATCATCCTTGGCATCGACAATAATGAGAGAAGCCCCCATTTCCTCCGACTGACGGACACACCAGGTCAGGGCATCGAATAACAAAAGCCCTCCCAATCCGGGACAAGGAGCGGGAAAGAGATGTTGGCGTAATCAGCTCACACTGCAAACCAGGGCCGAACGCGGATGCCGTGGCGTTCAGCGGTATTTTCGCCACCGTAAATAAGTGAGGCCGACTCGGCGGGCGTTTGGGCGAGTTCGTTCCACCAACGCAATGTGGCGAGCATACTTCCCTGCACGGTGGCACCCGATTTGATCTCGCAAGGGAAAAGCTCCCCGGCGTGATCGATGAGCAGATCGATCTCGTGCCCGGTCTGGTCGCGCCAGAAAAATAGCGGAGGATCTTCCCGATGGTGGATGTAGTGTTTTTGGGTCTCCGCGATCACGTAGTTTTCGAAGAGCGCTCCGCGCAGCGGATGCTGGATAAGTTGCTCGCGTGTCTTGATGCCGAGCAATTGACAGGCTAAGCCGGTGTCATGGAAATATAGCTTAGGGCTGCGTATCACCCGTTTATTGAAATTCCGGTGGTGGGGACGAAGCAGAAAGACCAGAAAGCTTGTTTTCAAAATAGAAATCCAGCGGCGGGCGGTATCCACGGCGATCCCGCTGTCGGAGGCCAGCGAGGAGAAGTTGAGTAGTTGTCCGGTGCGGCCCGCGCAGAGCGAAAGGAAACGTTCGAATGTTTCCAGGTCGCCCACGTTGACCAAGTTGCGGAGGTCGCGCTCCACATAGGTGCGGATGTAGTCCGGGAGCCAGATCTCAGCCGGGATTTGGCGGTCGTGAATGCGCGGATACAGTCCGGTGCGCACGATTTCCCAGCAATCCAGCCGGGTGCTTGAATTTTGAAACAGTCTCTTCGGCGTATCCGGCGCGGTGGGCGATTGCCCTTCCAGTTCGGAGCGGGAAAGAGGAAGCAGATGCAGGATGGCAGACCGTCCCGCCAGAGATTGTGAAATCCGCTCCATCAGCAGAAAATTTTGCGATCCAGTCAGAATGAATCGGCCCGGTGTCGCATCCCGATCCACGTCGGTCTGGATATAAGAGACCAGATCCGGACAACGCTGCACCTCGTCGAGAACCACCGGGCCGTTGTATTGACGAAGAAAACCACGCGGATCGTCTTGGGCGAATCGGCGGTTTTCCAGATCTTCAAGAGAGCAATAGGTATGTCCGGAGAATACTTGCCGGGCCAAAGTCGTCTTGCCCGACTGACGAGGCCCGGTCAGAGTGACCACCGGATAGTAACCCGCATCGCGCCGCAGGTAGGGTTCAAGATGTCGAGGAATCATCTTTGACTAATTTACGATTAAAAAGTCAATCCGTCAAGATTGTTTTATGTGATTCATCGGATGAAAATCATGGATTTGTTTCCGGCAACTGGCCGGAAAGTTTACGTTTTCTAAATGGAAGCTTTTCCAAACTCAAGCTATCGATGGCAGAAATCGGGTTACCCGGAATAAATTTAGGCGGCCAGCGCTCTCAATTTCCAACATGTCCAAATACCGCACGATTGTAATTATCGGCAATGGCGTCACCGGCATCACCGCAGCCCGTCACCTTCGCAAACGCTCCGATGGTGACCGCATCCTGGTGGTCTCCGGAGAAACCGATCAGCATTTTTCCCGCACCGCTCTGATGTATATTTTTATGGGCGATTTAACCTATGAGGACACCATGCCCTATTCCGCCGATTTCTGGGATAAGAATCGCATCGAATTAAAACGCGCCTGGGTAAAGGGCATTGACCAAGCCTCACAGGAGGTCGTTTTCGAGGATGGTTCACGGCAGGGATACGATGAACTCATTCTGGCCACCGGTTCCAAATCCAATAAATTCGGCTGGCCGGGACAGGATTTGGAAGGCGTTCAGGGGCTCTATTCTTATCAGGATTTGGAAAACATGGAACGGCTGAGTGCTGACACCCGGCATGCCGTCATCGTGGGCGGCGGGTTGATCGGAGTGGAAGTGGCCGAGATGCTTCTTACGCGTGGTATTTCCATCACCTTCCTGGTGCGGGAGAAAAATTTCTGGGACATCGTCCTGCCTGAAGGCGAGGCCAAAATGATCAACC
>CAYTLD010000126.1:0-6053 GCA_964438585.1 uncultured Blastochloridaceae bacterium | reverse complement strand
AGGTCTCTGTCCCTTATTTCCAGCCCTTTGGCCTAATCATTTTGATTTGGTATAAGACGCTCCGCAACCGGCAGGTTAATTTAGTAAATTGGGGCGAAGTATCATCGAGTGCCCTCCCAGAAAGAATGCAGGTCCGGAGCCAAGGGGATCGAGATGCGCACTTCCGTGCTCTCCCAGGGAAACGCCAACGCATAGGCGTGGAGGGCGTGGCGTCGCAGCCAGAGGGCCTGTTCCATTTCCTGCGTCCACCCGTGTTCGATGCAATCGAGATAGAATCGGGAGTCGGGGCCGTAGAGTTTATCTCCCACAACCGGGAATCCGATGTGCTGGAGGTGAACGCGGATCTGGTGGAGTCGTCCGGTCTCGAGGGTAACCTCCAACAGACTGATCGGCTGCTGCCCCCGCATGCGTTGGTCCAGTTTGCGGAAGTGGGTCACGGCTGATTGGCCTTGTTCGATGACGCCCTGCTGCACATAAATCGGGTGCTCCTGATAGGCACAGAGTCGGCCGATGGGCGCATCAATAGTCCCGGACTCCGGTGCTTCCCCGACGACGAGGGCGAGGTAGCGTTTTTGGATTTTCCGTTCCATGGTCAGCTTGCCGAGAACGGATGCCGCCGCGCTGGTGCGGGCCACGAGGACCAGGCCACTGGTATCCCGATCCAGCCGGTTGACCAGGCTGAGCGACTCCCCAGGGAACTGATCCCGAACCTGATCCCAGAGATTCGCCTCCCCATCCGGGCGGGTGGGATGGATAAGCAGATGCGGCGGCTTGGCGACGGCCAGCCACTCCGCCTCCTCAGCGACAATAAACAGCGAAGGCTTCATCCGAGAAAGTATGCCCGACGTGCAATAGGAGTCGCTCCTTTTCCATGCTTCGTCTAGTGTGGTGTCCATGTATCGCTGGCTGTTTCTAATTTTGGTTTTCGGTGGCCTGACCGCTGCGCCGGTTCACGGGCAGGGATTGCCGGCTGAACTGGATCCTTTCGGAGGTTCAGAAGGCGATGAGGAAGCGGCGGGCGGGAGCGAATTTGAACTTCCGGAAAGCGTCGAGGTTGTTGAAGAAAAGCAGACCGCGTTCCGTAAAAAGTTTGGGTTTCCTCCCGCCGAGGGTGAAGGGACACCAGAGGAGATCCGCCTTGTCCGCCTGATCTATGAAGTGGACACCGCCTATGCGAATCAATTGACTGCGTTGCGGGAATTGAGTGAGATCACGGATCAACTACAGTCTAGGAAAAACCCCCGCCAATGGAAGGAAGTCATCTCAACCGGCATTCTCGAAAAAGAGGCGATTTCTCTCAAGAACCTGGACCAGCTCCACGCTATCCGCGACCGACTCCAGGAGCAGCTGTCCCTGGCCCGGCAGGAAATCATCCGCGCGGACCGGAACCTGGACCTCGCCCGTCAGGCATATAACCGTGAACGCTCTCAAGCTCCGGCAGAGGCATCGGGCCGGGAAAGTTCAGGAACGGTAGATCGTGCGTTAACCAGCCAGGCACGCGAGCTGATAGAACAGTCAGCGACAGAGACCTATATCCTGCGGCAACTTCAGGCGCGTCTCTCCTCTCTGAAGCAGAAGCACCTGAGTGGCAAGGTGGAACGATTTGATCCATTCTTCGTCTCTTTTATTCCCAAGGTTACGATCAATCCGGACCAGGTCGAAAAAGAGAAGAAGAAGCTGGAGCAAAAGAAGCGCGAACTCGAAAAGTCGCTGAAAATGGCACAGGATGAAGTCGGCGCTGCGGAGCGACGTGTTAGTGATCTGACGTCCGCGTTGCCGGCGGAGCCCAGCCCGTTGGAGTTGGCACGCCTGCTGCTTCTGGAGCAGCGTCAGGAGGCCGCGCGGGCGCGACTGTCCCTGAACCAGGCCTGGATGCAGCACCACAACCTGGAGCGCGAGTTCCTCCAGGACCGGATAGATTTCTTCCGCGGGGAATTGAACCGCAGGGAGATGATGAAGGTAGAACAGCGCCTGCTCCCGGAATTCAAGAACCTCCAATCGGAGGTGGGATTTATGAAAACGCGGCTGAATCAGGTGGAGGAAAAACTGGCCCGGATCCGCAGCCAGGCGGAGGCCACCTCCCCGGAACGGCAGGCGATCCTCGAAGCGGCTGCCGATGCGGCCTATGACCACTTTCAAGTGGTGCGGGAGGAAGTGTATTCGGTTCAAGCCATCCTTGCCAAAGCGGATATTTTTCTCCGGGAATTACAGACCCGCACGGACCGGATTGACCTGGAGGCGGTTACCCTCCGCGCCGGGAATATATTCAGCTCAGCCTGGAACTACGAGCTGTTCCGCCTCAATGAGAACCGCTTTACCATCAGCACCTTGTTCTGGATCAGTCTGGCACTGGTGCTCGCTTTTGCGGGCTGCTGGTTGATATCCCTGATGCTGGCCCGATTGATTTTTCCACGGTTTCGCGTCAGCACAGGACGGTCGGCGGCTCTGGGAAAGCTGGTCTTCTATGTCATCCTGGCGCTGGCGGTGGTCATTGTCTTTGCCGCCTTTGGGTTTCCGCTCACCTCTTTGACCGTGGCCAGCGGGATTCTGGCCCTGGCCATTGGCATCGGGAGCCAGGATATTATTAAGAATTTTATGAGCGGGCTGATCCTCCTCGTTGAACGGCCCATTCACCATGGCGATATTATCGAGCTGGGCGAGCGCGTCCTGATTGTGGACTCAGTGGGTATCCGGAGCACGCGGATGCGGGATTTCGATTCTTCGGAAAAGATTGTTCCCAATAGCCAGCTCATCGAAAACATTATCACTAACCGGACGCTTTCTGACGACGGCGTCCGGACGGAGGTGGAGGTGGGCGTGGCCTATGGCTCACCCACGCGGAAGGTCTCTGATCTGCTGCTTCAGGCCGCCGGCCAGATTGAAAACGTCCGGAAGGAGCCAGCACCGTTTGTTATATTCACCAGCTTCGGCGACAATGCCTTGATCTTTACGGTCTATTTCTGGTGCAAGGCGGATTCGCGGCTATCTACCGCCAGCGAGGTGCGGCACCAGATTGCGGAGACACTGACCGCAGAAGACATCACCATTGCCTTCCCGCAGCGCGATCTGCATCTGGATACCCTGCGCCCCCTCCAGATAGAGTTCCAGAATCCGGATTCTCCCACCCAAAAAGAGGAATAATGGTTAGACCCTTGCGGCACGTGTATTGAGATCGATGAAAAACTTGCCCGGTGTGACCTGGTTGATAGGGTGAGTTTTCAATGACGGCCTCTCCCACTCCCCTCAGTCTGCTTCAGGAGCGTTTCGGCCTGGAAGCGTTTCGTCCCGGGCAGGAGGCGGTTATAAATTGTCTGTTAGAGGGCCGCAGCGCGGCCGCCATTTTTCCCACCGGGTCGGGGAAGAGCCTCTGCTACCAGCTCCCCTCGCTCCTCCTGCCGGGGCTGACCCTGGTCGTCTCGCCCCTGCTCGCGTTGATGAAAGATCAGATCGACAGTTTGCGCCGCAAGGGGATGGAGGCGGAACGGCTCGACTCCAGCCTCGATGAAGACGAATACCGGCGCGTGACCGATGCGCTACGGGACGGCCACATCCGACTCCTCTTTATCGCGCCGGAGCGACTGAGTAACGAGCGCTTCCTCAACCTGATCCGGGGAAAAACCATCAGCCTGCTGGCCGTCGATGAGGCGCATTGCATTTCCGCCTGGGGGCATAATTTCCGCCCTGACTATCTCAAACTGGCCGACGCGGCCCGGAGCCTGAACGTCGAGCGGGTGCTGGCGCTGACGGCAACCGCTACGCCTGAGGTGGCGAAAGACATGGGCACCGCCTTCGCCATCGCCCCGGAGGACATCATCAACACCGGCTTCTACCGTCCCAACCTCGAACTGCGGGTCAGCGCCTGCCGGGATAGCGAGCGCCCGGAGCGCCTGGTCCAATGGCTCAAAGCACGTCCGCCCGGATCCACTATTGTTTACGTGAGCTTGCAACGCCATGCCGAGGAGGTGGCAGAAGTTTTGCAGAAGGCCGGCTACCAGGCCGCCGCCTATCATGCGGGGATGGCTTCAGACCAGCGGGAGTCCACTCAGGAAAATTTTATGGAGGGCCGGACACCGATTATCTGTGCGACGATTGCCTTTGGGATGGGGATCGATAAGGCGGATATCCGTTACATCGTCCACTACCATCTGCCCAAGGGCTACGAGAGCTACATGCAGGAAACCGGACGGGCCGGTCGGGATGGCCTGCCCTCCACCTGCGAGCTGTTTGCCTGTCCCGACGATGCCACCACATTGGAAAATTTCGTTTACGGCGACACCCCGGATGCGGAGAGCCTGCGGAATCTGCTGGTGGAACTTTTCTCCGGCGGCGAGGAAATCGATATCGCCCTGACCGACCTCTCGCGTCGTTTCGACATGCGTCAACTCGTCGTCAGCACCCTGCTCACACATCTGGAACTCGAAGGTGTCATCCGGTCCCGGGGGCACTATTATGGAAGCATCCGGTTTGCCCCGACCACGGACAGCAGGACCATCCTCAGCCGCTACCCGGAAAATCAAGCCGCCTTCCTGAAGAAAGTTTTCACCTGTTGTGAAAAGGCCAAAAAGTGGGTCACACTCGATATGGAACGGGCCATTGCGACTACCGGCCAGGCCCGGGATGTCGTCCTGCGGGCATTGGAAAGTTTGGAGAGTCAGGGCCTGGCCGAGTTACAGTTAGCCGGCTACCGGCAGCGCTTTGAAATGCTGCATTCTTCACCGGATATCGACAACCTGAGCGCACAAATGGCGACCCGCTTCCAGACCCATGAGGAAATGGAAATTGCCCGAATTCACCGCATGCTCGATTACGCTCAGGGGAAACGCTGCCTGACGGCCAATTTGCTGGAATACTTTGGCGAGACCCACGCCGACTGCGGGCATTGCAGTGTGTGCCTGGGCGAACCCCCTGCAGAACTGCCCTCCCGGAAAAGCCCGGAGATGGGAGACTTTGATTTATCGGGGCTGGCTGCCTTAGTGCAGGCACATCCGGAGGCCCTGGGTCGCCCCCGTCAGCAGGCCCGCTTCCTCTGCGGCCTCAACTCCCCGGCGGTCTCCGCCGCGCGCGGGCTACGCGGCAACCCGCTTTTCGGACGCTGCGCTGAGGTTCCCTTCGCTAAAGTGCTGGCGGGCTGCGCTCAGGACCCTCACCAGAAAAAAGGGTAACCGCATCCTTGCCTTGGTTCTTGCCATTCCCTCCGATGGCAAGGCACGATGGCAGGGTGAATTTTATCCGGCGGCTGCGATCCAATCCATTCCTTCGACAGCCGCGCAAGACCCTGGTCTGCGGACCGGTGATGGGGTGGCAACCACTCTGGCAAATGATGTGTCTGGCTGGTGCGGAGTCGTATGAGCCGGTTTCCTGTCTGCTCAAAGGGAACCCGGTCTCCCTGCGTGCCAACAGCCCGGACATCGAAGTGCTGCGCAGTATCTTTGTCGAAGGGGAATATGCCCCGCTTCAATACGATCATCCGGCCACCATAATCGACGCCGGAGCCCATATTGGAATGGCGGCCATCTACTTTGCCAACCGCTACCCCAGTGCTTCCATTTTTGCGATTGAGCCGGAGGAGGAGAATTTTGCCCTTCTGGAAAAAAATTGTGCTCCCTATCCGGGCATTACCTGTATCCGTGCGGCCCTTTGGTCGGAAGAAGGGGAGCGCGACCTGCATCCGCGACCGAAAGGGAACTGGTCCTACACCCTCTGTCCGGAAACGGATTTTTCCAGTGAGCCGACCTCCCGGACGCCGTGTGTCACCATCCCCAAGCTGATGGACCGCTACGAGCTAAAAAAAATCGATATTCTCAAGTTGGATGTCGAGGGCTCCGAGAAGGAAATCCTCGATCACTCGCAGGACTGGATCGACCGGGTTTCTGTCATCGCGATCGAACTGCACGACCGCATCTCACCCGGCTGCTCGGACTCCTTCCGGCGCGCTGTGAAGGATTTCACTGTTAGCTCCGGGGGTTCGGAAAAATTCATCGCCCACCGTGAGGGAGGGGGAGAGTAAGGAGTTCTCTTCTTTAGGCGCACACCAGGACGGGAACCTAACGGCT
>CAYTLD010000125.1:3242-6141 GCA_964438585.1 uncultured Blastochloridaceae bacterium | reverse complement strand
AAGTCTGCGCGAAAGCACCTGTCGCGCCAGCAGCCACCTTCCCCACCCTTAAAACACGCTACAGAAGCCAGTCTTCCGCATGCCCCTTGGGTCCGATGGCTTCCACGATAACCTGATGGAATCCACGCTCACGGAGGCCGGACTGGACACATTCCACGGCCAGGGCGGGATGGTTACAATCCTCGCTCAAGTGTCCCAGACAAATCCACTTCAGCCCCTCCCAGGCAATCTCGGAGGCCAGAGCGGCGGCCTTATGGTTGGACAAGTGCCCGTGGCGGGCGGCGATCCGCTGTTTAACCGACCACGGGCGCTTAATGTCCTCGCGCAGCATGACCTCGTCATAGTTAGCTTCGAGTATGATGCCCTGGCAGTTCTTCAGACGCTCAAGGATGAGGGAAGTGACATAGCCCAGGTCAGTGGCAATGCCCAGACGCGCCGGTCCGCACTCGACCACCATGCCCACCGGGTCGTAGGCATCATGCGGGACCGAGAAGGCTTCGACGCGGAGGTCATGAATGTCAAAGGACTGTCCGGAGCGGATGACCACGACCCGGGCCGGATCGGGAAGGGCGATTCCGAGCGCATCGCGGGTCAACTCCGTGACATAAACTGGAACCTGATGCTTTCCCGTCAGCACCTTTAAGCCGCTACTGTGGTCATGGTGTTCATGGGTTAGAATCACCCCGTCCAAATCCCCGACCGATAGCCCCATCTCCCGGAGAAAATTTTCGATCCGGCGCGCACTGATCCCGGCATCCACCAGAATCGTAGCCCCCGCACTCCGGATCAGGTGGCAATTCCCCCGGCTGCCACTGGCCAGCGACCTGACCCGCATCTGTGAGCGGTAATCTTCTGGTGTTCGCTCTCTCATCTCATTAAATTATTCATCTATGCCGGATTTGGGATTACAGCAGCAATTGGGACTATCGCAAAACCTGTCCCCGCAGATGCAGCAATCACTGCACTTCCTCCAGGCACCGATGATGGAATTACGATCTCTGATCCATCAGGAAATGCAATCCAATCCCGTCATCGAGGAATCCACCCCCGAACCTGAAACCAGCCAGGATGACTGGGACTCCGATCTCGAAGACGCCCAGAAACAACAGGAGGAGTGGAAGGAATACTTCCAGCAGAGCCGCACCACCCGGGAATTTAATCCCGAGGCTCAAAAAAAACGCGACTTCTGGTTCGAATCGCAGACCGAGCAGCGCTCCCTGACCGAACACCTCAGTGAGCAACTTCACTTATCCACCTCCAGCCCCGTTCTAACCGCAATCGGTGAGAACATTATCGGCAATCTCGATGACAACGGATTCCTGACCGTCCCGCTTGAGGAAATCGCTCTGAGCCGGAATACTCCTATTGAAAAAGCCCGCGTAGCTCTGGACTTAATCCAGAGCTTCCACCCTCCCGGAGTGGCGGCACGGGATATCCGCGAGTCACTCCTCATCCAACTTCTCCAACGTGGTCGGGAGGGGAACCTGGATTACCGGATCGTTGATCTCCACTTTGATCTGCTCGGGAAAAAAAAGTTCCAGGACATCGCGAGAAAATTAAAAGTGGACCTGCAACGGGTGCAGGAAGCCGCCGACTACATTGGAGGACTTCAGCCGCGCCCCGGAGCCCTCTTCAGCCCGGATAGCCCGCAGAACCTGGTTCAGGTCGAGGCCGCGATCGTCAAAATCGACGGCCAGTGGGTGGCCGAACTCAATGAAGATCCCATTCCCCGGATACGTATCAGTAACACCTACAAGGACTTACTTGGAGAAGCTCACGATGACGTCCAGGTCCGTCGCTACCTGCGTGACCGAATCCGGGCCGGAAAATTTCTCATCACCTGCATCCATCAGCGCCAGGACACGGTTCGAAAACTCCTCACTGAGTTGATCGCGCGCCAGCGTGACTTTCTCGAAAATGGAATCTCGGGCCTGAAGCCCATGACCATGAGTCAAATCTCCGCCGCCGTCGGTGTCCATGAAACGACCATCAGCCGCACCGTGGCCAACAAGCATGTGCAAACCCCCTGGGGAGTTTTCCCCCTGAAATTCTTTTTCACCACCGGCTACCGGACCGATTCCGGTGAAAAAATGTCCAATACCAGTGTCAAGGAACGCATTCAGGAATTGATCGCCAATGAAAGTGGCCATCAACCGCTTTCTGATGCCGATATGGTCACCATCCTCAAGGAGGAAGGACTGAAGGTCGCACGCCGCACGGTGGCCAAATACCGGATGGAATCCAACATCCTTCCCTCCCACCTGCGCCGCCGCACTAACTGATCCCATTTCAATTTCAGGCAGACCACACCTTTTTAATGGTTGGAATTTTTTTAAAATCAGAAAATCTTTATTTTCTGTTCCTTAGTTTTTATGGTTATTTATATCTTCAGAAGGAACGACATTTCCAATCTCGAAATAATGAGTCATAAACAAATTACCGCAAAGTTCATGGGCACGATCTATTTACTGGAGTGATAAAAATAATATTACCACAGAACGGCACTCAGGCATTCTTCTCATCCCCGCAAGCGTCACTCATCTTTTAGCGTGCAATATTTATTATGCATTATTCTATAAGTATAAAAAGAAAGCTTTTTTGTTGCACTCGGAGCGTTAAAAAAGATTTGACGGAATGAGCCTAAAGTCGTTATTTCAAGTACTGATGGCTAAAACATCACACGCATTTCGGATCGCCGAAATGACATTCAGACAAGGAAGGGGGTGAGAGTATATGCCAGTCAAAAAGAAAACGGCTAAAAAAGTAGCGAAGAAGGCCACTAAGAAAGTCGCTAAAAAAGCTACCAAGAAAGTTGCTAAAAAGAAAGTAGCTAAGAAGGCCACTAAAAAAGTAGCGAAAAAAGCCACTAAAAAAGTTGCCAAGAAAGCGACTAAGAAAG
>CAYTLD010000125.1:0-3142 GCA_964438585.1 uncultured Blastochloridaceae bacterium | reverse complement strand
AAGAAAGCGACTAAGAAAGTTGCCAAGAAGGCCACAAAAAAGGTCGCTAAGAAAGCAGCCAAGAAAGTGACCAAGAAAAAAGCAGCCTCCAAGAAATAGCACTGAAGGCTGCTTAACCGAAACAAACAATCCAAATAAGTGACAAGCGGGGGATTCTAAGCGGGTTCCCCGCTTGTTCTATTTAAGGCCTTCGTTATCGGATCAATAATATACGCCTTCAGTGGAGTCGGGACAATCTAAAGCTGATAAAAATTCTCTTGACCCCACAGGCTGTGTCGTCAATGCTGTTTAAACACAATATATGGTATGCGGTGTCCCAAATGCAATGCGACGGAAGATAAAGTTATCGACTCAAGACCCTGGAAAGACGGCGCCGTCATACGTCGTCGGCGTCAATGTCTGGAGTGTAATCACCGCTTTACCACCTATGAGGAGATTGAACACGAAAGCGTGCGGGTGGTGAAACGCGATGGACGCTATGAACCTTTTGACCGGAAAAAGCTGGTGAACGGAATGTATAAAGCCTGTGAGAAGCGCCCGGTCAGCCCGGAACGGATCGAGCAAGCAGTGGATCGCATCGTCGATCACCTGGAAAAAGAACATCACAATGAGATCCCCACTCGAGCCATCGGTGAGTCCATTATGTCTGCGCTACGCGGAGTGGATGAGGTGGCTTACGTCCGCTTTGCCTCCGTCTATCGACAGTTCAAAGACATCAACGAATTTGTAACCGAAATACAAAACTTGGGTATCGATGAAGACCCCCGGGAGGTAATGAAACCATGATTGCCATGACCAACCAACTCCCCTTGATCCTGTGGGGTGATGAACGCAGCGTCCCTCTCTCGGAAGGATGGTTGATGGAATCCATCGAATGGACAGCCCGGCGGGCCGGATATCCGCAATGGGAATGGACGCACGATATCGTCAAAGCACTTACCTATTACCTCGAAGAGGAATATGCCACCATGACCATCAGCCAGCGCGAGTTGGAGAGTCTGATGGATGTGTCGATCAAATCGATTGGCTACCCGGAAATTGCCGCCCATGCCGGCATGGTCGCTCCGAGGGTATCGATCCATCTCCCTGACCTGGCGCGGGAATGCCCCTGGGAACTGGCCTTTTTCCAGGAATTGGGAGATCGACTCCGGGAAGCCGGGGCCGGTGTCGTCCGCGGCATCAAGCTCAGCGGCATGCGTCCCTGTGTCAAGCACCTGCGGGGAGCCCGGCGCTGGCATCCGCGCTGCCAGCATCTCAGCGATGAAATCACCGCCTACAGCCGTCAAGTCATCATGGACTGGGACCGCCCCGCCATCGACCTCATGATTCATTAAAGGAGTCCCACCGATGCCCGGCGAGCCGACTCTCTTTGAAAAAATTATCGATGGCACCATTCCTGCGGATGTCCTCGATCAGGATGATCTGTGTATCGTCCTGCGCGACATCAACCCGCAGGCACCCGTTCACCTCCTGATCATTCCGAAAAAGCCCCTTCCTCGCATAGCCGAGGCTGGCACAACCGATGCCCCTCTCCTCGGGCACCTTCTGCTCAAGGCCCATGAAATAGCGGAAAAAGAAGGCATCGCCGAAAGCGGCTACCGCCTCATTATAAATAACGGCCCGGACGGCGGAGAATCCGTCCCCCACCTCCATCTCCACCTCCTCGGCGCCCGCCCCCTCAAATGGCCACCGGGGTAGCCACCCCTTCACAGGACCACTACCCCTCCCAGCGCAGCGGTTCCTTACAATTTGACAATTAAATCGTCAAATTTTAAGAGGCTGCGGATGTGATAGCAATTGCCAGGCCGGCAGCAATTTAGTGTCATGATTCCAGGTGTCCGGGCTTTCATGAGTAACGAGTGCGGTCTCGATCCCCGGATAGCGGTTCCGGGCCCACTCAAGAGAGCGGGTTTCGCGCTCCCGCGTTTCGGTGTCGTGAACCGACCATGTGACATTCCAGACCGCTTTCGGGCTGTCATCGGCGCTGGCCAAATCGACCTCGTGACCATTGGCCAGATAGTAAAGGTCCCGCTCCTGTCGGCGCAGATGGTGAAAAACCGCATTTTCCAGCCGCTTTCCGCGATCCGGTGTTACGGAAAAACGTCCTGCCAGCCCGGTGTCGATGACGTAAATCTTCGACGGATTCATGCTCCGCACCCGCAGAGAGCGATCCCATTTTTGCACCGGAAAGACGACAAACGCTTCTTCGAGGTGCGCGAGGTAGGTGTAGAGGGTGTCTTTTCCCACCTTGACCCCCATGCTGCGAAGAGTGGAGTAAAATTTATTGGGACTAAAGAAGCCCGCCGGATGCCCCATGCATTGTTTGAGAAGCAATTTAAGCACATGGGTATTACCAATGCCAAAGCCCTCGATCAAATCTTTGTAAAGGATCAGGTCAGCATATTCCTGCAGGATCGCTTCACGCCATTCCTTCCCGGCCAGCACCACCTCCGGAAATCCGCCGATCTCCAGATATTCTTCGAGGCACTGGATCACTTTCGCCTCAGCGACGCGTGAGTTTGCCTTCACCTCAACTTCACGGAAAATTAGAAACTCACGAAAGTCCAATGGGTAAACCTCTAAAGGCAGGGACCGCCCCCGCATGGGTGAAGCGATGTCTTTGCGCAGGAGGCGCGAGGAAGATCCGGTCAAATAGACCTCCCAATCCCCTCCATCATAGACCCGGCGGACAAAGCGCTCCCACCCCTCGACGGCCTGCACTTCATCCAAGAAAAGGTATTTTTTCTCGTCAGTCAGATTAGGGTGAAGCTCGGCATGCGCCTGAAGGATGGAATCCAGCTCGGAGGCAACGACCGGGAAAATACGGTCATCCTCTAAATTTAGATAAACAATCCGATCCCGGCTCACCCCTGCGGCCAGCAACCGGTGGATCGCCTCAAAGAGAAGACTTGTTTTCCCGCTGCGTCGAATACCCGTCAAAACCACCACCTTGCCGCTACCTAAAGGAATCTGTAGTGTGCGGGGAAGCACCCGGGGTAGCGAACGCTCCTCTGCCTCTGTGAATAAATACTTTAATTGTTCCTTATTTATAAGGAAAGGTATATATCAAATTTTCCTTTATGCAAAGGATAAAAATCTTATCATGCGGCCTTACAGTGTCGATGCCCTGTACTCGCTCTAG
>CAYTLD010000124.1:0-6219 GCA_964438585.1 uncultured Blastochloridaceae bacterium | reverse complement strand
TAACTGAATAATTCATCGGAATGTTCGGGAGGCAGGCTGCTGGGTTCATGGCGGATCGATACCTGGGAGACACCCGGAAATTGCTTCTTTAATTCACGGGCGACCCGGTTTTCGATTTCATAGACAGCCTCGGCCGTGAGGGAGGAATCGATCTGGATGTGGAGGTCGAGGTGGATGTCATTGGTCATACCATGGGAGCGGATGGCGTGGGCATTGGCCACTTCCTTGATCGATTCCGCGACCTCCCGCACCTTCTCGGGATTGAGCCGCCGCGCCTCCGTGACGGTGGCGACGCACTCGTAAATTATTCCGGAGGCGGCCAGCCCGATGATGACCACGATCCCCATCGCGGAAACGGCATCCAACCAATACCAGCCGATCTTACCCGCTAGAATCCCGGTCAGAGCCAGCAGGGTGGTGAGGAAATCCGAGCGGGCGTGCACCGAGTCGGCGATCAAAAGGGGTGAGTCAAAGCGTTCGCCGCGATCTTTTTCATAGCGGGCGATCGAATAGTGAATGCCCAGGGCCCCGACCATGAAAAGTACGGCACTCAGTGAAAAGTCCGGCAGGGCAACCGGATTCATTAACCGCTGCACCGCCGTGCCCATTAATTCCCAACAGGTCAGGAGCAGGAGGCCAGCAAGAGCGAGGGTGGCGAGAATTTCGAATTTTTTATGACCGTAGGGGTGATCCTGGTCGGGGGGGCGGGAGGCGACGGTGATGGCCAGGATGCCGATGACACTCGACGCCCCGTCGAGCAGGGAATGCACCCCGTCGGATAAAACCGCCAGACTCCCCGTCTTCCAGCCGAGGAATAATTTTCCTCCGGCCAGTAAGAGATTGAATGCCAGAGCAATGGTCAGCACCCGGATTATTCCCTTGTATCTTTCCTCCATGGAACTCTTTATGAATTTTTCGTCCGTAAGTACAAGTCAATTCACTTCACTTCAGGGTGAGGGTGGAGTTGCAATTTTATGGGCAGTCGCGCTAATTTAGCGGAGACGTGAGTGTGACAAAACCCATCCTGGTCAAGGAATTGGTCTATACCACCAACTTCGTCAGTGGGAATATGACCATTGGCGATTTGAAGGCCTGGTTTCAGACTCAGTTGACGGCTGTCAGCCTGGGTGTCGTCCACGATGACGGCTACGGCCTGGTGACACGCAGCCACCTCAGTCAATTCCTGATGAGCGATCAATTCGGCATGGAGAAATTGAACCACTCACTCAAGGAGATCATGACGGAGAACCCGCTGGTGGTTGATGCGGACGATCCCATCGATAAACTCGTGCCCTCCATGCTGAACGACGATGCCCGGGCAGAGACTTTCTATAACGACCTGATCGTGATCGAAAATGATTCCTTCCTGGGCCTTGCGTCTCCGCGCGAGCTACTCTCGAACTACATCGAACACGTCACCCACCAGCTCAGCGCCTTCCACGCGCAGCAGAAAACGCTGGCGCAAAAGAACAAGCAGCTCTTCGACAGCACCTTCAAGAAGGGATTCCAGGAAGGCCTGGTCCGGGAGGCCTTTGATGAAACCTACACGCCCGTCCTCCTCTTTGATGATGACGGACGGCTCCAGGTATTCAACCGGCGGGCGGTGCACATGTTTGAGCATACCCGTGAGGCCATGGAATCGCGGATGCTTTTCGACAACCTCTTTAACGACAATTTTAAGTCTGTCTGGCATAGAGCCAGCCAGACTTCGAAACTGGCCGGACGCACCCAGGTCGATTACATGGTGCCGGTGACGATGAAGATCGCCGACGGAGACAAGGTGGACACCTATGCCTATATCCGCCTCGCCAATGACAAAAAGAACATGCTGGTCAACATCCTGGAACAACCGCCGATACCAACCGATGAACCGACGGAGCCCACCTTCTCCGCTCCCCGCCCCGCCATCTTTGAGGAGCCGGAAATGCGCGCCGTTACCAAGCCGCACAAACCCGGCAAGGTGACACAGGCTATCCGTAACAAGGTCGATGAATCCCATGCCATGGGATTGGCACGTCATGTGGCCACCAACCTCATCCACCGGGAGCCCTCCATGGACCGGCTGATGGAAAAATTAGAGCGCATCATGAAGGTGGCTGAACAAGTGGAGGAAATATCTGAACAGGCTCCGAATCCCCTCGATAAAGGCAGTGGCCCGCTCCTCGCCGGCAGCCTTTCCAATTTCTCTGTCATTGACCTCTGCCAGATTCTTAGTCAGGGCGGAAAAACCGGACGCCTGGAAATTTCCTGCGAAGGCCAAGGTGATGGTGCCATTTATTTCGAGGACGGAAGTATCTGTCACGCAGCCTGGGCTGAAAACTCGGGGGGAGTGGATGACTTGAACAGCCTGCTGGCCACACGGGATGGACGATTTGAATTTATCGTCGGGGAACAGCCCGGTTACTATACAATTGAAGGAGACACGATGGGACTGCTGATGGAGGCCTGTCAATACATCGACGAAAATGGCTAAAACTACCAAAGTGCCCCTCGTGGGGATCATCATGGGAAGCACCTCAGACTGGCCGACAATGGTCCATGCCGCCGAGGTGCTCGAATCATTCGCCGTGCCTTTTGAGCGCGAAGTCGTCAGTGCCCACCGCACCCCGGAAAAGCTGGTCGAGTATGCCTCCACCGCAGAGGAGCGCGGACTCAAGTGCATTATCGCCGGGGCCGGGGGTGCCGCCCACCTGCCCGGAATGACAGCCTCCATGACCCCGCTTCCGGTCCTGGGCGTGCCAGTCGAGTCCAAGGCACTCCAGGGAATGGATTCCCTCCTCTCGATTGTGCAAATGCCGGGAGGAGTTCCGGTGGCCACCTTTGCCATCGGTAAGGCGGGTGCCATCAATGCCGCCCTCTTCGTCGTCTCGATTCTGTCCTCCGGCGATCCGGCACTCCGTAAAAAATTACACACCTACCGTCGCCGCCAGACAACTGCGGTGCTTCAATCTCGCTTCCCGAAAGAATGATCCCGCCCGGAGCGACAATTGGCCTCCTCGGAGGTGGGCAGCTCGGGCGGATGTTTGCCATTGAGGCCCGGAAAATGGGCTACCGTGTGCACACCTACGAGCCCACGCCTGAGAGTTCCGCTGGCCAGGTGTCTGACAGGGAATTCAACGCCAGTTATGAAGACCATGATCAGTTGAGGCAGTTTGCCGAATCCGTGGATGTCATCACCTATGAATTCGAGAACATCCCCCTCGAAGCGCTGGAACAGGTCAGAACACTGGCCCCCCTCTACCCGGATCCGGCCGTTCTCGGGATTTGCCAGAACCGGGAACGGGAAAAAATCTATCTCGACCAGGCGGGCTATCCGGTTGCGCCTTTCCGGATTATCGAGAGCGCGGAGGATTTGGCCCGCGGCTTCGAGTCTTTGGGGCAGGATGTCATTCTCAAGACGGCGGACTTTGGTTACGACGGCAAGGGGCAGACTTCGTTGAGGGCGGGCTCAGATCCGGCTGCGGTCTGGGAAACCTTCTCCGCCCCACGCGGGGTGCTGGAAAAGCGCATCCCCTTCACCCATGAATGCTCGGTCATCTGCGCCCGAACCCGTGAGGGGCAGACCGCCACCTTCCCGGTCGCGGAGAATATCCACCGGAACCACATTCTCGATCTCTCTCTGGTCCCCGCGCGCCTCCCGGAGGACGTGCAAAGGCGCGCCTCCGACCTGGCCGCCTCCATCGCCGACCAGATGAAAGTGGTCGGCCTGCTGGCCGTCGAATTTTTTGTCGGAGAAGGCGGCAGCCTGATCGTCAACGAACTGGCCCCTCGCCCTCACAATTCAGGGCACTACACCTTTGATGCCTGCGTCACCTCCCAGTTCGAGCAGCAGTTAAGAGCAGTCTGCGGCCTGCCCCTCGGCTCCGTCGAGCTACTCAGTCCGGTGGTGATGGTTAACCTCCTCGGGGATCTCTGGGAGAACGGCACGCCCGCCTGGGACAAAATCCTCCAGCACCCCAAGGCGCGCCTCCACCTCTACGGAAAAAGCCAATCCCGCCCCGGCCGTAAAATGGGCCACTTCTGCCTCCTCGCCCATTCCATCGAAGAAGCACATCAAACCGCCCTCCACCTGCGAAACGGGTGACCCCTTTTATTGCTTCAATTGCTTGGTCAGGGTCTGCGGCTGGTTGGTGGGGAGCTGGCAGGCGAAATTTTCGCAGACGTAGGCGGTGGGCAGACCGTCGAGCATGGTTATATTTTGATAGAATTCCGCATGACGGGAGAAGAACGTGCGGTCGGCATCATTACCGATGATGACGGTGACGGCTCCGGGGAGAAAGGGCTTATGGACGATGCGCCGCATTTCCTTCATAGACGGCGTGTTCTCATTTCCGACCAGGACGATTTGCCGACCGGGCGAGAGGAGGTGATCGAGGGCGACGAGGCCGAGCGGAGCGGCGAGAGGAGCCTGACTCATTTGCGCACCGAGGGACTTCACTAATTTTTCAGCCTGCCGGGTGCGTTCCGGATCGCCGAGAAGGTGGGAAAGGCGCAGGAGGTTGAGGGCGGAGAGGGTGTTGGGTGAGGGCTCGGCTCTGTCATGGGTTTCTTTCATACGGAGAAGGACGCTGGAGTCCTCACCGGTGGAGCTGAAATAGTCGCCCACCTTTTCATCTTTAAAGAGCCGGTCCTGGGAGGCTTGTAGATCGATGGCCCATTGGAGCCGGGCGGTGTCGAAACCGGCTTCATACAGATCCAGCAGGCTGCGGATGAGGTAGGCGTAGTCCTCGACAAATCCACCGATGTCGGAGGGTGATTCCCGCCAGATGCGCAGGAGGGTGCCATCGTTTTTGTTGTAAAGCTCTGCCCGGAGAAAATCGGCGGCACGGTTGGCGGCGGTGAGGTAGGCTTCCTCGCCGAGCACCTGGTAGGCTTTGGCGAAGGCCGTGATCATGAGGCCATTCCAGGCGGTGATAATTTTGTCATCGAGGTGGGGGCGGTGGCGTTGGCTCCGGGCCTCGAAGAGGATGCGGCGGGCAGCGCTGAGTTTTTTCTCCACCTGAGCGGGCTTTAACTTGAATTTCTCAGCGGCCTCAGCATTGGTGAGGTGGCGATAGAGTGTGTTGGTGCCTTTGAGTTCGCCGTGGGGATCGCTTCCCGGTTCGGCATTGCCGTCCGGTTCGACTCCGTAAACGGCATTGAAGAGCGCGGCATCCTCGCCAAGCAAGTTTTCAATTTCTTTCTGCCTCCAGATGTAAAACGCCCCTTCCGACTTGTGATCCGCCCCCTCAGCCAGGCTGTCGGCATCCTCTGCAGAATAGAAGCCGCCCTCGGGCGAGGTCATGTCACGCAGGACATATTCGAGAATATCGCGCGCCGTGTCGGCAAAGAGTTCGCGCCCCGTAATCTGATAGGCAATGAGATAGGCTTCAACGAGCTGGGCCTGGTCATAGAGCATTTTCTCATAGTGGGGGATGTGCCAGCGGTCATCCACGGAGTAGCGGTGGAAGCCGCCGCCGAGGTGATCGTAAATGCCACCGCGGGCCATTTGCTCAAGCGTGAAGGTGGCCATTTCAATGGCTTCTTTCCCCTCCTCGGTGCTGAACCCGAGGCGATGGGCCTCGTTGAAGAGGAAATGGAGTTGGGAGGGTTGGGGGAACTTGGGAGCGGGGCCGAAGCCGCCTTGACGCGCGTCGAACTGGCTTTGCATTTGCCGGAAGGCAGCGGAAAGAATAGACACATCAAGTTTTTCTTCCGATTCCGGGGCACGGTGGGTGAAGGCTTGAAGCTGGTCTGTAATCTCTGCGGTATATTTGCGTATTTCCGCTTCATCTTTTTCCCAGGCAGCGGTGACGTTTTCCAGCACGGTAAGAAAGCCGGAACGGCCCATGGCATCTTCCGGCGGGAAATAGGTGCCTCCGAGAAAGGGTTGAAGATCGGGGGTGAGCCAGACGCTCATCGGCCAGCCGCCTCCGCCAGTGGTGGCCTGGACAAAAGTCATGTAAACGCGGTCGATGTCCGGACGTTCCTCGCGGTCGAGCTTAATATTAATAAAGTGCTCATTCATGTAGGCGGCGATGTCCGGGTTGCTGAACGACTCGCGGTTCATCACATGACACCAGTGACAGGTCGAGTAACCGACCGATAGAAAAATCGGCTTATTCTGTTCCCGGGCGGCGGCGAAGGCTTCCTCCCCCCACGGATACCAGTCCACCGGATTATCGGCGTGCTGCAGGAGGTAAGGTGAGGCCTCATCCGCCAGGCGGTTGAGGTTTCCGG
>CAYTLD010000123.1:0-6233 GCA_964438585.1 uncultured Blastochloridaceae bacterium | reverse complement strand
AGCCTTGGCGACGGAGGAAATCCACGGATAGAGTTGAGAATAAAATCCGCGTCGCGTAGCGACGCAACTCTCCGTTGCAGCCGTTGGACGATTAAACTACGACAGGTAAGCCTGTTGCGTCACTGACGTGACGCCTTTTGACGACACAAACTTCCGTGGGTTTCCGCCGTCGCCAAGGCTATGGCGGACAGAGAAAACCCACGGCTAAATTCGATCACCCCTACGGGGTGGGCGGATTCATCACTCCGAGTGCGTTAATTCCGTTCTCGCCGAAGAGCAGTGATGCGGGTAACATAAGGGCATGAAAACTAGTGTTCCTCACCCTCGGGACAAGCCTCTCTGGCGCCAACGCCAGCGGGATCTGCCTTTGTCAGAAAAGCTGGAGGTGATCGGACAACTCATCCGTCAGACACGCGAGTTGGAGCATTTCAAGCAAGCATGCAAGCGGTCATCGAAATCCTAAAAAACACGAATTAAAACACCGGTGCCTTGCCTAGGCGCATGGTTTAGACAGCCTCCTAAGCTAAAATCCTGATTTGGACCGCGTCGTAATGCGATGCGGAGAAGCAGGGTGAAACCCGCGCGTAAGCGAGGGCTACTCCGTCCGCTCCCCCGCGTAGGGTCGGAGGAACTGGCGATCAGCATCGGCGATGGGGGTGATGCTCTCATAGGTAACCCACTCGTAGTCGGGATCAATCGAATCGGAGGGGTCTCCCACCATGCGAGTGCCAACCGATGACCAGCCCGGTCCATCTGAGAGATCGGTATTGGATTCGGCACCGATGGGAAACCCGGCATTTTTGCGACGAGGGAAGGTGATCCGGGGGTAGACCGCCGACCCAAGCGGCTCCATCAAGGCGAGGGGGGCATCGTCCACTAACGGGTTCATGCCAAAGGCAAATTCCTCCTGCTGGGTATAGGAATCGCCATCCGTGTTGTCCGTAGGATCGAGGAAATCCATCGGCACCCCGAAATCCAGAAGGTAGACGGTGCGCTGGGAACGGACCTCGACTTCCAGCACCTGGGTGGCCGTCGCGGTTCCATCGCTGAGTTCAATCAGGATCGACTCCACTACATCCGCATCCCCGGAGGACGCGGTACCGCTGAGAGTGGCGGTGCCATTCCCGTTATCGAGGAAGGTCAGCCACGACGGTAAAAACGGTGCGGCCAGCGTTAGGAGGTCTGTGTCATCATCCGATCCGGTGACAGAGAGGCTGAAGAATTGCCCTTCAATGGCGAGGTGACCCGTTGCGGCGGACGTGAAGACAGGAGGTGTATTGGCGGACTGAAGAACCTGATTGGTGTTGAGCTGGCCCTTGGTATGGGTTCCATCGGAGACTTGTTCCCAGGTGAAATCGGAAAACTCCGATCCCGTGCCGCCCAATTCAATACTGCTGCCGTCCGCGGTGCTGCCGATCTCGCGAACGCCGATATCGACAGAGGTCAGGCCACTGGCCACACCGGTTCCGGCTGTGAACGATCCTTCATAGGAAATAAAGTCCTGGACGACGCCGTTGATAACCAATGCCATTCCATCCGGTTCCGGCCCGGTGGTGGACGTGCTGCCGGCATTCTGGATGCCGTTGGTGGGTAATGTCCAGGAGTAGAATTGATAGCCGCCGACATTATCCCCGGCATCCGCCGTCGAAGCATTCAGGGTATTATAGGGGCTTGGTGGACTGGCATTTCCATTATAAAGAACAATTTCGATATCGGAAAGATTTCCCGCATACCCGGGACCGACTACAACTTCAATGAACTCATTGGCGTCGGTGCCCGCATCATCATAATGGAATTCGTTGATCCAGACATCATCGGAGCTTCCGGCGGGAGCGTCATTATCCAGGACAGTGAGGGAATCCGAGGCAAAGACATAGCCCGGCGCGGAGACCTTCAGGGTCACGCTCCGGCTGCCGTCGATGTCCCCATCATCGGACGGGGTGATGGTAATCGGAATAGACGTCTGGGTGGCGGGAAGGATCACGCTGGCCGCAACCCCGGCTTCATCCACATCCCCGGATTTCGTAATCGTGATAGTCAGATCGGAGACGGGTGCCACGCTCGCGGTAATGGTGGCGGTGATCGGGCCGTCCCCTTCCGTGACGGTGGTGACAGGAAGATCGATACCCAGGAAGGGCGCACTGGTCCCGAAGATAGAGGAAACAAATTCCGGGTGATCGATGAACGGGTTCCGGTTGCCCTGATAGCCATAGACCAGATGGTTGCGGCGGCGTTCCTCCTCATCAACCGGGTCTTGCTCATGCCAGGCGACAAGAGTGTCGAGGAACCCGAAAAGACTGCTTTCCGAGTCCGGATGGTTGCCGAGTTCCAGGTCCGTGGTGCCGGATTCCTGGCCGTCATAGCGGACGACCATATAGAACATGGAGCGGGCCAGATCCCCCTTTTCCACCCCACGCGGTTCCCACAGACCACCCTGGCCGAAGGCGTAGTCATACAAACAATCCGGGCAGTTGGGCGGTGCAATGCCCGGCTCCACCGAGTCATTCGGGTCCACCTCATCAAAGAGACGATTGCCCCGCGACGAATTGACCGAGGTCCGGATCGGGCGGAGATTGACCAGATCCGAGTTATCGGGTCCGGAGGATTCAATCCCGTAAGAACGCGGCCAGACATGTTCCCGGGACCAGGAGTCTGCAGTGATGTTTGGATTCCCGTTTCCGTTGGTGTCATCGGCAGGCACCGAGACCGCCGAATACAAAAGAAGCACATCCGACGGAGCAGCTGGATCACGATTCAATTCCTTAAGAGCATCCCAAGTGTCCGTCTGGGAACTGGTGTATGGGAGCGGATTGTGCCCGCTGGAGATGATCGCGTGGAGTTGGTCTTTTAAGATTTGCCCGCTCCCGGTGGCTCCACTGTAATACCCGGCGGGAGGATCGTAAGCCGGATTCTGGGCTGACAACATTATCGCCCCGAAGCCCAAGTATACGGTAAGAATTAAAAATCGATATGCACTCATTAGCCTAGGGTGAACTTACGATGCAACAAAATGATCGCCAATGGGTTACTAGATGGTGACAGAAATTCGTTGTTATCCACCACCGCAGGTCTCAGAGGCTGTCAAAAAAGTGATGGTAAATAATATTTCAAGAAAAATTTCGGTCCTGCCCCGATTCCAGCTTCGCTGGATCGGGATCCCGATATCTGAAAGATATTTATACTGATCGGGACAAGGCGCGACGAAGGCGCATATCTGCATAGATACGTAACTGAGGAGCAATCCCGACGAGTCGGGAGAATTTAGCGCAGAAAGTTTGTTATCATCCACTTTTTAGACAGCCTCTTAGGTCCCATCGGGACCATCGAAGGT
Organism: uncultured Blastochloridaceae bacterium; assembly: GCA_964438585.1. Classification (GTDB taxonomy): domain Bacteria; phylum Verrucomicrobiota; class Verrucomicrobiia; order Methylacidiphilales; family JBCBYL01; genus JBCBYL01. Next base: position 2,902 of record CAYTLD010000123.1, on the reverse strand, counting down.
AGCCGTGGATTTTCCAATCCGCCATCTTGTGGGGTCGAAGCCCCGATGGAATCGGGACGAAGACCCAAGCCTTGGCGACGGAGGAAATCCACGGTAAGAGTTGAAAATAAAACCCGCGTCGCGTAGCGACGCAACGACTCAGGATGCCTTAAATTTCAATCGCCGGTGTTATTGAGGATCGCTTCTCTCAAGCCGTTTTCTGCCGATCTGAGGCGTATTTTGCCATATTGATCTGTCATAAAAAACACGGAAAATGACTGGCCATACTGATAGTCCAGAGTGACAGTCCGCGTCCGCTTACGGTCACGTTCATCGAGAAATGACAATCCGAACTCTTTTTGCACCCATGGTTCCTCTACTTGGATGATCTGCATCATGTCATCGGTTATTGTGATCCCTTTTTTCAGGCCTTCCTCTCTCCAAAAAGTGTCAACGACTTCGCTGTCTTCAATTTTATACAGAATCAACTCAGGGCTGCGGGGGTCGTCCTCTTCGTCAATCAGAGGTGCATCTTCAATCAATTCAGCCTGGAGCCCGCTTCCCTCATCTACAACCAGCAGGCTAAAACAGGAATCAGGTTTAATTTTGAGGCTGATCCCTGTTGCTAATTTTTTTAGTTTATCCGGTTCAATGGGCTTCTGTTCAGCAGCGTTCTCGCCAAAATCATCATCAGTCAGCGGGGCGCGACTGGTCGCAGTCAATATGATTTCATACTCTCCAACCGGGACTTCGACATAACTGTAAGGCATGACATACCTGACATTCAGACCAAAGCGCACCGGGGCAGAGCCTTCGGCTTTGAGGTAAGCATCAAAGCCCTTCTTATAACTCGAGAAGTTAATCAAACGGATGAACCCACCCAAAGTGTCTTTATCGGCTGACTTTCGTTTTTCCAACCCCCTCTGAATAATCTGCTCACGCACCTCGCGTTCATCCGCTAATGTTGCGGGAGCTTCTTGGTCCTGTTCAGAAGCTGGGGCATCCCAACCCCAGTGGCTCAAGATGAGCATACAGATAATATACTTAATTGTTTTCATAAATCCTTTCTATTTGATAGCCGCTAACTTTTTCATAGCTATCCGGGGTCACGAAGGTCGGATCAACCTGGACGACGACTCTGCGCCGTGCCCGGGAGGCGGGAATTTTTTCACCGTTACGGAGTTGATCGATGGCATCCGCTAAGACGTAAATGGAATAAGTGGCACTGCGGGTCGTTACCAGCTCGCTCATGCGCCGAAAAATTTCCTCTCGAGCCCGGTCGTTGAGGTCATTCTGAGGCTGGTTAGCCAGTGTGTTGGATGAGGGGTAGTTATACTCTTTGCTACTGTTGTTATAATTTGAGGAAAAGTAGCCAATTTCGGAGAGTTCGCCTCGTCCCATAAAGACAGGTGGACGATTGCCAGACTGTTCGGACCTTAGATAAGCGACGACTGAATCGACAATACTTTCGATTTCATCAATGCGGAGTGCGGAGCCATTTGTATTCGGTGCGCTGTTGGGACTGGGCAGAAAAACAAACTCCCTCAGGGCCGCTTTCAAAGCCGCCCCCTGATCCCGGAGAACACCATTGATATTGATCTTCCCCTCAGCGGTTGCTGGCATATAGGTGAAGGGCTGAATCCCGGAAGTATCGGGATCCGAATCACGCGTATCCGCGGCAAATAGATCGCATAGATGCCAGGCTTTATTAAGCCAGGCCGGATCGAAACGGCTGTCCGTAATCACTGTGTCAGCCTGGCCGATAAGAAGTGTTCTCCCTCCGCCACGGGCGGTCGTGCCATTGAGTCGGTGGGGATCATAAATATGACCGAGTTCACCGATGCTTTGCATCAATCCATCGCGAATCATGGCATAGGCCGTTGCGGTATTATCGGCTAGTGACGGAGTGCGATCCGACCACTTAGCTGTATTCGTATATTGGCTGAAGGCACGTCCTAGCGTGTGCTCTCCAGTAATAACCGCCGTCTGTTCGTTCCCATAAAAACGGGTCTGATTGGGGTTAGAGCTGAATCCGCCGGTATAGCCCTGGTAAGTTAACGGCTCGTTGACTGATCTGGCGTCTCCAGATCGCAAGGTGGTGGGATAAGCGGTGAGCCAGGGCGGCACACTTGCCGAGTCTCCAGCCATGCTCGAACTGTAATACCAACGCGTGTCGTCACCGACATACTGACCTTTAAAATTCCAAGCGGGACCGGGAAAAATGGAAATAGCAATGTAAGGATGGCTATCGAGAAAGCCATTTTCAGTGCCCCAGATCATTTTTGTATCGTAATCGGTGGTGCTGCCGGTAAGGATCCCTTTTCTACGCCCGTATAATTTGACTCCATATACTCCACTGATGAGGTCCGTTGTCGTCAGCCGCCAGCGTGTTCCGTTACTGCCTTCCTCCGGTGTGATGATATGCAGATTGTCATCGACTATCAAGTTGGTCATGAGAGCCGCCGGAGGACTGGGATCGGTTGTGACCACGGTGGCCTTGCCTGCCTTAAAGACCTTGCCGGAGATATCGAGCGTCACCTGCGTGTAGGGCTGCTCCTTTATAAATTCTTCACTTTCATCAGTTACAGTCCAAAAAGGCAGATCATAGATGCGAATTTTAGTGCCTGCAGGCGCCGCCCAATCTTTGGTCGATGGGTTGTAGAATTCAAGATAGTGCTCGATGTAAACAATCCCAATCGCGTCATCAGAACGCACCCTCCAATTCTCCTCTCTGCCTCTCCACAAATGTTCCAGAAAATAGGGAATGGCTTCTTTGCCCAAGGCTGAGGGCTCTTCGTCCGCTTCAAGAGCAAGTTCAGTTCCGGCATCGTAGTCACCACTTTCATTTGATATGACGAAACCATCCATATCCACATAGGTCGGCTGGCTGTCGGTGTCGATGTAGTCGCGGATGTTGGCGGCG
>CAYTLD010000122.1:0-6296 GCA_964438585.1 uncultured Blastochloridaceae bacterium | reverse complement strand
AGGGCAGAGCGTCCGCCCTCGCTTAGCTTCGGCGCGACTGGCCGTCACATCCGGGATCGGGCGGAGGATGCGGAGATCCTCCCTCCACGTGGGTGGGTGATACGATATGGAGGGCAGAACGCCGTCTCAGACAGTAACGGGGGAAAGCGTTACGAGACTTCTTTTTCTTTCGATCCAGAGGATGAGGCGGCGGTGGTGTGGGATTCGGTGTCAGGAAGTTGATTCTTCTTCTCTTCCTCTTCATCGGAGGCCTTACGGATTTCGCGATCAAATTCTTCGCGGGCCTTTTTAAATTCGCCCATACTGCGTCCGATCGAGCGTGCCAGTGTCGGCAGACGGCTGGCTCCGAAGAGGAGCAATATTGCCAAAAAGATGATCAGCCATTCCGGGCCTTGCGGCAGTCCGAATCCGAGGTGTAATATTTGGTTCATAATAGTAAATTCTATATCGATCAACTTAGCATGCCAAGGTATAAATGTCTAATGCTCCGGTCTCTGCCACTTTTGCCTCTTTGCCTCTTTGGACTGATCCTTTCCGGTTGCGGAGGCGGGGGCGGAATTCCCGCTGATCCCGGGCTGGCTCCTGTCGATGAAGTGGCCACCGCGATTCTTCAGGGCGATGACCTGGCCCGGTTTATCGAAATTCAGGATCAGGGATATTCCTACGACAACAATAGTGTCTTTCTGGCCGAAACTCTCATTTATAACCGGGCTCAGGAATCGGTCGCGCTCCAGGTGCGCACCCTTTTCAAAAATGCGCAGGGTCATACCCTGACCACCTCTCCCTGGAAAAAAATTACCATCGGTCCGGGCCAGCGCCACATCCACGTGGCCCCCTCCCCGAGTGTCGAGACCAACCGCTTTATCACCCAAATCCGCAAATTCCGCTAAACTCTGCTTGTCAACCGGCGGCAATTTAGGTATTTTAAACAACTGCTTGATAGCTCCGTAAGACGGGGCGGCAAACATTATAAAAAAACTAAACTTAACTTAACACCTCAAAGGCCTGTTCTCATCGGGCCATTTCCCGCAGATCAGCTACGCTGAAACTGCGTCTTTACCCATGAAAGAAATCGAAGCACTCCTGGAAGCCTCACTACAGAATTACCGTGAGGGAACCATCATTACCGGCAAAATCATTGAACTGCGCAACAAGGAAGCCGTGGTCGATATCGGCTACAAGTCCGAGGGCATGATCGACCTCGACGAATTTGAATCTCCAGAAGATTTGGAAGTCGGCCAGGATATCGAAGTCCTGCTCGAACGTCTGGAAAACGACGAAGGCATGGTGGTGCTATCCCGCCAGAAAGCCGCCCAGAAGCAAAATTGGGAGAAAATTGTCGCCATCTACAATGAGGGAGGAACCGTCGAGGGCCGTGTTCGTAAAATTGTTAAAGGCGGACTGATGCTGAATGTCGGAGTGGAGGCCTTCATGCCCGCTTCGCAAATCGATATCGTCCCTCCGAAAAACCTGAAGGAATTCGAAGACCAGACGATTGTCTGTAAAATTGTGAAGCTGAATGAGGACCGCAAGAACGTCGTTCTTTCACGCCGGGAAATTATCGAGGCCGAACGCGCAGAGAAGCGCGGCAAGCTGCTGGCTGACATCGATAAGGGATCTCTCGTAAAAGGGGTGGTGAAAAATATCACTGACTTCGGGGCTTTCATCGACCTGGATGGACTGGACGGGTTGCTCCACATCACCGACATCAGTTGGGGTCGAATCAATCACCCCTCGGAACAATTATCTGTCGGCCAGGAAGTCGAAGTCATGGTCCTCGAAATCGACCGGGAGAAGGAACGTATTTCGCTCGGACTCAAGCAGCGCTTCGACAACCCCTGGGAACGGATCGTGGAAAATTATCCTGTCGATAGTGAAGTGACCGGGAAGGTGACCACCCTGGTGCCCTACGGTGCCTTTGTGGAACTGGAACCGGGAATCGAGGGACTGATCCATATCTCCGAGATTTCCTGGACCAAGCGGGTGGCCCGCCCCTCCGATGTGCTCGAAACCGGCCAGGAAGTCAAAGCCAAGGTCACCGACATCAACCTCGATGATCAGAAAATTTCCCTCAGCATGCGTCAGACGGAATCCAATCCGTGGGATACGATTCAGGAACGCTATCCGCTCAACGCCCGGGTTAAAGGAACGGTGCGCAACCTGACCGCCTACGGGGCCTTCGTGGAAATCGAAGAAGGCATCGATGCCATGATTCACGTATCGGATCTTTCCTGGACGCGCAAGATCAACCACCCCTCGGAGATGCTCAAGAAGGGGGACGAGATTGAAGCCCAGGTTCTGGGAATCGATAAGCAGAACCAGCGCATCAGCCTCGGGATCAAGCAGATGAGCGGAGACCCGTGGGAAAGTATCGATGTCCACTATAAGGTCGGCGCATTGGTGAAAGGAAAAATTTCCAAGATCGCCAGCTTTGGAGCCTTTGTCCAACTCGAGGATGAAATTGACGGTTTGGTCCACATTTCCCAAATCCAGGAAGAGCGAGTCAATAAGGTTAAAGATGTTCTTAATATCGGTGATGACGTGGAAGCCCGCGTCATCAAGGTAGATCGGGCTGAGCGCCGCATCGGATTATCGATCAAGGCGGCCACCTACTCTGAAGAGCAGCTCAAGAAAGAGCAGAAGACACTCGACAGTATCCAGAGCGGCGAAATGCTGGGATCGATGGGAGATGCCTTTGCCCAGTTCGAGGAGGAATTTACCCCCGGCCAGTCGAAGAAGTCCAAGGACGAGGAATAAAAACGGTCTGTTGCGGTCCTGCCACACTATGAGGCAGGGCCGCCCTTCAACGTTATGCCTTCTCCCCGGGAACAGCTTGAGATTCTTACCCAGGGCACCACTCAGGTGCACTCGGATGAGGAATTGCTGGTAAAGCTGAAAAAGGGAACCCCCCTGCGGATCAAATTTGGCGTCGATCCAACGTCCCCGGACATCCATCTGGGGCACACAGTTCCCCTCCTGAAATTGCGTCAATTCCAGGATCTGGGGCACACGGCCGTGCTTATCATCGGTGATTTTACGGCCAGAATTGGTGATCCCACCGGCAAGAATTCCACCCGTCCGATGTTGACCATGGAGGAAATCCGTGAAAATGCGGCCACGTATGAGGAGCAGGCTTTTTCCGTTATCGACCGTGAGAAAACGGAAATCGTCTGGAATGGATCGTGGTTCGACACCATGACCCTGATGGATGTCATGAAGCTGCTGGCCAAGAAGACGGTGGCCCAGACCTTGCAGCGGCGTGACTTTAAGGAGCGGATGGAAGCCGGACACGATGTCATGATGCACGAGCTGCAATATCCCATTCTCCAGGGGTGGGATTCGGTCATGGTCCGGGCCGATGTTGAATTAGGCGGCAGCGACCAGCTCTTCAACCTGCTTACCGGACGTGAGTTGCAGCAAAAAGAGGGTCAGGAACCCCAGGTGGCCATGACTCTCCCCATCCTCGAGGGAACCGATGGGGTGGAGAAAATGAGTAAATCCCTCCACAACACCATCGGCGTGACCGAAGAACCCGGCTCCATGTTCGGCAAAGCCATGAGCATCAGCGATGAGCTGATGGGCAAGTGGTACCCCCTCCTGTTGGGCGAAGTGTTGGACCCATCCCTGCATCCGATGGAAGCAAAAAAGAGGCTGGCGGCACGTCTGGTGGATCGCTTCCACGGAAACGGGGGCGGCCAGAAGGCGCGGGAACAATTCGAACTCATGTTTTCAAAAAAATCCCTCGATGACGCCGAGCTGGAGGAATACGTGGTTCCGGAAAATCCGATCTGGATCGGGAAATTATTACAGGAATCCGGAGCGGTCTCCAGCGGCGGTGAGGCCCGCCGCCTTATCCAGCAGGGAGCAGTGAAACTGAATGAGGAAAAAATCACTGATCCCCGGGCCACACTTGATATTACAGATGGGATGATCCTCCAGAGCGGTAAGAAATTCTTTCGTACCCTGCGTGTCCCGGGCTAAGCTATTTCATCAAGACAATGAAAATGCGCCCCGCTTATCTAATCATTACCGCTTTGATTTTTTCCCTGGCGTGGTCGAGTTGTTCGAAAAAGCCGGAGGCTGAGGCGGAAAGCCCGCCACGGATCAGCGAAGATGCGGCTCAGGAGGAAATGGCCCAGTCGGAGCTTCCGCCGGTCCAGGATGTTCCCTCCCTGAATGAGACGAAAGAGGATAAAGAGGAAAAAGTGGCAGAATCGGCTGAGATGATCGACCCTCCGGTCATTCCCACCCTGTCGGACGAACTTCGGAAAATTTGCCAGGCACGTGATTCGATCAAGGCCCGCTTTCCCACCATTCGGGACGAGGTGCTTTCCCCGGTTCTGGAACTCTACCAGACCCGGGAATATGCCCCGTTCTGGTTCCCTGGGGAAAAACTAAATCAGTCCGCCGGGGAGGTAGTGGAGGCCCTGGAATTGGCAACCTCTCATGCCCTCGACGCCCGGGATTACCTGCGCGATCCGTTGCAGGATTTGCTTTACCAACTGGATGAAATCCCTCCGGAAGACTTTCCGCTGCAAGGAGCCTGGACGGAGCTGATCCTGACCTTGTCGGTCACATCACTGGCCTATGATTTGCAGCGGGGAGTCATTCCCCATCAGGAGGTGACCGGCACCTGGGAATCTTTTGACAAGTATTTCAACCTCGAAACATTGCTGACGCGCATCCTCGAAGGAGAGGGCACCCGGAAGGTTCTGCAGGAATACCCACCCCCGCATCCGGGCTATCAGGCCTTACACCGGGCACTGGACCGCTACCGGAAGATAGCCGCCGCCGGAGGCTGGCAGCCGATTGATCCCGTACTGTTAAACGGAATCCGCGACCGGGAAATGGAGACCGGCAGTTATGATCTGGTCCCGCTTCTCCGGGATCGTCTGGCCGCTGAGGGCTATGAAATCGCCATCCCTGATGATCCGGAAAAGCTCACATTTTACGATGACTCCCTCAGAGCCGCCGTCCGGACCTTTCAGGCCCGGCGTGGACTGGATCAGGACGGGATCGTGGGTCCGAACACACTTAAAGCCCTGAACGTCCCGGTCGAAGCCCTGATTGAAAAAATCGTCTGGAGCCTGGACCGCTGGCGTTGGCTGCCCGACAACCTCGGAGACCGGCATATCCTCGTGAATGTTCCCGAATTTACCCTGCGCGCCTACTCGCAGGGCGAGAAAAAATTGCAGATGGGCGTCATTGTCGGCGACTCAGCCCAGGGGACCTGGACGCCGATCTTCTCCGACCAGATGGAATATGTCATCTTCCGCCCCTATTGGAATGTCCCGCAAAGTATCATTAAGGGAGAGCTTCTGCCGGAAATCAAAAAAGACCGGGGTTACATTCGTGACTTTAATTATGAACTGGTGGATCGGTTCAGCGAGGATGCGGAAGTTTTCCGCCCCTCCCGGAGAAATATCGAGCGAGTGGAAAATGGGGAGTTAAAGATCCGCCAGACCTCCGGGCCCTATAATGCGCTCGGGCTGGTGAAATTTATTTTTCCCAATCGCCACTCGGTTTACCTGCACGATACCAACCAGCGCAGCCTCTTTGTCCATAGCAAGCGCGATTTCAGCCACGGCTGCATCCGGGTCCAGCAACCGGAAGAACTGGCCCGCTACGCCCTGCCGTCTGGATCGTGGACCATGGAAAAAATTCGCGACGCCATGGCGGATAAAAAACGCCAGATGGTACCGGTCGGCTCACCGATCCCCATTTACATTTTCTACCTCACCGCCTACGCCGATGAAGAGGACGGCCCCATTGGGTTCTTTGAGGATCTCTACCATTACGACGCTAAAATGGCCGGACTGAAGCCGTCCCCATCCAACCCGTCCTTCCAGAATTCCGCTCCGCAAACCGCCACCCATCCTTGATTAGAAAAGATGGGACGCACTACGTTGTATAAGTTCCTCAATGGCACTTCGGCTTTTCCAACGTTTGATTTGGGACTCTCTTGTCTGAGCCTCGCTGCGTGAATGGTATGTTTCGAAATAGACCAGTCGCCACGGGCGATGTGGCTTGGTGGACTTATTGCCTCCATTTTGGTGACGGTAGAATCTTTTCAATAAATGATCAGTTGATCCGATGTAATAACGTCCGTTTTTCTCGCTCTGCAGGATGTAGAGGAAATACATAGGGATAAGGAAGATTGGTCGGGCTAGCAGGATTTGAACCTGCGGCCTTCCCGATTTCATCGGGACGCACTACCTAGACTAAGTTCCTCAATGGCAGCTCGGCTTTTCCAACGTTTGATTTGGGACTCTCTTGTCTGAGCCTCGCTGCGTGAA
>CAYTLD010000121.1:0-6418 GCA_964438585.1 uncultured Blastochloridaceae bacterium | reverse complement strand
AGATCGGCGTCGCGCGGGACTCCGAGTTCGAGCGCCCGGTTATAATGGCGGCGTGACAATTCACGGGCTGGCGGTTTCTGGGTGGCGTAGATGACGGCCAGGTTAAAGTGGGCGTCCCCATACTGCGGGTCGAGTTCGATCGCCTTGCGGCATTCCTGCTCAGCGGCTTCCTGCCAACCTTTTTGCGAGGCGGCGATTCCCAGGTAGTTCCGGGTCTTCGGATCATTCGGGTCGAGGGCGGCGGCGCGGCTGAGAAATTGCACCGCTTCATCATGCTTGCCCTGCTGGTAAAGTGAGATTCCCAGAATCGAATGCGAAAAGGCATCCTGGGGAGCGAGCTTCACCGCTGTTTTTAGCAGTTTTTCTGTCTCAGCGTAGTTGGCTTGTTGGAATCGCACCACGGCCAGATTGGAAATGGCGTAGAGGGATTCGGGATAGAGATTGAGGATTTCCGTGTATTTGGCGGCGGATTCATCGAAACGGCCCTGACTGAACATGCGCTTGGCATCTTCCGCAGTCTCCTTGAATTCATTGGGAATGCGCGGGCGGGAGGAATAATCAACATTTTCTTCGTTCGCGGAACCCATCTCGGCAGAAATTTGCCCGGTGGATTCATTGATGACGAGATCGGCATTGGGATCTTTCAGGAGGGCGCGTTCTTCTGCGGAGAGTTCGACCAGCGGTGATCCGAGGATGTCGAGCTGGGTCTTGAGGCGTTCAGAATCCACCGCCAGGTTTTCGAGTTCCTCCATGGCCAGGCGTTTGGCCACTTCGCGGCGGGTTTGCTCCTTGATCTGTCGGCGGATGATGTCCTTGAGCATGTCCGCTTCTTTGGAATTTTCGGATTCCGCTTTGGCCACATTGAGTTCCTGCTGGAGGGATTCGAGTTTTTGGCGGTATTCATCATTGGTTTCACGCAGGGCGGCGTTTTCCTGTTTGGCCAGCTCCAGTTGCCCCTGGATGTTATCGATTTTTTGCTGAAGGTTGATGATGGAAGTGTCGGCTGATCCGGTTTGCAGGCCGGCGATGGTTGTTTCCGCCTTGGCCAGTTTGTCTTTCAGTTGAGCATTTTCTGCCATCAGGGATTCCATCTGTTGATCGGCTGTTCCCTCCCGCGCGAGGCTGAGCTGATTTTCCAGTTGTTCGACACGCGTTCTCAGTTGCGCGGCTTCGGTGCGGGCGGTTTCCAATTTATTCTGGGTATTGGTCAGTTGGGATTCCAGATCCCGGATACGCGATTTTAGAGCAGCGGGATCATCTGAAAGGACAGTTTCCACCGGGCTGGAGGATTCGATAGTCGGTTCGGAAGGTGCCGGATCAAAGAGTGTCGCCGTGCCGCCTTCCATATCCATGATGGTGGGAGCACGATCTGAGATAATATTTCCTCCGGTTGAGGTATCCACCGTGGTGGTGCTACCGTCAGAAAATCCTGTCTCAGCGGGGCTGGTTTCCGTGGGCTCGGAAGCGATGACGGGTTCACTGGTGGTCGAAGCAGTGGAGTCCATTTCAGAATCAAAAGTTTCCGCTGGTGAAGTGGTCGGGGCTTTCGGTTCCTCCAGCAGTTCCGGGTCAATCGGGGGGATGTTCGCATCCGGATTGGCGTCAAGTTCGCCCTCCAGTGATTTGACCTTTTCTTCCGTATATTTTGTTCGGAACCCGACAATGACCGGTTCCCATTGAGGGTAATTTTCTTTCAGGTCGATCAGTCGATTCAGACTGATGCGGTAGCGTTCACGGGCTGACGCTTTTTGCCCGGCGGTTTCCAGTTTATCCGCTTCTTGAATGTTGAGGTAAATTTTCAGAAAAAGATCCTGCGCCGATTCCTGCGCGAAGGTCGGGGAGGCGATACCTCCAAGTAAAAAGAGGCATGTGAGCAGAGCTGTCCTTATCATGGTGTGGTATTTAACATATTTTTCTGTAAAAAGGCAACTGATAATTTCATAGCCCTGCGATCCCCCCAAATCCAGCCCATGGAGCGACTATTCAGGAGGTGTTTTCCTCAGGGTGCCCTTCACGGGCAACATATTCCTCAATCCTGAACAGGTCATCTCCCGCCCGGCGGGTGATTTTCAACAGCGTATCCATGCTGGCCATTTCCTCCACTTGCTCTTCGAGGAACCACTGAAGGAAATTCTGAGTAATCCGGTCATTGGCATCAGCGGCCGCATTATAGATAGATTTAATTTGCTCCGTCACACCGACTTCCTGATCGTAGGCCAACTGAATGGCTTCTTCTACTGAAGAAAAATGACATCTGGGTTGCGGAATGGCGGGGATGGCAATGGTTTGGTCCGTGTCATTTAGAAACTGAATCATTTTCAGGGCATGACTCTGTTCCTCATCTGCCTGACGGGCAAAATAGGTTTTCAGTTCTGGTAGCGCTTCCGCATCGAACCAGGTCGATACCGCAATGTATTGCAGGAAGGCGGCGAATTCGTGCCCAACTTGTTCGTTGAGTAGTTGAGAGGCTTTTTGATCAATCATGCTTTAATCTAAATCGATCTTCGAGCGGAGGGCAAGAAACGGTTTAGAAAAATGAGACTCGGCCCGGGTTTTTACTGGTTTCGACATAAAATCTTAACAAAGTTGACATCAAGCTGCCGTTGACGCGATTTCAGATGCGTGGTAAAGAATAACGACCCTAAGGTCAAAACTATGATGAACACGTCCATTGACACCTCGGTGCTCGTGCTCAACCGCCTCTGGCAGGCGGTTAACGTTTGCTCGGCTAAACGCGCGTTCTCGCTCGTCTATCTCGGTCAGGCCCAAATTGTCGATGCCTCAAACGGATATCAGACCTTCAACTTTCAGGAGTGGAAGGATGCCTCCGAGGATGCGGATCTCAGCGAGTGTGTTAACACCATCGATTTTAAAATTCGTATCCCTCAGATCATCGTGCTCATGCTTTTTGATCGACTGCCGAAAAAAGATGTTAAGCTGACCCGTCAGAATATTTTCCTGCGTGACCGCTTCACCTGCCAGTACTGCGGGAATAAATTTGACCGGAAGGATCTCAACATCGATCACGTGCTGCCCCGTGCGCATGGCGGAAAGACCACTTGGGAAAATATCGTGTGTTCATGCATCCGTTGCAATACGCGCAAAGGATCCCGCACCCCCGAACAGGCGCACATGCACCTGATCCAGAAGCCCGTCAAGCCCCGGCCCCGCACCTTCCTGCACCTGCAAATTTCCCGCGTCCCGCACGATTCCTGGAAAACCTTCCTCGACGTCGCCTACTGGAATGTCGAATTGAGCGATTAGCGCTGGTTGAGTTTAATCTGCCACATCCACTGAAGAAAAGGCGGGGAGTAGTCTCCAGGCAAGCCGCTAATCATCAGTGACTTCCGGCTTGTCTGGAGACTGCGCCCTACCCATCGATCCTTTCTGCATGATCTTCTAGAGCGATTAAGATTCGACTAACTCCTCAGCCATCTGGCGGACGGCGCGGAGGTCGAGCTTGCCGCTGGCCAGGTGAGGAATGGTTTCGATACGGTGCAGGCGCTTGGGAATCCAGAGGGTGGGAAGACCGCGGCGCAGCATTTCCTTGCGAATGTGGTCCTGATCGTAATCGACGGTGAAGAGAGCGACCAGTTGCTCGCCTTTCGTTCCATCATCGACTCCAGCCACCACCACGCCCGCCTCCTCGCCGGCATAGGCTTGGATGATATCGAGCAGGTGGCGTTCGACGGTTCCATGCGGCACCATTTCTCCGCCAATTTTAGAAAAACGGGAGAGGCGGCCCTCGATAACGAGGAAATCGTCCTCCTCGAGGTGCCCGAGATCACCGGAATAGTACCAGCCCTCCTTGAGGACCGGCTCGGTCAGATCCGGGCGGTCGAGGTAACCACGGAAGACATTGGCTCCGCGGTATTTGAGCACCCCGGTTTCCCCTAACGGTAATTCCCGTCCGGAATCGGGATCCACCACCCGGACCGAGACACCCGGCAGGAGCGGGCCGACCGATCCGACCCGACGCCCCTCGGTCCAATTGGCCCGGTTGCGCAACCGGTTCACCGCGATGACGGGTGTCGCCTCGGTCATGCCATAACCTTCACAGACCGGGCGTTTAAATTTCTCCTCGATTTCCTCCAGAAGTTCGGGAGGCAACTTCTCCGCTCCGGTGACAAAAATTTTCAGTGACTTCAATTGATCCGGCTTGGCCTTGCGGCCCAGTTGGCGGAGGAAGGTCGGGGTGGTGACCAGCAGGGCCAGTTGATGGCGGTCGATGATATCGATCAATTTACCGGTTTCCAGTGGTGAGGTGTAAGTGACCACCTGCGGGCCGTTGACCAGGGGCCACCAAAGCATGACTGTGAACCCGAAGCTGTGGAAAATAGGCAGATGTCCGAGCAGGCTGGGCACATCCTCAATCGGAAGCACGGCTCCGATCTGAGTTAAATTGGCGAGGATATTCCGGTGGCTGAGCGGCACCCCCTTCGGTTCGCCGGAGCTGCCGCTCGTAAAGAGCAGTCCCGCCTCCTGATGATCGCCACGGATGGGAACGCCAATCCGCTCGGCCAGGGATTCCGGCGGGAGCAGCAGCACAGCCAGCCGCTTGAGCAGCAGTCGCTTCTTATCCATTCCCTTCAGCCACTCAGCGACATCGTAGCAGCGTTCCGGCCAGGGGAAGTCCGCCAGGCGGTCGTGGAGTTGCTTGACGGTTAGCACCTCCTCCACCCCCGACTGCCGCAAACAGGATTCCGCTGCGGCCGCCCCGATGGTAAAATTAAAATTGACCGGGATTTTTCCCGCTAACAGGACGGCCAAATTCAGGATCGATCCGGTGGTGCCCGGAGGCAGGATCAGCCCCACTCGATCTCCCTGGCACTTGCGCTTTACCTGGACGGACATTTCCCAGGCCACCGCCAGGAACATCCCGCCCGACCAGCGCCGGTCATTCATAGCCGCATCGATCAGGACTTCCCGGAACTGGCGCTTTTTAAGCCCTTGAATACAGGCGCGGCCCAGGTGCTCCTTGAGCAGCGGGTGTTCATCGAGGGCGCGGGCTTCGAGATCGAGCCAGCGGCTCTGAACCAGATTCCAATCCAACTGGTCGGTCTTGACTGGATCAGCCAGATAAATCCGTCGGGAATCCGGTCGGCCTTTCCACTCCAGCGGTAGATGATCCCGACTCCACCCGAGATGACGGTCTCCCATCACGGCCACGGGAATCAGGGAGGCATGGGACTTAAGCGTGATGGATTGAATCTGGGCCGGTTTGAGTCCCTTGGAAATCAGACAGACGACCGATCCGCGGGCAAAAGCCTCCGCCACCCACTCGCGGTAACTCGATGCCGACTCCGAGCGAATGCCGACCGCATCGAGCCCCAGCCAGCTCAACCGATTCTCCTCCGCATCTTCCGCCCGGTAAATAAATCGCACCGGACGTCCGAGCGCCCGTGCCATCCCCTCCGCCTCCCAGCCATTGAGGCTGCGAACCAGGAGCAGCGGATTCTCCACTTGATCCAGATTCGACAATCCCAAAACACGCGCCGGATTGAACATTTTCAAGAACGGCCGACATACATTAACCCACATACAAGCAGGCTACCCCGAAAGCATCACCCGGTGCAAGCCATGCAATTAGGGGCATCTATTCTAGTTTACAGGAGCTAAGAGACATGCATAATCTCCAAAACCCTATGGAGCCCGGGTCGCGGGTTGGCAGTCAATGACGTCTGCGCTCATGTAATGGCCCGGCACATGGGACTTAAGAATAAAATCCAATCAGGAGGAAACAGAATATGGCAATGAATCGTGCCCAACTTATCGAAAACATCCAAAATGAACTCGGCGATGATGCCAGTAAAGCGTCCGCAGAGCGTGCGTTGACTACGGTCATCGACTGCATTAAAGCCGGCGTTAAAAAAGAAGGAGCCGTCCAACTGGTTGGATTCGGAACCTTTGAAGTCGTGGACCGCAAGGCTCGCACTGGCGTCAACCCAAAAACAGGCGAGAAAATTCAAATCGCCGCCTCACGTTCGGTCAAGTTCAAGCCGGGTAGTGATTTCAAGAAAAGCGTCTAAGCGCGTTCTTTCTACTTAGACAAAAAAACCCGGCCTATCAGGGCCGGGTTTTTTTTGCCCTCGCGGGCTCAGGAACTACAACCTACCAGGAAAAAGTGCTTATCTGCAATAGGCGTACCGCGGGCTATGATGACGCACGTAGTGATGCCGCACCACGTGGCGGGGACGGCTGTAATATCTTGAGCGGTGATAATATCTTGAGCGGCTGTGATAGACCGGACGCGATCTATGATAGTAGCGCGGGGCGCAGGAACTGGTGCGGTAATAATGCGGGTGATGGTATCCGGAATTAAAGTTTACCGAAACCCGAACATTAGCTTTGGCTTCTTGTCCTCCGGCAAAGATAACTAGGCCGGCCACGCTGAGAATAATTACTGTTATGTTTTTTA
>CAYTLD010000120.1:0-6459 GCA_964438585.1 uncultured Blastochloridaceae bacterium | reverse complement strand
TCACCACCACTTTTTAGACAGCCTCTTAATTAAATAGCCTTTCTATTTTTCTGCGGGGCATTAATTTATATACTAATGACGAAATTGGAGAAACCTAAGCTGCGAATGTCCCAGGCTCTTCCGAAGAAGAAGGATATTCCGCCCGGGCTCTGGACCAAGTGTCCGGACTGTGGAGAGGTGCTATTTCAGAAAGAACTCGACTCCAATCTCCGCACCTGTCCGCACTGCGGGTACCACATGCATATCAGTGCCCACGACCGTCTCCTCGCCCTCTGTGATGAGGGAACTTTCCGGGAATATGACAACCGGATGGAGTCGGTGGATGTGCTTGAGTTCACGGCATTAAAAAGTTATCGCGATAAGCTTGATGGCTACCGCAAGCAAACCGGCTTGAATGACGGGGTGGTCTCGGCCTCAGGTCACATCGGGGGAATTCCGGCAACTCTGGTGGCGATGGATTTCCGCTTTGCGGCCGGAAGCATGGGATCGGTTTCAGGCGAAAAGATTACCCGCGCCTTTGAGCGGGCTTTAAAGAACCGGGAGCCGGCCATACTTTTTTCAGCCTCCGGCGGAGCGCGGATGGAGGAAGGGCTTTTCAGTCTGATGCAGATGGCCAAGACCAGCGCTGCGCTCGCCCGCCTGAAAGAAAAGCATCTTCCTTACATCGCCGTCCTGACCAACCCCACCACCGGAGGAGTGACGGCGAGCTTCGCCACCCTCGGTGATGTCATCCTGGCGGAGCCGAAAGCGATGATCGGCTTTGCCGGTCCGCGGGTCATTAAGGAGACCACCCGTCAGGATCTTCCGGAGGGATTCCAGACTGCCGAATTCCTCGTCGAGCGGGGGCTGGTTGACCGCATCGTCTCCCGCCAGGACATGCGTCAGGTTTTGCTCAAGCTCATCCGATACCTTCATCGCTGACGATGTCCACCCTCGCCCGATTGGATTTTCTCTATGCCCTCCAGGTCCGGGGGATTAAATTCGGCCTGGAAAACATGAGGCGACTTTCGGAGGCCTATGGCCATCCTGAAAAGGAACTCAAATTTATTCACGTGGCTGGCACCAATGGAAAGGGAACGTGCTGCGCCGTCCTCGAATCGATCCTCCGCCATGCCGGATACAAGACTGGCCTCTTCACCTCCCCTCACCTGGTTCGCTTCCATGAGCGTATCAAAATTTCCGGCACCCCCATCGGGGATGACGCCCTCTCCAGTGCGCTGGAAGGGCTGGAAGAAAAAATCGATGAATTGAATGCTGAGCAAACACGGGTCACCTTTTTCGAGGCGGTCACCGGGCTGGCCCTGGATGTCTTCCGCCGGGAAAAGGTGGACATCGTGCTCTGGGAAACCGGCATGGGCGGACGGCTGGACTCGACTAACATCGTTTCTCCAGAGTGCACGATCATTACCGGAATTTCCTTCGATCACCAGCGTTACCTCGGCAACTCCCTGGTGGAAATTGCCGGTGAGAAAGCGGGCATCATCAAGGCGGGTGCGCCCCTCGTCTATCACCACCATGCCGAGCATCCGGAAATCGATTATGTTCTGGAGAAAAAAGCCATGGAGATCAGTGGATCTGCGGTCATGGTCACCCCGCCGGGTGACATCGAACTCGACGCGGATAAGTGGTTGACCCGCTTTGACGGGCATGAGCTGGGACTGGTCGGCCGTTCTCATGCTGTCAATGCGCACCTGGCCCTGGTTGCTCTTGAGGAGATAACTGCCCTTGGCTGGACGATTCCGGAGTCAGCCATCCGGTCCGGGTTGCGTCACGTGTCCTGGCCCGGACGTTTCCAGCGTCTGCGGCGGGAGCCCCCGCTGGTGGTTGACGGGGCTCATAACGTGCAGGCGATCGCGGCGGCACTTTCGACCTGGGAGGATGTCTTCGGCTTCAGCCCGGGTAAAATCATTTTTGGTTGTCTTGAGGACAAGGAAATCGACCCGATCATCCCCCTGATGGAAAAGGGCTCACGGATCGTCCTGGTACCGCTCAACTCAGAGCGCGGGCGGGCCCCGGAATCCCTCTCCCCCCTCTTCCACTTTGGTCAGGTCGAGTTGGCCTCCTCTGCCACCAGGGCACTTGAGGAAGAGTGGGACCACCCGACGGCCGAAGGCTGCCTGATCATTGGCTCGCTCTTCCTGGCCGGGGAAATTCTCAAAGCAATGGAAGGGCGCGATGCGGCGGATTGAATTTATTTACTTTGATGCCGGTGGCACACTCCTCCGGCCTACACAGCCCGTCGGGCAAACCTATGCGGAAATCGCCCTCCACTATGGGGTGGAGGCAGATGCCGACGCTCTCGATGCCGCATTCAAGGCTGCGTTCCGAAGCATGAAACCCGTCGATCAGGACTCGCCGTCTGCGGATGACGATCAAAGCTGGTGGCGTGAGGTGGTTCAGAAAACCTGGGAGCCCCTCTCTTCCAGCCTCACGGAACATTTTCCCTTCGAAGATTACTTTCAGGAAGTCTATGACACTTTCACTCACCCCGGCAGGTGGCGGGTCTTTCCGGATGTGGATGTCGTTCTGGAGAAAATTCAACGGGCCGGATTAAGGGCAGGAGTGCTTTCCAATTGGGACCGTCGCCTCAGACAGGTGCTGGCGGGATTGGAACTGAATGAAACACTCGACCCCATCATCATTTCCAGTGAACATGGAGTTGGTAAGCCGCACCGCCGACTCTTTGACATCGCGGAAGCGGCCTGCGGGCTGTCCGCAGAATCCATCGCCCTCGTCGGCGACGATCCGGTCACGGATGGAGAAGGTGCCCGCGCGGCGGGCTGGACATTTCTTCCCATCAACCGCCCGGACCAGGATCTCTGCGATGTATTAGATACTGTGCTGCATCGATAAATTTACTTATAATTTAACGCGATCGCCCCGAATGCTTTGACAGGAGGGAGTCGGCTCTTAGATTAGACCATGTAATACATAACAATTTCTATTTTAATTATGCACATGCTTACACTTCTATTTAAATCATCACTCGGCCGGAAATACATCATGGGGATCACCGGTTTCGGGTTAGTTGGGTTTATCTTTATACACATGCTCGGGAATCTTCAAATTTTCCTCGGGCCGGACACGCTGAACGCCTACGCGAAGCTCCTTCATGCCAGTGCCGAAGTTCTCTGGGGCTTCAGAATCGCACTGCTGGGCATGATTGGATTTCACATTTGGGCAGCGATTTCCCTGGCCAGAGAGAATCGGGCCGCGCGTCCGAAACGCTACGCGTCTGAAGGCACTGTTCAAGCCAGCTATGCATCGCGGACGATGATCTGGAGCGGACTCATTGTTGTCAGCTTTGCCATCTACCACATCCTCCATTTCACGGTGCGGGTTACAGACACATCGTATCAGGACATGACGACAGAATTGAATGGTCAGGAGACTCACGATGTCTTCCAGATGGTTGTAACCGGCTTTCAAAACCCGTGGATCGCGGGATTTTATGTGCTCTCGGTGGGCCTGCTTTGCTTTCACATGAGTCACGGGGTATCGAGCATGTTCCAGTCACTGGGACTGATGAACCGCACCACTGCCCCTATTTTTAAAACAGCGGCTGTGCTGGTCTCCATGGGGGTCTTCGTCGGAATGGCGGCAGTCCCGATCAGTATTCTCTCCGGATTAATAACTCAAGACTACACAGGAATTGGACATTAACGTATGGTTACCATGAACGCAGCATCCCCACAGGGTC
The DNA here is from genome assembly GCA_964438585.1 of uncultured Blastochloridaceae bacterium. Classification (GTDB taxonomy): domain Bacteria; phylum Verrucomicrobiota; class Verrucomicrobiia; order Methylacidiphilales; family JBCBYL01; genus JBCBYL01. Next base: position 2,759 of record CAYTLD010000120.1, on the reverse strand, counting down.
CGCTCTCGGACAAGTGGAATAACTACAAGCAATCCATGAAGCTGGTTAATCCAGCGAACCGGCGAAAATTCGACATCCTCATTGTCGGCAGCGGTCTCGCCGGCGCCTCGGCAGCCGCGTCTCTGGCCGAGCTGGGTTACAATGTTAAATGCTTCTGCTTTCAGGACAGCCCTCGTCGTGCCCACAGCATCGCCGCCCAAGGAGGCATCAATGCCGCCAAAAACTATAAAAACGACGGGGACAGCATACACCGGCTCTTTTATGACACCATCAAGGGAGGCGACTTCCGCTCCCGCGAAGCCAATGTCCATCGCTTAGCCGAGGTCAGCGTCAACATTATCGATCAGTGCGTGGCCCAGGGAGTCCCGTTCGCGCGCGAATACGGAGGCCTGCTCGACAACCGCTCCTTCGGTGGGGCCCAGGTGTCCCGTACCTTTTACGCGCGCGGCCAGACCGGCCAGCAACTCCTGCTCGGAGCCTACTCCGCTTTGAACCGACAGATCGATGCCGGTCAGGTTACCATGTATCCGCGCAGCGAAATGCTCGATCTGGTCATGGTCAACGGAGAGGCCCGCGGGATCATCGTTCGCAACCTCGTCACCGGTGAAATAACCCGCCACGCCGGACACGCCGTCCTTCTCGCCACCGGAGGCTATGGCAACGCCTGGAATCTGTCCACCTATGCCCGCGGTTCCAATGCCACCGCCTGCTGGCGAGCCCACCGTCGTGGAGCCCTCTTTGCCAACCCCTGTTACGCGCAAATCCATCCGACCTGCATTCCCGTCTCCGGAGAATACCAATCCAAGCTGACCCTGATGTCGGAATCCCTCCGTAATGACGGCAGGGTGTGGGTACCTATCAACAAGGACGTGGCGGAAAAATTGCGGAAGAAGGAAATCCTACCCTCAGATGTGGCGGAAGAAGATCGCGATTACTACCTGGAGCGGAAGTACCCCAGCTTCGGCAACCTCGCCCCCCGGGACATCTCCTCCAGGGCTGCCAAGGAAGCCTGCGACGAAGGCAGAGGAATTGCTCCTACTGGACTCGGGGTTTACCTCGATTTTGGCGACGCCATTGGACGTTTGGGCCAGGACAAGGTCGCGGAGCGCTACGGCAACCTCTTTGACATGTATCATGAGATCACCGGCGACAACGCCTATGAGCAGCCGATGATGATCTTCCCGGCCATCCACTACACCATGGGCGGACTCTGGGTGGACTATAATCTGATGAGCAACCTCAAGGGACTGTTCGTCCTCGGGGAGGCCAACTTCTCCGACCATGGAGCCAACCGGCTTGGAGCCAGTGCCCTTATGCAGGGCCTCGCCGATGGCTACTTTGTTATTCCCTATACCCTGGGCAACTACATCGGTGGAGAAAAACCGGAAGACGTCGGCACCGATGCTCCCGAATTCAAACAGGTTGAAGATGAGGTCAATGACCGGATCAACAAGTTGCTTACCATCAAAGGAAAACGCACCGTCAATTCCATCCACCGCGAGTTAGGAAAGGCTCTCTGGGATCAGTGCGGTATGGCCCGAGACAAGGCAGGTCTGGAAAAAGTCATTGAAGACATTCCCAAGATCCGCGAGGAATTTTGGAACAATATCAATGTTCCGGGCGAATGCGACAACATCAACCAGTCCCTGGAACGCGCCGGACGGGTCGCTGATTTTATCGAATTAGGGGAACTCATCGCCCGCGATGCACTCCAGCGGGAAGAATCTTGCGGGGGCCACTTCCGCGTCGAACACCAGACGCCCGAAGGCGAAGCTCTCCGTAACGACGAGGATTACTCCTACGTTGCCGCCTGGGAGTGGAAGAACGGTGACGCACCCGTCATGCATAAAGAAAATCTCGAATACGAAGAAGTCGAAATGTCGACAAGGAGTTACAAATAATGAATATCAAGCTACAAGTCTGGAGGGAAAATCCCGGCAAGGTCGAAGGACACTTCGAAACCTATGATGCCAACGACCTCCAGGAGGACATGTCCTTCCTGGAAATGCTGGATACTGTCAACGAACAACTTACCGAAGATGGAGTCGAACCAATTGCCTTTGACCATGACTGCCGGGAAGGCATTTGCGGCACCTGTTCTCTGGTCATCAATGGCATTCCTCACGGGCCGGACCGCGCCGTCGCCAGTTGCCAGGTCTATATGAGGCGCTTCCGGGACGGAGACACGATTACCGTCGAACCCTTCCGGGCCAAACCTTTCCCGCTTCTGCGCGACCTGGTCGTGGATCGCAGCGCTTTCGACCGCATTCAACAGGCCGGAGGCTACGTCTCCGTCAACACCGGAGCCGCACCGGATGCTAACGCCCTGCCCATTCCCAAGTTGGATGCCGATTCCGCCTTCGACGCCGCCGCCTGTATCGGCTGCGGGGCCTGTGTCGCTACCTGTAAAAATGCTTCCGCCATGCTCTTCACCGCCGCCAAGCTATCCCACCTCGGTCACCTCCCCCAGGGACAGGCCGAGCGCGGCCGCCGTGTCATCCGCATGGTCCAGCAAATGGATGCGGAAGGATTCGGAAACTGCACAAACCAATACGAGTGCGAAGCCGTTTGCCCGAAGGAAATCAGCGTCCAACACATCGCCCGCATGAACCGCGACTACGCCACCGCCCTCATCAGCGAAGCCGCCGCTGTTTAGGGCGTTAGACTCCCGCATCATCATGGAACCGTTTGGAGTGACGGCTTCAGCCGTTAGTTCCTCTTCCCCTCGGACTCGCCTAAAGGCGAGAACTCCAAACACT
>CAYTLD010000119.1:0-6651 GCA_964438585.1 uncultured Blastochloridaceae bacterium | reverse complement strand
AGGCCGGAGGCGATGGCGTTGATGGAGAGGAGGAGGTCGGGAAGCATTTTCGAGGCTTCACGGTTTTTTCCATCGTTCAGATGCTGACGCCATTGTTTGATTAGGTCGACTTGCTGGTGATGAAGTTGTTCGAGAGCTTTTTCACGCAGTTGCAGGGTTTTCAGCATCCGGGGTCGGCGTTCGTCCATGGGTTTACCTCCGAATATTTCATCGAGTCGGCTGGAGGTGCGTTTCCACTCATTGAGGATGATGCTCATGAACTGGCGTCTGAGGGCAGGATCTTCGACGAGCGAGCCGTAGAGTTTCATGACAGAGGGATCGGTGGAGGCGATGTTGGTTTCGACATTGTTGAGCACGTAGAGGAGGTAAGGCCACTGACGGATATGGGTGGTAAGTTGACGGTAGTCCTTGGGCTTTTCGCGGGCCAGGGCGTCGAGGGCTGAACCGACGCCGAACCAGCCCGGCAGGTAGAAGCGGGACTGGTTCCAACTGAAGACCCAGGGGATGGCGCGGAGGTCGGCGAGAGTGCGCCGACCGGTGCGGCGGGCGGGGCGTGAGCCGATCCGGCTGTGTTCGAGCGCATCGATGGGAGTGGCTTGGTTGTAAAATTCGATGAACCCGTCTTTTTCGATCAGTTTCCGGTAGTTGGAAGAGCTGGCCTGGGCCAGAAATTCGGCGATGGGTGCGTAATCGGACTCGGGCGTGTTCTGGCGGCGATGCTGGAGGGTGGTTCCGGTGACTCCGGCGAGGAGCAGCTCCAGATTGTAGGTGGCGGTAATCTGGTTGGCGTATTTCTGGGCGATGGTTTCCCCCTGCTCGGTCAGACGCAGGTCTCCGGAGAGGGAGGGATGGGGAAGTGCTTCGAGGAAACGGTGGGTGGGGCCGGCACCTCGGCTGATCGTTCCGCCGCGTCCGTGGAAAAAGCGCAGGGCGACGGAGTGCTCGTTGGCGATTTGGGCCAGAGTCTGCTGGGCGCGGTGGAGGGCCCATTGACTGGCCAGGATACCGGCATCTTTATTGCTGTCGCTGTAGCCGATCATGATTTGGAGTCCAACGTTGTGAACGTTTTTCTTTAGAGCGTTCTCGCCGGTGCGCCGGGTCTGCTGCCGCCAGCGCATGGTATTCCGGGTTGCTGGATGTTCGACGAAATCGCGGACGATGTCCGGCGCCGCTTCGAGATCCTGTTCGGTTTCAAAGAGAGGGACAACAGGCATGCGGGAATAGAGTCCCTGGTTGCCGAAACTGGCCAGTCCGGCCTCCCGGGCCAGTATATAGACGGCGAGGAGGTCGGAGAGGTTCCGGGTCATGCTCACGATCAGGCTGCCCATACCATCGGGTCCATAGTGGCGGATATGATCGGCACAGAGCCGGTAGGTATCGAGAACCGCTTCCGCTTCCGGCCCCGGACGGGCGGAGCAATGGAGGAAGGGACGCGGGGACTTCAGTTCGCGGAGGAGGAAGTCGCGGCGTCGGTCTTCCGGCCAGGAGGGGTAGTCGTCGCCATCCAGTCCGGCGGCAGTGAGAAGCTGCGCAACAGCTTTTTCATGAAAGTCGCTATTCTGGCGGACGTCGAGCACGGCGAGATGGAATCCGAAGATGCGCAGGGCCCGGATGAGCGGGGTGATGTGGGCGCGCGCGAGGCGGTCGGCCTGGACACGGCGCAGGGCTTTATCGAGGACGAGGAGATCATCGACCAGCTCCTGGGGGAAGGTGTAGCAGCCGGGAGCCTCGACCAGGGTCGGAATGTTGTTCTGGTAGCGGAGGGGCAGGCGTTCGAGGAGGAGGGAGGCGTAGAGTTTCCAGGGTTCAAGGGGGAATTTTTGCAGCGGGCCTTCGGCCCGAGCCCCGATGGCCTGGATGATTTTCCGGGTGGCTTTTTCCAGGAACGCGGGGAGGGGCTGGTGAACGGTGGAGAGGCTTAATTTATCCGGGAGGTCGCGAAGCTCGCGGAAGTGGACACGGAGGGCGTCGATCCTGAGAGCGCGTAGACTTTGGGCGGTAACCTCCGGGGTGACTCCGGGGTGGCCGTCGCGATCCCCACCCACCCAGGTGCCGAATTCGATATCCGGGCGGAATTCCGGTTTATCGAAGGGGCGGGAACGGAAGCCGGCCTTTTCCCAGGCCTGCTCTAGACGGGTATCGACCCGCTTGAGGGCGGAAGGAAAGACTTCTCTGAGGTAATAGAGGATGTTGTCGCGTTCATCGGCTACCTTGGGCTTGGCCAGTATCAGCTCGCCGGTCCGCCAGAGTTGTTCGAGGACGTCCTTGATCCGCTCCCGGTTGACATCCAGCTCAGCGGGTGTCCAGACCGGATTTTCACGATCTACCAGGAGCAGGTAAATTTCACGATGGAGGTAAAGGACGGAGGCGCGCTTGGCTTCGGTCGGGTGGGCGGTCAGGACGGGGGCGATGCGGGAGTGGCGGATGAGATCCACCAGTTCCTTTTCGCTGATGGAGGATTCTTTCGCTTTCCGCAGATTTTCCGTCCAGAGACCGGACTCCGGATGGTAGGTGTCCGGCATGGCGCGCTGGCGTCGCATCTGAGCGGCGGCATTTTCCTCGACCATATTGAGGAGTTGAAAACTGATGGCGTAGGCCTGCCCGAGCCGTGGAGGTGCTTGCCGACGGCGGGAGGGAGAGGATTTGGCTTTCCCACTCCATGGGAGTACTTCGGCGATATCAGCAGATCCCAGATCGATAAGTACTTCCCGGAAGCAACCCATGAGGAAATGCAGATCGGATTCAACCTTGGCAAATCCGGTGTTCAGGTAAGGATCTTTGGCAGGCATAAAACTCTTATAAGGTGCATGGGAGTATCAGATGGATCAACGATAAAGAAGATTGAACCGCCAGCATTTCCAAAGTGAGCGCAATTCTCATTTTGCTCCTCCGAGTTATCAAATATTAAAAAGCGAGGACTGACCCGAATACCAGTAATCAACCCCGGCCCACGGTGAGGGCACAGATGGTGGAGGCTCCTCTTTTTTTGAGCATGCGGGCACAGGCGTTCACCGTAGCTCCAGTGGTGAAGACGTCATCGATGATGAGGCAGCGTGACTGGGCGGGAATGGTGCGGAGGAGGCGGAATTCATAGGCTCCAGCCTGGTTGCGCAATCGCTGGCTTCGGCGCAGCCGCGCCTGGATCTCGGTCTTTTTTACCCGCTTGAGGCAGGGGGTCAGTCTGAGCTTCCGATGGATCGAGAGCCAGCGGGCCAACTCGTAGGCCTGGTTAAATGTTCTGGTGCGTTCGCGATAGGGATGCAGGGGAACGGGAACGATGCAATCCCATTTTTCATTGGAATAGAATCGGTCGTATCCCTCCAGCAGCCAGGCACCTAATTCCGGTAGAAGATGGAAGGCACGCCGGTACTTGAAGTCGTGAATGGCCTCCAGGACTCCATCTTCGGCCCGGTAAGCCGCACGTGCCCGGCTAATGTACCAATGGCGTCCCCGACAGTTGGTGCAGACAAAGGATCCCTGATAAGCCAAATCAAAGGGTTCGCCGCAAAGATCGCAAAATGGCTCCTCGATCGGCAGGCACTTCCCGGTGAGCGGGGGCTTGGGGAAAAAGAGATCGAGCACTCCCTCACAGACGCCGCGCATAGAGGACAGCTCCCAACATCAGGGCCAGCATCAAGCTGGTCGATAGCCCTTCGAGCACGTTTCCCCCGAACCAGAGTGAGCTTCCCTGAAAGCCCCCTGTCAATTCATTGGAAACCTTCATGGAAAAAACCCATCCGGCGTGGAGCCCCACCGCACCCCAGAGAAACCCCTGTCGCAGGACGAGAACAGAGAGGATGGTCCCGACCAGAAAGAGGGAAAGCCATTGCTCAATCACCAGGGCACCCTGGCCGAAGCGCGTGAACATATCCACCCACGTATGCCATCCGGTCATCAGGTCCACTTCCCCCGGCAACGGACGCGCTTTGAGAAAGTGCGCAGTGGCAAAGAATGCCGATCCCAGCCCGACGACGGTCGCACGCCCTCCCGTGCCCAGGTGGCTGAAACTGCGGCAGAGCCCGCCCCGGAAAAGCAATTCCTCCAGGAATCCCACCGCCAGCCCAGCCAGTAAATAGCCCAGCGCGTCGATCAGAGTGAGATCAAAATCCCAGCCGGTCACCCCCAGCATAAGACGTAATCCCATCAAAATGAATAGGCTCAGGGCACCGATGGAAAACCATTTGACAAAATTCCCCAGAAATTCATTCCAGCAACTTACCCCGACCTTCTCCCAATGCCGCACTCCCCAGAACCGCATCAGCGGCCAGAGTGCCAGGAGCGCGGATACCATCAGCACCCGGTTGAATACCCGCTTGAAAGGAAACTGATCCGGGAATAAACCGTCCACGATCCAGAAAACAGGAGCGCCGAAAACTGTGGACAGAATAAATACCGCAGCCAAAAACAACATCAGACCGATGAGATAATGTTGAATACCACGCGTTCCAGACATCTGCACACCCTGTCTCCGATTTGTTTGTGATTCCAGACAAAACACATCGAACATTGCGGTAACATCAGAATAGAAGCGAGAGACAGAAGGGCGCGGGCTATTTATTTTCACACCATTATGGGACCGTTCGGAGTGACGGCTTTAGCCGTTAGGTTCCTGATCCCACGGACTCGCCTAAAGGCGAGAACTCCGTACGCTCTTCCGCTCATGCCTACCACGTAACATTTGATGCATAAGCCCTGCTCACAGTGGTTTTCCCGTTGATGTTCTGCCAGAAAACCGCTTGAATGGCTGACTTAGATGAAATGTGCTCCGTTGGAATTTGAAAAACCGATTGCCGAACTCGAGCGCCAGATCGAGGAATTCGAGTCTCAGCCCCACGAGAACCCGCGCGAACGGAAAAAAGAAATCACGCGACTGAAAAAACAAATCGCTCAGACCCGGAAGGATATTTACGGAAATCTCACCCCCTGGCAGCGGGTGCAGATCGTCCGCCACCCCCAGCGCCCTTACACACTCGATTACCTGGCCCGCATGGCTGAGGATTTTATCGAACTCAAAGGGGATCGCTGTTACGGAGATGACCAGGCCATTATCGGAGGCCTGGCAACGATTCAAGGCAAACGCTTCATGGTCCTGGGCCACCAGAAAGGACGTGATACCCGGGAAAATCTGGCCCGTAATTTCGGCTGTGCCCACCCGGAAGGCTACCGCAAGGCACTCCGTTTGATGAAATTGGCCGATCAGTCCCGCCTGCCGATTCTTACGTTTATCGACACCCCCGGGGCCTTTCCAGGCATTCCTTCTGAAGAACGCCACATTGCCGAGGCCATCGCGGTCAATTTAAGGGAAATGTTTACCTTGGGGGTTCCGATCATCGCGGTCGTGATCGGAGAAGGCGGGAGTGGGGGTGCCCTCGGGATCGGAGTCGCCGATACCGTTCTCATGCTGGAAAATTCCTACTATTCCGTCATCTCACCGGAAGGCTGCGCCTCCATCCTCTGGAAAGACCGGGCCTATGCGCCCGATGCCGCCGCCGCCCTTAAGCTCTCCGCTCACGATCTCATCAAATTAAAACTCATCGACAAAATTATTCCCGAACCCGAAGGCGGTGCCCACCAGGATTGGGAGGCTACCATCGACAGCGTGCGCGATGCCGTTCTGGGACAGTTGCGTCCGATGAAACACCTTAAGCCTCAGAGCCTCACCTCACGCCGCTATAAAAAATACCGCGCCTTCGGTGAATTCCACGAACCGGCTTAACCTTTAGCCAGGGCGCGGTCGTAATTCTGGCTCACGTGGTCCCAGTTGACGACCTTCCACCAGGCCTGCAGGTACTCAGTCCGCTTATTCTGATACTTGAGGTAATAGGCGTGCTCCCAAACATCGACTCCGAGGATCGGGATGCCCATCTCATTGTCGGGCACCAAGCCCTTCATCAGAGGGTTGTCCTGATTGGGCGTTGAGGTAACGATCAATTTCCCCTCCCGGACGGAGAGCCAGCCCCATCCGGAGCCGAATTGGGTGGCGGCCGCTTTGCTCATGGCCTCCTGTAATTGCTTCACCGACCCGAATTGTTGGTCGATCGCTTTGCTCAGGGAAGAGGAAGCCTTACCGGTTTCATTCTCAGGTGCCATGACCTCCCAGAAAAGCCGGTGGTTAAAGTAGCCTCCGCCATTGTTGCGCAGACTGGAGAGGGCCGAGGGATCGGATATGCTACTTAATTTTCCGAGAATATTTTCAATCGAAGCACCCTGCAAGTCGGGCAACTTTTCCAGAGCTGCGTTGAGCTTTCGGGTATAGCCGGCATGGTGCTTGCCATGGTGGATACCCATAGTTCGGGCGTCGATGTAAGGCTCAAGCGCACTTTCTGCATAAGGCAGGGCAGGAAGTTGAAAAGTCCCTCCTTCCATTTCCTTGGCAAAGAGGGAGGTATTGGTCGCTAACCATCCACCCGCGAAGGCGGTGGTGGTGATAAAGTGGCGTCTGTCGATGGTCATAATGTGGCTCCTTATAATTTCTATTAATGTTTTACATTGTTGTAGTTGATCTTAACACGCCGCCCGGACATAAGCAAGAGTTCAAGATCCAAGCTCCAGGGCCTACCCACCAAAACAGAAGCAGTCGGCCAAAGACGTTTAGCACCCATCTTGAATGTCATACGTATGACATTCAAGATGGGCCAAGCAGGAGTGGGG
>CAYTLD010000118.1:0-6819 GCA_964438585.1 uncultured Blastochloridaceae bacterium | reverse complement strand
TATCTACATAGATACGTAACTGAGGAGCAACGAAGCAGGGCGGAATTTAGCGCAGAAAGTTTGTTATCATCCACTTTTTAGACAGCCTCTAAGAGCCTGCGCATTCGTGCGGCTTGAAATTGATCAACCCGTGGGCGGGATAAGGACGCGCCTCCTGCATCTCTGTCGCGCTGCCGCTTCGGAAGAAGGGAAAAGATGGTTCGCAGTGGAGCGGCGAGAGCCGTTCCGTATCAGGATGAGATCTCTCCACGTCTTATCACCAGTTTAGGCGTGATAATCCTGCAGGGCCTGGACATCGATTCCCTGGCTGCGGATGGAGGTGATGGCGTGGACTGAGGCTCTGGCGGCAGCCATGGTGGTGAGGACCGGGACTTTATGGTAGAGCGCGGTGGTGCGGATTTTCTTTTCATCCTGGCGGGCGATGGGGCCGGCCGGGGTGTTTATGACCAGGGCCAATTCCTCATTCAAGAGGAGGTCGAGAACATTGGGGCGTCCCTCGGAAAGTTTGAGGAGGGTATGGACTTTGACCCCGGCCTGCTCGAGTAGTCGGGCGGTGCCGCTGGTAGCGTAAATTTCGAAGCCCAGTTTGACCAGGGAATGACCGAGATCGATGGCATCGGGTTTGTCTTCATCCCGGACACTGAGAAAAATATTACCGGATTGGGGCAGCGTGGCACCGGCGGCCATTTGCGTTTTTCCAAAGGCAATGCCGAAATCCGGGGAAATTCCCATCACTTCTCCGGTGGATTTCATTTCCGGTGAGAGCAGGATATCGACACCCCGGAACTTGGCAAAGGGGAAGACGGCTTCCTTGACGCTGAAGAATTCGGGCACCACCGTGCGGGTAAAGCCGATCGATTCGAGTGATTCGCCGGCCATGACCCGGGCGGCGTACTTGGCCAGCGGTTTGCCGATGGCTTTACTGACAAAGGGGACTGTCCGTGAGGCCCGCGGGTTCACCTCGATGATATAGAGGGTGTCTTTCTGAACGGCATATTGCACGTTCATGAGCCCTACGACTCCCAGCTCGGCGGCCATGGCCCGGGTGGCGGATTCGATTTCCTCGACCATGGTGGGGGAGAGGGAGTAAGGAGGGATCGAGCAGGCGCTGTCACCGGAATGGACCCCGGCGCGTTCGATATGTTCCATGACGGCGGCGACGACAATCGTTTTCCCGTCGGAGATGCAATCGACATCGACCTCGGTGGCGTCATCGAGAAACTGGTCGATGAGCACGGGACGGTCCGGCGAGGCATGGACGGACTCCTGCATGTAATGGAGGAGTTCCTTCCGGTTGTAAACGATCTGCATGGCCCGTCCGCCGAGGACAAAGGAGGGACGGGTGAGGACCGGGTAGCCGACCTGCTCAGCGACTTCGATAGCCTGATCGATGTTCATGGCGATGGCATTGTCGGGCTGCCGGAGCTTCAGGGTATGCAGCATTTCCTGAAAGCGCTGGCGGTCTTCGGCGCGGTCGATGGCATCGACGGAGGTGCCGATGATGGGGGCACCGGCCTGGCTCAGGCGTTCGGCCAGGTTGAGTGGCGTCTGTCCGCCGAATTGGACGATGACCCCCGCGAGGCTGCCGTTCTGTGATTCCTGCTCGATGATGTTGAGCACATCCTCATGGGTCAGCGGTTCAAAGAAGAGTTTGCTGGAAATATCGTAGTCGGTGGAGACGGTTTCCGGGTTGGAATTGACCATGATCGTCTCGTAGCCCACGTCACGGAGAGCGAGGCTGGCATGGACACAGCAGTAATCGAATTCGATACCCTGTCCGATCCGGTTGGGACCGCCTCCGAGAATGATGATTTTCTTCTTACCGGTGGGAAGGGCCTCATTCTCTCCCAGGTCATAGGTGGAGTAGTAGTAGGGGGTGAAGGCTTCAAATTCAGCGGCACAGGTATCGACGAGACGATAGACCGGCGTCAGCCCGTTCTCCCGACGCCACTGCCGGATTTCCGACTCCCGCTTCCTGATTTCCGCGCCTTCCGGATTTTCCTGCGGGAGCTGGATTTCCGCGATCTGTTTATCAGTCAACCCGTATTGCTTGACCTGGATGAGGAAGTCGCGATCCCCGGCGGTGGGCGGCCAGGGAATGTTCTCGAGTTCGATGCTGGTTTCCACGATCTGATGGATCTGGTCGAGGAACCAGGGATCAATTTTGGTCAGGTCATGGATCTGATCGATGGTCATGCCCGATTGGAAAGCGTGGGTGATCCACCAGAGCCTCTGGCAATTCGGTTTCCGGAGGTGGGAGGCCACCTCCCCGGCCGGCTGCCGCGCTTCCAACGGACAGGAGCCGAGGGCGAGGGTGCCCTCACGGCCTTTGAGGTCGAGGGAGCGCACTGCTTTCTGTAACGATTCCTTGAAGGTGCGTCCGATGGCCATGGCTTCTCCGACGCTTTTCATTTGCGAGGTCAGGGTGTCGTCGGCACCGGGGAATTTCTCAAAGGTGAAGCGGGGGATCTTGGTGACCACGTAGTCGATAGTGGGCTCGAAGCTGGCCGGGGTGTCGCGGGTAATATCATTTTTCAGTTCATCGAGCGTGTAGCCGACCGCCAGCTTGGCGGCAATTTTGGCAATCGGGAAGCCGGTGGCTTTCGAGGCCAGGGCCGATGAGCGGGAGACACGCGGGTTCATCTCGATGACCACCATGCGTCCGTTCTCCGGGTTGATGGAAAATTGGATATTCGAGCCGCCGGTCTCGACGCCGATTTTCCGGATGACAGCGATGGAGGCATCCCGCATCCGCTGGAATTCTTTGTCGGTCAGGGTCTGGGCCGGAGCCACGGTGATGCTGTCTCCGGTGTGCACTCCCATAGGATCGAAATTCTCAATCGAGCAGATGATGATGCAGTTGTCCTTGTGGTCGCGAATGACCTCCATCTCGAATTCCTTCCAGCCGAGGAGGCATTCCTCGACGAGGATTTCATTGACGGGGGAGAGTTCGATGCCACTGGCGCAGAGTTCCTTGAATTCCTCACGGTTGTAAGCGATGCCGCCGCCGGTGCCGCCGAGGGTGTAGGCGGGGCGGACGATGAGCGGGTAGCCGCCGAGTTCTTTGGCCACGGACATGGCCTCGTCCACAGTGTGGGCAATTCCGGAGCGGGCCACATCCAGCCCGATTTCCACCATCAGATCCTTGAAAATTTGCCGGTTTTCCCCCTTTTCGATGGCGTCGGCACGGGCGCCGATCATCTCGACTCCATGTTTATCGAGGGTGCCGGATTTAAAGAGATCCATGGCAGCGTTGAGGGCGGTTTGCCCCCCGAGGGTGGGCAGCAGGGCCTGCGGCTTTTCCTTGATGATTATTTTTTCTATCACCTCCGGGGTGATCGGTTCGATGTACGTCCGGTGGGCAAATTCCGGATCGGTCATGATGGTGGCCGGATTGCTATTGATGAGTACGACTTCATATCCTTCCTCGGCAAGCGCTTTGCAGGCCTGCACCCCGGAGTAGTCAAATTCGCAGGCCTGCCCGATGACGATGGGGCCGGAACCGATGAGGAGGATCTTCTGGATGTCTTCGCGTTTAGGCATTAAGAGCAGATCATAAAAGATTCTCCGCCCGAGGAAAAGCGAGGATTCAGCCTGAGGGGCATTTTCTTTATCAGAGCAGTGAATCCTGCTGTTGGGGAGGGGTGATTCCGAGGCGCTGGTAAGCGGAGGGGAGTGCGACCCGTCCCTGCTGGGTGCGCTGCAGGTAGCCCTCCATGATGAGAAAGGGCTCATGGACGTCCTCGAGGGTGTCCGGATCCTCGCCGATGGCGACGGCCAGGGAGCGCAGACCGACCGGGCCGCCGGCAAATTTGAGGATCAGGGTTTCAAGGATCCGCTTGTCCATTTCATCGAGGCCGTGCTGATCGATGTCGAGCATTTCGAGGGCGCGCCGGGCCGTGTCCGCATCCACCTTTCCGGCGGTTTTCACGGTGGCGAAGTCGCGCACCCAGCGCAGGAGGTTGTTGGCGATACGCGGGGTGCCCCGGGAGCGGCGGGCGATCTCGTGTGCTGAGGCGTCGTCCATATTCAACTCCAGGAGTTTTCCGGAGCGGCTCACGATCAGTGCCAGTTCCTCGGCCTGATAGTATTCCAGCCGGTTGGTCATCCCGAAACGGGAGCGCAGGGGTGCACTGAGCAGGCCCGGGCGGGTGGTGGCACCAACGAGGGTGAACTTGGGCAGATTGAGCGTGATGCTCCGGGCACTGGGCCCTTGATCGATGATGATATCGAGCCGGTAGTCCTCCATGGCCGGGTAGAGGTATTCCTCAATGGTTTTGTTCAAGCGGTGGATTTCATCGATGAAGAGGATGTCGTGCTCTTCGAGGTTGGTGAGGATCCCGGCCAGATCCCCGGCTTTTTCCAGGGCCGGGCCGGAGGTGATCCGGATTTGCACCCCCATAGCCTGGGCCAGGATGTAGGCCAGGGTCGTTTTGCCCAGCCCGGGTGGTCCATTGAAAAGGATATGATCGAGGGCATCTCCACGGGAACGAGCGGACTGGATCATCACCTCGAGGCGTTCCTTGATTTTATTCTGGCCCACGAATTCCGACAACTGACCCGGGCGCAATGAGTGCTCGAAGGCGGGGGGAGCTGGCTCGCTGGCATTAAAAGATTCGGTGGAGTCACTCATTTCCGGGTCAGTTGGTTGAGGGCCAGGCGCACCAGGGATTCCGTATCCTCCTGGTCGCCGACTTGATCCAGAGCCTTAAGCGCCTCCGGCTGTTTATACCCGAGCGAGAGCAGGGCGAGGATGGCATCCTGGCGACGGCGCAGGCTCGGGCTGGCATCTTTCGATTGGATGGGCTGCCACTGGTCGGGGATGTCCATCTTGTCCTTTAATTCCACGATCATCCGCTCGGCGGTTTTCTTTCCCAGTCCCTTGATGGAGGAGAGGGTGGAAATATCGCGGGTGGCGATGGCGGTTTGAAAACTCTCCGGGCTCAAGCCATTAAGAACCGCCAGCGCGAGCTTGGGCCCCACCCCGGAAATGTGCTGGATCAGAAGCAGGAAGAGATTTTTCTCAGCACCGGTGGCAAATCCGTAGAGCGAGTGCTCCGTTTCGCGGATGTGCAGCACGGTAAAGAGCTGGACTTGCTTGCCCGGCTCCGGAATTTTCTCGTAGGTCGAGAGCGGGATGTGAATCTCGTAGCCCACATCCCGGACATCGAGAATAACCCGGTTGAGATGCGCATCGACGATGGTGCCACGTAGAAATGAAATCATGTGGAGATGATCATAAAGAGTTCTTCCCGCTCATCAAGACCCCATCGCCGTTGACTTCCGGGCCTGGCGGAAGTGAGTCAGCGCCACCGCCAGGGCATCGGCGGCATCCGACTGGGGTGTCTCCCGCAGGCCGAAGAGTGCGCGCATCATGAAAGCCATCTGGTCCTTGCGGGCCGCTCCCCGTCCGGTCGCGGCCTGCTTGATCTGCTTGGCCGGGTATTCGAAAACATCCAGCCCGGCCCTCCCCGCCGCCACCAGGACCGCTCCCCGGGCCGACCCCATCGAGATGGCCGTGCGGATACTCTGAACGTGGATAATTTTCTCCATCGCCACCACCTCCGGGCCATGGCAGGCAATGAGTTCATCGAGTTTATGTGTCAACTGATACAACGCATCCGCCTGGGTGCTGCGGGCCGACTGGGGGAGGGCACCATACTCGATGGCCTTCAAATCACTCTCCCGCTCCCCCGCAATGAGCGCATACCCGGAACAACGCACCGATGGATCCACTCCCAAAATTATCACCGGGGAACTATGAAGGATCACCGCCCCTTGTACAGCCAATTCTCACACCATCCCAAATGGCCCGCTGATTTCCACTCGTCAGTTGCACCCAGAGATGTTAATTTTCTCCCATGAAGCAATACCGTCCCAATGTCGAGCGGCAGAAGTGGTTGTATTCAATGAAGCAGTCGCGCAACTACATTCGCAAACTGCAGGGGAAACCGACCGAGGACAGCGGAATCAAGAGCGGTCCCCGGATTCGGGACAATTCGGAACCCTGGCTGCCCGGTGGAGTCCGGTCCGTCGCAGACGCACTCTGGATTTCCGACCAAATTAAAAAGGACATTGAGCGGTGGAGACCTTCAAAGAATCAAGTGAGTTAGTCAGTGCACTATCTGCTGACTTTCGACTGATTAACCTCGGAGGGGTTGCGGTCATTGCGCATGGAATGGATCGTAACACCTTCGATACCGATATCTGGTTGGAACCTTTTTCATCGCCATCAGAATGGACCAACCGTCTCCGACCGTATCTTTATGACCAGAGTCAGGCCATACCCGTTTCAATCGGAAACTGGGAGCCGATTTCACTCGAGGATTTGCCTGAAACCATAGGCAATGATGGTGTAATTCGAATTAACGGATTGGATCGGCCTCTGGATATCTTCCGTAAACCCAATGAGTTGGAGGCGGAACAATTTGATGAAGTCTGGGCGCGGGCCCGCCCTCTGGACGATGGCACCCGGCTGCCGGATGCCATCGATCTGCTCGTGACCAAGATGATGACCGACCGTGAGAAAGATCTGCAGGATATCGCTTTCCTCGAAGCGAAGGTTGAGAAAGATTACCTGGAACGGCTGCCCCGCACCGCTGCCGCCGAAGCCGAAGCCATGCTCGGACGGTTCCTCAGCCCCCGAGTCGCGGAAGTCACCCTTGCTCACCCCGAGGCATCGGTGCGTGATCTCGCCCTCCACTACCTCCGGGAAATGACGGAAGAGGGCAACCCCTTCGCCCGGGATATTCTAGAAAAAGTAGAAAAGGGGTAGGGCCAACAGGAGATAAATGTGTATCAGGACAAGGGCGGTGCCCT
>CAYTLD010000117.1:0-6875 GCA_964438585.1 uncultured Blastochloridaceae bacterium | reverse complement strand
GTTGGAGGGCGGGGTTATCGTCCAGGCGCAGATCGCGCCGGAACCACATCATCGTTTTACTCATGGCTTAATATCCTTTGGGTGTGCTGGTGACGGTGTCGGAAGAGAAGAAAAAAAACGAGGTAGATGCCCGGCAGCAGGAGGATACCAGCAGGGCCCAGCGGCGGACGGAACTCAACCCGGTCGGTCATCCTGGTGTGGTTTCCCGCGCGCTCGAAGTGGTGGCAATGACGCCAGTGCGGGAAAGGGGCGCGGATGGCGCGGTCAACTGACCAGGCGAAGGCCCCGGCGTCCGTCGGGGGGTTAACTTCCTCAATTCCCACCAGCCACTCCTGACGCATGAGTCCGCCGCAGATCACTTCGATCTGCGTGCCCGGCACCGGAGGGCCGGAAGGGCGAACGTCAATAACCGGTGCCCACCAGGGCTGGACGCGGGGAAGGTTTTCAAACCGTTGATGGAACTGGTAGGCACTTTCCAGATCGGTGGGGAGCAGGCAACTGAGCGAGAAGACGGGCATCAGGTTGATTCCTCCCCGAGGAGGGTGGTTTCCAGTTCATCACGCACCGCTTTCCAGTCCCGCGCGCGTAGAAAATACCAGGCCAGATAGACGGAATTTCCCAATGACCAGAGAATGAGCAGGGGAAAGTAAAGAAGCGACTGACCCATGGTCAGCGTCTGCCAGGCGGTCCAGGCGCCGAGGATCCAGAGAGCGAACCAGAGAAGTGACCAGTGTAGGGAGAAAAAAGAAAAAAAGCACCAGGGCCGTCCGGGCACCCAGCCGCTGAACTTGGGCTGGTTCAGCGGGTAGAAGTAGAGCGATTCAATCCGGTGCCCGATGAGGATGTCATGGCCAGCCATCCGGTTGATTTTCCGTTCGAGGACAGATGCGTGCAGGCGGGCAAAATCACAAAAATGAAGGTAAAAGGAAGCGGTGACTCCTCCGGTCACGACCAGAAAAGGGAGGATCATCCCTCCTGTGGAGCGCCCGAAAACGAAAAGAAGAATCGACAGGACCAGGATAATAATCAGCCATTGGAAAAACTTGGCGTGATAAGCGTATTGCATAGCGCGCATCCGCTCCAGTTGACTCACGGTCATTTCCAGATCTTTATCGGCAGGAAGATTGTTCACAAACTCAGTCTAAGTTTTAAATGGGTTCCTGCAACATCAGCACGCTTGCCAGCGGAGTTACGCATAATGACGATGCACCGCAATTAAGGGACAGTGAGCGAATTCCAACAATTTTCAAGATGACAGTAGCGTCGGAATTCGCTCACTGTCCCTTAATTGCTCCATTTGGATTCTATGCGTAAGCCCTGATGCTTGCCAGCGGACGGGGGAGGGCTTAGCCTTGCGCGACATGACCAGATCCCGGACTCTGCATTCCAGCCTGCCCGCCTTGCTTGTTTTGGTGTTGCTAGGGTTGTCCGCTTGTTCGGATTCCGACGACTCGCGGTTTCGCATCCAACGCGAGACCGGGGAGAAGCAGGGCCCAGAGACGGGTGCGGCTGCAGAGGAGGCCTCTACGGAGGCGGAGCCCGCTCCGCCACCGGAGCCGTTCATTATTTACTACACCATTGATCCGGTGCCGGAAAAATTACTTAAGGGTTGGAAAGCAGAAACCCAGGTGGATTGGCCCGTTGAGCAGAGGGCGCTGTCGGATGATC
Source organism: uncultured Blastochloridaceae bacterium (assembly GCA_964438585.1). Lineage (GTDB taxonomy): Bacteria > Verrucomicrobiota > Verrucomicrobiia > Methylacidiphilales > JBCBYL01 > JBCBYL01. The sequence continues at coordinate 5,207 of CAYTLD010000117.1, read as the reverse complement.
TGGCGGAGCTGCCCGTCGATGGCGATTTGTATGTCGTCACGCCGCAGTGGATTCCGCTGCTTCAGGCCACCCTGGAACTCGAATCCCTCGAGTCCAGCCCGTTGATTGAGCGGATCAATCCCACCTTTACCGGATTCAGCTTTGATCCAGGCAACCGGATCAGTCTTCCCTGGCGATGGACACCCTATGGCTATGTCGTCCAAGCGGCTGAATCCGGATTCGAGCCGGGCGAGTGGATAGAGAAAGATGATTATGTCTGGCCTCGGGATCCGATTTTGCGCGCGGCCGTCTGGCGGAGGCATCAGGGGGTCTCAGCGAACGCGTTTCAGCGCGCGGCACCAGCACCGGAAAATCCGGATAGTGCCCATACCTGGGAGTCCTGCCGCACCCATTGGCAGGAGGGTAATTTCCGCGTTATCTACCTGCCGGTCGCCTGGTGGCTCCAGCGTCCAGCCGAGTCTGGTGAGGAGGAAAAGTCTGATCAGGCTTCACCCCGGCTTCGGCTATCCCGGTCTGGTGAACTCCTTCACTTCGAGCACCTGATCGTGCCGTCTGATCGTCACCGTGTCACCATGTCCCGAGCCCTGGCCGCCTATCTCCTCAATGAGAGAGCCCAGCAATGGCTGCTCCCTCATACCGGATACTTCCCGGTCATCTCACTCCTTTCCCGGGAATTGAAAGGTGCTGAGTTGCCCGTGGATGCGTCCACTTGGCTTGACCGTTGTGAATTTGCTCTGGCTCCACCCGCTTACCGCGAGCCCCGGGTTTCAACCGAGCCGGAAAACCCGGATGCAGAAGATCAACCGCCGAACGAGGGCGACGAGGACAAAGAGAAAGAAAATGTGAAAGAGAATGGGAAAGGGGAAAACCCGGAGAAGCCGATCATGGCTCCAATTGACATGGATCGGATCCCCCTCGATCCCCCTTTGAGTTGATTGTCTCCCTTATTCCCTTATTGCCTTCATCAACATTTCCGGAGTGAAGGGCTTGGGGATGAATCCATCCATGAGGGGAACATCCTTATCCGCGATGATGTAACCACTGGAGACGATCAGGGAGGCGCTGGGTAATTCCGCTCTCAATTTTTCCAACAGGGCGTTGCCGTGCAGTCCGGGCATGGTCCAATCGGTTATCACCCATCGGATCCGGTCACGGTGGGCGCGGGCGATAGCGAGCACTTCTTCACCCCCGGAGGCGCAGTGCACGGTGTATCCATGATCCTTGAGGATATCCATGATCACTTCCCGGCAGAGTTCTTCATCATCCGCAATCAGGATTTCGCACTCGTCGGTGACTGGCGTGACCTCTGGTTTTGAGTCTGCTGCTTTAACCGTTGAGGGCAGATATTTCGGAATCGGGAGGGTGAGGGTAAAGCAGGCACCTCCCGCTTCCCGGTTGCGGGCCCGGATCGATCCCTGGTGTTGTTCGAGGATACCCTTACTGGTCGAGAGGCCCAGGCCGGTTCCTTCTCCGGGTGGTTTAGTGGTAAAGAAGGGATCAAATATGTGTTCGAGATTCGCTTCCGGAATGCCGGAGCCGCTATCCATGACTTCGCAGACGATCTCATTTCGCTGTCGATAAGTGCGCAGGTGAATGGTTCCGCGACTTTCCTGTGCATCGCGGGCATTGAGCAGGAGATTAAGAATGACTTGCTGGAGCTGGCCTTCATCCGCCATGACCAGGGGCAGATCCGGCTCCAGCTCGGTAAGCAGGCGGGTTTCCGGCCCGAGAGTGCGCTCCGCCAGCTCGACCGTATGCAGGACGAGCGTGTTCAGCGCGCAGGGGGAGAGGTTAGTTTTCCTCTGGCGGGTGGCTCGCAGGAGCTGCTCGACGATGGCCGAGCCCCGATCCGAAGCCGCGAGGATTTTTTTAACCAATTGATCGTCACTTTTATCGCTGTGATCGAGACGGCGCAGGTTGCCGCTGATGATGTGGAGCAGGTTGTTAAATTCGTGCGCCACCCCGCCGGCCATCCGTCCCAGTGCTTCGATTTTACTGGACTGAATCATGCGTTCATTGTGCTCGCGCTGGGTCAGGGCGGCACTGAAGAGGTCGGCGGTCACTCTGAGAATATCGATAAAGCTGCTGTCGAAGGAGGTCATGTCCTGCTGATATTCCGCGACGAGCAGGCCGCAACAGTTTTGGCCACGGTAGATAGGGAAGATCACGAGGGTGCGTAACTTGCGCTCATCCGCCCATCTTCGAACCACTTCGGACCATTGTTCGGAAGATTCGACAATCGGGTTATCGGCCCGCAGCGCTTCCCGCCAGGGGGTGAAATCCGGCAAATCCAGCATAGTGAGGTTGACCGGATCTTGCGGCGGGCAGGCACCGAGACAGCCGGAGTCGGGAGACGCCGCAGGGGCCTGCAGGCAGGAATAGAGATAACGGGCCTCCATTTGCGGGCGGATTTCCTGTAGAAGGTCACTGAGAACGTTTTCCGCATCACGCTGACTGAGCAAGCGGTCGGCCGAACGCGCTACCGCATTGAGAACAGCACCGCGCTTTTCCAGTAGCTGGATTGCGGCTAGTTTTTCCCGGTTCGCCTTGACCCGCTGGATGCTCCGGTAGCGGACCGCAAAGGACAAGCAAGTGCCCACCACAATCGAGAGAGCCACCATGAAGCCAGCGATCCGGTCCACCTCGAGAAAGCTTTCTTCGATAACGGGCGCATTGAAGGCCAGGATCAACAAGGCGGGGGGTTCATTCACGCCAGTTGGCAGCCGGATGAATGAATATTCGAGTGGCTTCGCCGGGCTCAGCCAGGTCGGCAAATTTCGCTTATTGAGAACCGACCAGTCACTAAAGATGGGCTGCCGACTCGCGAGTGCTTTTTGCACAAATTCGAGATGGGCGGGTTGATCAAACTTAAGCGGGGTCGAATTGCCATCGATCAGGATGAGCGGATTGAGCTTTTCTTTATCTTCCACTTCATAGATGGCACCACCAGCCAGTAAAGGTCTGTTAGTTTGGACGACGGCGTCGATCGTTTTCAGATTTTTTGCGGAATGTAATTTAGACTCCTGGGAGAGAGCGGCGGCCGTAGTGGTGGTCAGAGAGATGACGTGAGAGGCGGCCTGGCTGCGAAAGACATCCTTGGCCTCGGAGGTCAGGAGCCAGAGGATTAGAATGAAGGTGCTGGTATAGACGGACCAGAACAGGAGCGCATCCAAGTAGTGGGCCGGGTTGAGGATTTTAAACCGGTAGCGTGACGCTTTATCCTCACTCATGGTTTTCCTTTCGGTTCCGGCGCAGGCGGTTCCAACGGTCGAGGCGGTCGGAAATCATCTTCTCATAACCACTGCGGGTGGGCTGGTAATAGGCGGGAATGGGGAATTGAATCTCCGGTGCGATGCCCTCTTCATAATCGTGGGCATATTGGTAGCCGGTGCCGTGGCCCTGGTTGGCTGCCCCCTCATAGTTGGTGTCTTTGAGGCGGTCGGGGATGGGCTGGGTTCTGCCGGCGCGCAAATCCTGGACGGCTTGGTCGAGGGCGCGATAAGCGGTATTGCTTTTCGGCGCGGTGGCCAGGTAGAGAGTGGTCTCGGCCAACGGAATGCGTGCCTCCGGCAAGCCAATGAAATCCACCGCCTGCAGGCAGGCGGCGGCGAGGGGCAGGGCGTGGGGATCGGCCAGGCCGATATCCTCGGAGGCGGAAATAATCAGGCGCCGCGCGATGAAGCGGATGTCCTCGCCCGATTCCAGCATCTTGGCCAGCAGATAGATGGCGGCATCCGGCTCGCTGCCCCGGATCGATTTGATGAAGGCGGATATGGTATCGTAATGTTCATCCCCGTCCCGGTCGTAGAGCGGGGTCTTTTTCTGGAGGGATTCCTGGGCTACCTCGAGAGTGAAATGGATTTTTCCGATCCCCTTCTCCGGAACGGTCGAGAGAATACCGACCTCGAGGGCGCTCAACGCCCGCCGTCCATCTCCCTCACAGAGCAGGGCCAGATGAACCAGTGCTTCCGGATCGGCGGTGACGGGAAGATTTCCCAGCCCCCGTTCTGTATCGGAAAGGGCCATTTCCAGGAGGGTGACAATGTCCTCGGTGGCCAGTGATCTGAATTCAAATACCTGCATCCGGGAGAGGAGCGCGGAGTTGACGGCGAAATACGGGTTCTTGGTGGTGGCACCAATGAGGCGGATGGTGCCCCGCTCGACATGCGGGAGGATGGCGTCCTGTTGGGCTTTATTAAAGCGGTGAATTTCATCGATCAGCACCAGGCTCCGGCATTCTTTCTGACGCCAGACATACTCCGCTTCTTCGACCGCTTTCCGCAAATCAGCGACGGTGGCATCGACCGCATTGAGCTGGACAAAGCGGCTCTTAGAACTCCGGGCAACAACGTGGGCGAGCGAGGTTTTTCCGGTCCCTGGGGGACCGTGGAAGAGTACGGCCGATATCCGGTCAGTGGAGATAAGACGCTGGAGCAGCTTTCCCTCTTCGAGGAGATGACGTTGCCCGACCACCTCCTCGAGGCTGCGGGGGCGCATCCGGTAGGCCAGATTGTGCCGTGGGTCCGCCTGATCCCAGCGGGGCTCTTCCAGCGCCTGACCTGCTTGAAAGAGATCGTCCATGGCGACGATCATAGCGTGATCCGCAGAGGGTCACGTCTTAATTTTGTGGATCCTCCCGTTGCCGAGATCGCCGGAGGGATCGACCCATTGGAGGATTTCATCGACAACCGTCTCCGGCTTGGGACCGCCGGTGTGCATCTCGGTGTCGAGGAGCGGGGGTTCCACGGCATTGATACGCACGGCGGAGGTTTTGTTTTCGAAGGCCACTGCTTTGGTCAGGGAATCGAGAGCGCACTTGGAGGCGCAATAGGCGGCGGCACCGGGGTAGTGTTTGAGCGGAGCACTGATGTTGAGAATGCGTCCGGAATCGCGCTCCAGCATTTCGGGCAGGATGGCGCGGATGAGGAGGAAGGGTCCGCGGAGGTTGGTGGAAATCGTTTCATCCCATTCGGAAATGGCCATGTCCTGAACCATGACGCGCTCCGGGAAGACGCCGGCGTTGTTGACCAGGATATCGACCGGTCCCCATTCGAGGCGGATCTCATGGACCAGGTTTTCAACGTCCATGGAAACAGAAACATCTCCCGGCCAACACTTCGCTACCCCGCCAGCGGATTCGATCAGGCTTCGGGTCTCGTCCAACCGATCGGCCCGCCGGCCCACCAGTCCGACTCGACAGCCCCGGC
>CAYTLD010000116.1:0-7098 GCA_964438585.1 uncultured Blastochloridaceae bacterium | reverse complement strand
ACGATATAGCGATAGACGCCGCCTTGCCAGACGTAAAGGCGGGCGATGTCGGCTTTGGTCTTGCGGCTGAAGTCGATGGCTTCCCGGGCGGAGGTGATGGTTTCAGTCTTATCGCGGGTGGAAATTTCCATGATGACCATGCCGGGCCGCAGGTCGGTTTCGGCTGCGGCGGAGTCGGGCGCGACTTCTGTGACGAGGGCCCCGCTGATGTCGTCGGGGATGCGAAGTCGTGCGCGCACCTCGTCGGAGATGTCGGTGATGGTGATTCCTTTGAACAGCTTGCCAGTGGTTTCGTTCTCCTCGGGTTCAGAACTATTATCGATTACGGCTTCGGCGGGATTTTCCGGGCGCTCCTCCAGCTCGACGGTGATGTCCTTTTCTTTACGATCCCGGAATATGGTCATCTTGACTTTCGAGCCCGGCGCATACTTTGCTATGAGCAGCCTGAATTTATTGGCACTGGAAACCGGTTCGCCTTCCACTTCAAGCACAACGTCCCCAGTCTGCAGCCCGGCTTTAGCGGCCGGAGTGTCTGCCACGACTTGGGTGAGTTGCACGCCTTGTCGGCCATCCAGGCCCAAAAATTCGGCATTGGCGGGGTCGAGATCCACCGGCACGACACCGAGGTAGCCGCGGCTAACGCGTCCGGTCTCGATCAACTGGGTCATGATGTCGTGCGCCATGTTAATCGGAATGGCGAAGCCGATTCCGAGGTTCTCGCCGGTGCGGCTAAGGATGGCGGCATTGATTCCGATGAGACGGCCTTCAGCATCAATAAGAGCTCCGCCGGAGTTACCCACGTTAATGGAGGCGTCGGTCTGGATGAAATCCTGATAAATCATTTGGCCCGGTGAGAGTACGGTTTCGCGCCCGGTGGCGCTGACGATGCCCATGGTGACGGTTTGAGTAAGGCCGAAGGGGTTTCCGATGGCGAGGACAATATCACCTACCTCCAGGTGGTCGCTGTCTCCGAGGACAGCGGCGGGAATGTCGGATTTATCAATTTTCAGCACAGCCAGATCGGTGGCCGGATCCATGCCTACGACCTCTGCTTTGTAGACTTCGTTATCACCCTTAAATTCGACCATGATTTCATCCGCAGCTTCGATGACGTGGTTGTTGGTCAGGATATAACCGTCTTTACTTACGACCACCCCCGATCCGAGTCCAACGCGGGGCCGTGAGCGTCCATTGCCCTCAGGGATGCCGAAAAATTCACGCAGGAAGGGGTGAACACGCGCCTGCGATTCCACGATTTGCTCCGTTTTGATGCTAACGACACTGGGAGAAGCTTTTTTGATTACGGATGAGAAACTGGTCGTGACCTGGGTGTCGCGGGAAATGGGCTCCTGGTTGATGACAACCTGTGCCCGCTGGTTGGATTCTTCGTTTTTGCTTCCTGAATTCGATTTTTTGAAGGGCCACCAATCAGCACCTCCTGCCAGTGGAACGGCGAGAAATCCGAAGACGGCCGCTAACAGGGCTACAGTCGTATAAAGCGTGAGAGTTTTCTTTTTTGTTGTCATTTCAATCAAAGTAGCGGTCAAGGCACAATTATCAACACCGGAGATGGAATTAGCTCGGACGCCTCACCCCGGTGCGGATAATTAAGGGACAGTGAGCGAACTCCGGCGGTACAGTTGTAATGAAGAGATTTGCCGGAGTTCGCTCACTGTCCCTTAATTGCAGTAATTTTGATGGCGGCGGAAAGTTGCCATCCGGGTAACAAAGGTTAGGCTAACCGAAATGATAAAGAACCTTAAAACAGAAGCAGTGGTGATCGGGAGTGGAATCGGTGGATTGGGAGCCGCGATTCGCTTGCAGGCCAAGGGTTATCAAACCACCATCTATGAAATGAGGGACATGCCCGGTGGTCGGGCGTATGTGTATAAGGACAAAGGGTTTACCTACGATGGCGGGCCCACGATTCTCACCGCCCCATTTCTCATCGATGAATTATTTGAGCTGGCTGGGAAAAAAACCGAGGATTATGTCAAGATCGTGCCCTGTGATCCATTTTATCGCATCATATTCCACGATGGTCGTTCCTTTGATTACACAGGCGATCCGGAGCGGATGAAAGCCGAGGTGACGAAATTTGAGCCCGATGATGCGGAGCCCTATGAAAGGCTGGTAGCCAAGACCAAAGACATCTTTGAAAAGGCGTTTATCGAACTGGCAGACGAGCCGTTTACCAATTTTACCGATATGCTGCGGGTGGCCCCGGACCTGATTCGCCTGCGTTCGGATCAATCCGTCTATAAGATGGCCGCCAATTACTTGAAGAACGACTACCTACGACAGGTCTTCAGCTTTCACCCCCTCCTGGTCGGTGGCCACCCCTATTCCAGTTCGTCCATCTATGCCATGATCCAATATTTGGAGCGTAAATGGGGAGTCCACTTTGCCATGGGAGGCACCGGAGCACTGGTCTCTGGGCTGGTGAAGCTATTTGAGGAAATGGGAGGCACGCTACATTGTAATTCAAAAATCAGTGAATTAATCGTGGAAGAGGGAGTAGCCAAAGGCGTTAGGCTTCCCGATGGCAGGGAGCACCGCTGCCAGGTGGTCGTCTCCAATGCGGATGTCTCGCGCTTCTACCAGAAAGCCGTCGCTCCCCAGCACCGGAAAAAGTGGACGGATGCACGACTGAAACGAATGAAATACAGCATGGGACTGTTTCTGATTTATTTTGGCACCGACCGGACCTATCCGGAACTGGCCCATCACAGCATCATTCTCACGGAGCGATACAAGCCACTACTCGATGACATCTTCCGCCGCAAGGTGTTGGCCAAGGACTTCTCACTCTACCTGCATGCGCCTACCCGCACGGATCCATCATTGGCACCTCCCGGACACGAATGTTTTTATGTCTTATCCCCCGTTCCGCACCTCGAAGCGGATATTAACTGGGAGGAGGAGAAAGAGCGCTATGCGGAATCGATCCTGGAATCGCTGGAAACAGTTGTCCCTGACTTACGGAAGCATCTGGTCAGTAAGATTATCCTGACTCCGGAAGATTTCGACCAGGATTTAGACGCGCACCTGGGATCAGCCTTCCAATTTGAGCCGGTCCTGACTCAGAGCGCCTGGTTCCGCCCCCACAATGTTTCCGAAGATGTGGAAAATTTCTTCCTCGTCGGTGCGGGCACCCATCCGGGTGCCGGGGTGCCAGGCGTCCTGTCGTCGGCTAAACTCCTGGAAAAGGTGATTCCGGCGGCTGGTGCCGCTGTATAAAAATTGGGGTATATTTCTCTTGAAGCTTGCGGCCAGATCGATTGGAGTTAATTATACAGCATGCTTTTAGAGACCGAACCCGAGATCCAGACCAGCAAGCGTTTCCAGACGATCTTGAGCGACTACCTCCAAGATTCCGGTAGCGCGATTGTTAAACCTGTCTTCCCGGGAGGTAATGCCCCTCGACGTAAAACGATCAAGCTGGGCAATGTCGTTAAGATTCCGGAGACGGACATCACTCATGTTTATAACAACGAGGCTATGCTTGCTATCAGCCATGCTATCGAGGACTTGGCCTCGGAGACCCGAGAAGGTGAGCTTATTTCCACCTTTCAGGAACTCAAAAATTTCATGCCTCAGAAGAAAAGGTACGTTGGACTGGCACGTGACCTGGATGCGGTTCGCGTTTGGGGCAATGGTCCCATCCCTGCCGCTTGCCGCGGGGTTGATTTTATCCCCATTTTCCGCCCGGAGTTACTTCGATACTGGATGGTTCTCTTCGCCTCCCGCGAAACAAATGCGGTACTGCTCTGTCGGCAGGTGGACGATTCTTCGGAGTTTCAGAAGAAAGTCTTTGCTGGTTTCTATAGCTTCAACCCCTTCCTGGTCGAATCAGTGAAGCGAAATTTCAACCTCATGAGTGTCGGGCTGGATAAGCTCATCAGCCAATGGGAAAGTGATCTCGATATCCCCAATATTTCCCTCACCGCCATCAATAAATTATTCAAGAGCGTTTAAAGCTCTATTTAATGACCACGGTCGAACCGATGGGCAGGGCCTGATAGAACTTTCTGGCCATTTCCCTCGGCAGGCGGATGCAGCCATGTGAGGCCGGAACCCCGGGGACGAAACCCGCATGCAGCCCGATCCCAGAATCCGTCAGCCTCATGAAATAAGGCATTGGTGCGGGTACATAGCGGGCACCTGACGGAGGTCGGTCCCCGGCGTCAGCGTCCCCGAGGTATTTCCCGCTGGAGCTGACAAAGGATCCGTAGAGATTCGAGGCGTGTTTGATATTCTTCTGAGTAACACGAAATGTTCCTGATGGGGTTTCAAAGCCTTTCCGCCCGGTGGCGACTGGTGATTGGCCGACTTTTTTATCTCCGATGTAAAAATAGGCGACCTGACGGCTGCGGTCGATAACCACCTTGCGCGGCCCCTGATGTTGACCGGGCTTCCAATAGGAATTGGCCAAGGGAACAAGGGGGCGTCGTACGCTACCTGAAGCGCCTGGCTTCGTGGTCGTGACCGTGCGCTGATGCTTGCTGTTATAGGACGGGCGGGTGGCCGCCTCAAGTGCACTAGTCGTCAGGCAGGATACGATCAAAGCCAGAATCAACAATTTCATTCGGGCAGAATATATAATCAATTTTGTTTCGGAAGCAACCAGCCGCTTTCGAAATAATCCTGAACGCCTTTTTCGAGTGAATATTCCGGGCCGATGCCCAGCACTTCCCGCGTGCGGCTCATGTCAGCCTCGGTATGCGGTTGGTAGAACGCGAAGGGATTATCGATATATTCGGGCTCTAAGTCGGTGCCTAGAACCTGGTTCAGGATGCCGACCAGGTCGTTGAAGGAGCGTGGGGTGCCGGTTCCGGCATTGAGGATGGCGGATTCGGGTGCCTCAGACGCTGCCCGGGTGTAGCGCACGATGTCCCTGACATATACGAAGTCGCGCATTTGCTCACCCATTTTAAAGATGCGCGGACGCTGTCCCTGGCGCATTTGTCCAGCCAGGTGGTAGATCATGCTGGCGGGGACGCCCTTGTGGGCTTCGCGCGGACCATAAACATTGAAATATTTCAGGCCCACGATTCGCCAGTCGGGCTCACGCTTCATCCACTTCCGCGCGATATTATCCATCATGGCCTTGGAAAAAGCATAGGGATTGGCGGGAGCCGGGGTGTCGGATTCCCGGTTTATGCCCGCCCGGATTCCGTAGGTGGCGGCTGAGGAGGCATAGACGAGCGGGCAGGGGGCTTCTCGTAAATATTCGATCAGGTTGGCAAATGATTCGACGTTGTCATGCGTCTGCAGTCGCGCGTCCAGTTCGCGGGTATCGGTTATCGAGGCCAAATGATAAACCGCATCGAATGCGGGTGCACCGAGCCGGTCGCGCAGAGAAAATGTGGTCAGATCGCGGGCAATCACCTCGCCCCGGAAGCCCTCGAGGTTCTTAAAATCAGCTGAGCGGAAATCATCGATGACCGTTATTTCGGCATCCGGATAGGCTTCCTGCAGATCCAGGGTCAGATTGGAGCCAATAAAGCCTGCCCCGCCAGTTATGAGGATCGATTTCATAAAGACAATTATCTACACACCGGAAGGCAGTCGAAAAGAACAGAATCTGGTTCATCTGGGTTCCTGCGGACTCACCGGGTTCTGGTCGTGCCGATGTGTCGGCGCACCCCCCAATTAGGCCGCCCCTTCAGGGCTCAGGATTTGGTGTGGTCGCGCTTCTTCCTAGGGCGGTGCCCTTATCCTTATACACATCTTGCTGAGTATGGTCATTTGCTCAACGGGTCTGAAGGTTCGGTAGGAGCCCCGGAGTTTGCCCATTCCCCGCCCCGTAGGGGTGATCCAAGGTAGCCGTGGGTTTCAACCCACGGTAGTTTACATCATCCGGTTCGCGTCACGTCAGTGACGCAACAGCCCGCTCACTTCTACCGGCTTGTATGATGATCCCTCCCAATTTCATCTGCGTCGCCTTGGATCCAACCTCGTAACATCCTGCGAGTTGCGTCGCGATGCGACGCGGTTCTTTTTTTTCCTCTCTTTCCGTGGATTAAAATCCACGGCTACCTTGGATGGTCCCTACGGGACCTCTTGCCTTTGCCTCAGGCATTGGAAGAATGTGTATAAGGGTGAGGGCGGTGCCCTGGGCTGACATAGGGCGCACCGTTGGTGCTTGGGATGGCCCCAACGTAATTGGGGGACGTTGAGTCAGGCCAAAGGCCTGAGCTGGGACAGTTCGGGGTGGGACCTGGGGCAAAGAAAAATCACACCCGTCTCGAAATCGTGTGAATAAAGTTGTCATACCGGAGTCACAACACTAATTTGCGAGATTACATGAAAATCAGGTGGCGCAGTCTGATATTTTTGATGTCCGGGCTTGTTTCATGGCTTCCGGCTGAGGAATTACCTGTGCCTCAGCCCGGAAAAGTCGAGATACGCGATGACTCGGTGACCGATGCCTATTTTTATGAGGACCGGGTTGACGCTTCTTTCGAAACTGCGGCACTTTTTGACATCGGGAGCAAGACCACCACCACGGTCTCACCGATGATATTCTCAGTGCGCTGGCAGCTTGATGATGTGGGTAACCCGGGCTGGCGTCGTGGCAACACAGAATGGGTTTTCAGCGGATTCCACACTGTGGTCTGGGAAGGGGTTGAGAGCCGCTTTTCGGGCGCGCTCTTTGGTCCGCGTTACAACTTCGTCCAACCAGGGTCAAAATGGGTTCCCTACATAGACAGCCGGGTCGGGTTCGGGTTCACCGACAGCCAGCCTGTTGATGGTGCCCAGGGGCAGGATTTCTTTTTCACCTTCACCGTCGGCACGGGTGTCCGTTATCTGATTTCCAGAGACTGGGATCTCGCCGGGGGGATATTGTACCAGCATATATCCAATGCCGGACTCTCTGAACCCGACCAGGTGAACTTCGGCCTCGATACCATTGGCCCGCACATCAGCTTGCAGTACCGTTTCTGATTCAGGGCAATGCCCTGTGCGCTGGAACCAGCGGTTGCCAGCCCGATAAAACCGTGTAGCCTAAAACCATGAAAATAAAATCAGGAGACGACATTCAACTCAAGCGCGATTGCCCGGCGGTGCGCATTCCCAGTGGGGAGCCGATTG
>CAYTLD010000115.1:0-7143 GCA_964438585.1 uncultured Blastochloridaceae bacterium | reverse complement strand
TTTCCATCCGGGTGATCCGTGGTTAGGTTGTTGATTCAGTGACTGACTCAACCCGCAACCTGCAGCTGCCCTCCGGAGCCTTGGCGAAAGTGGGAGCCGTGCTCCGTAAGTGGAAAGAGATTCCGTTTATTGTCTTCCTCATCTGGTCGGCGGTGGGGCTGGTCATTACCGGTTTGGCCATCCGGCCCGGCACCGTGCTTTCTTGGAAGCTGCCGGAATTTATTCAGGGCGGTGCATTGGCCGGGCTCTATTACGGCGATCTGATTTTTATGTTGCTGGCTTCTCTGGTCGTGGCCCAGTCCCTGATGCCGCGTCTGACCCTGCGCCATACCTTTCTCGCCTTCCTGCTCATCAGCACGGTTTCCGGAGCCGTGGAAACTATCGGCACCGTGACCGGCCTGCCCTTTGGTGACTATACCTATACCCGGAATATGGGGCCCCGCTGGTTCGGGATTCTGCCCGCCGCTATCCCGTTGGCCTGGTGGGTGGTGGTGGCCGGGTTCACGGTCACCATCCGGCAAATGATCGATCACCTGTCCCCCCGCTTCCTGCCCCCGCAGATCCGGTTATCGAGCGGCATCCTCGCCCTCCTGGTGGCGGGAGCGGCCACCGCCCTCGACTGGGTCATGGAACCCTACGCCTGGAAGGTTATGGAATACTGGATCTGGACGGACGGCTTCATCCCATGGCAAAATTATGCCAGTTGGTTCGCACTCGCCTACTTCCTCACCCGCACCTCGATGCTCAGCCTCATCGCCCCAAAACCCGCCGACTGGCGACCAGCCCTGGTCATCGCCATCATGCTCATCCAATTTATCCTCGGACGCTGGGTGAACGTCTAGTAGTTCATGCAACATCGTATGATGAGTTATTGATGTGGGCAGGTAGGGCGCAGTCTCCAGACAAGCCGCTTATCATCAATGACTCCGGCTTGCGTGGACGCTGCGCCCCACCCACTGATCCTTCTTTAAGCGCGTCAGACTGATTACAACATGCTCTAGTAGACTGATCCCCATGATACGGTGAGTTTTCTAGCGTTTGAGGGTAGGGAGGCCTCTCCGAGGCCTCCTCGGGAATCTGCGATGTCTCCCACTCTGTTGACTAGCGCGTTGGGCCTTACGGCCCGAGGAGGTCTCGGAGAGACCTCCCCCGAATTCCGGCACTGCCCGCCAAATCATGTGGCGTAAGAGGAAGCCGTTAGCCGCTAGCCGCTTCCCTCTCCGATATCGTTCAGGCGTTGGATAATTTCTTTTTGGCGACGCAGCTTTTCTTTCGGGGCATTAGTGGGGATGGGGTGGGATGTGACGAATTTCTGGTGGCCCTGCCGGGCGGCGTCAATTTTTTCCTGGAACCCGGCTTCAGTGAGCCGGGTATAAGATCGCAAGGGCTGGGATTCAGTCGATGGCAGGCAGCGCACCTGGATCGATTTTTCATCAGCGGAGAGGACGTGGAGGTGGCGGTCAGAATGTTGCTCACCCAGAAATCCCTCTGTCACCCGTCGGGTGTGGAGGGCGAGCACGCCGTTGGGCTCGAGCAGAAGCTTTGATTTCAGTTCCCCGAAGACCTGACCATCGCGGGTGGCGATGTATTCCTCTGCGGCAGATCCGCGTATAGCGATAAGGTGAGAGGCCACAGGCTGCGGGTCATCCTGGTTCGGGCCGGGAATGTCACTCACCCAGAATCCGTCGAGAGCGCCCGGCGACTCGGGATGGAAGTCCGCAGGTGGTGTGCGGCCCACAGTAGTCTGAAAGTCAGAAATCAATCTGGCCTGCTGCAGCGCCTCAAAGGCGTATTTCAGACGAGTGAGGTTGGGCTGGATGGCGTAGGCATTCGTTCGGTCGGGATCGAGGGGGATGCGGAATTGAACCACCTGCGGACGCCCCTCAACGCTGGCGTCGGTCAGCTGGAAGCGAAGAAAGCTCCCGGCGGAGCCGAGTTCCTTCTGATAGCGCATTTCCGCTTTTTCGGATTCCTCTTCATCCATCTCATAGAGTTCACGCTCATTCTCAGGCAGGGGGGCGATGCGCTGCAGGTGACCGTGCAGGAGAAAGACATGGTAGGCACGTTGAACCGGATGGGTGAGGTCCATCGATGAGGACCAATGTCGCCCATCGAGGGTCATAAATTTCCAGGTGGCCAGATCGTTGACGACCTTGAATTTGTAGCCGGGGCTGAATTCGTCATTAACCTCATCCGCCTTGACGTGTTTGTATGACCCATTGAGGTATGAATAGATGGTCTCCATCTGTTGCTCGGGGTGGAAGAGTGCCTCCGAGGCGAATGTGGCCAGGGGGAGGCTGAGCGAGAGGATTAAAAAAGCGGTGGTCGATATTAATTTCATGATCACGATTGTAGGGGGAGAGGTATCGGATTCCCAACCTCGAAGAAGGATGTCACCTGAATTTAACGATGTCCGAAAAACACAAAACCCCCTCCCGGTGTGGGAGGGGGTTCGGTGGTTAAAGGTTAATCTTAATTTGACTGCGATTAGGGAGTCACGCTGCCTGCGGCGGCATCGGCTTCATAGAACAACTTGTTCGCTTCAGCCTCCAGCCCGGTTACTGTCATCGAATCCAGAACCGTATCCAGGTTATCGGGAGAATCACCGGAGAGGATGTCGATATCGAGATCGATGGTTCCTCCAATGGCACCCGGATTGTTAACCAGACCGACGACCGTGTTGGCACGGATGATCTGGGTCTGGGTCGGGCTAGCGGCGATAATTTCATCGTAGAAGCTGATCGGATCATTGATGACATTGCTCTCACCGGTCGCGATACCAGCGGTTTCTCCGGCGGTGTTCGCTGCTGTTTCCAGATTGGTGACGACATTGATCACGTCGGTCGGGTTGTTGGTGTCCGCGACATTGATGTCAGTGCCGAGCTTGTCCTCGATCCGGTCATCCAGGCGGTCATTATCCACGTCAGAGAGGGTGACGATCCGTCCGTCCTGAGTCAGGTCGTAGCGGGTGTCGGCATCCAACTCGTCCCCAGGGGTGTTGGAGGTGGCGAGGCTGACGAGGTAGTCCTCGAGGGCCTGCTGGTCGGTGTTACCGATCAGCGGGACCACCGGGTAATCGACACTGGTGTAGGACGTGCCTCCTTGTGCGAAGCGGAAGTATTGGTCACCACCGTTGGCGTTGAAGAACGGCAGGGTAATATCGACGGTAACTCCTGGCACCGGGTTTCCATCCGCGATCACCACCGTTCCATCCGTGAGGATGGCAGAGATGACGCGGGTTCCCTGAGTGGAAATGGTTTCAGTTACCGAATCCAGAGCTAGCGGGGTATTGGAGATGTCATAGACAACATCCACCCCGGAAACCTGGGCGAAACGACCGGTTCCACCACCTTGACGCTGCGGATCAACCGGGACTCCGGGATCGTTATCGACGGTGCGGGAGTAGGCATTTTCCAACAGCAGTTTGAAGTCGGCGGAGGTGATGTCCTCGACCACGGCTACGAAGTTTCCGAAGGGGGAGACGTTAAACGTCGTCAGCTCGGAAATGTCACCGACCGGAATGTTGCTGCGGATTCCGCCGCCATTGACCAGAGCCACCTGCGGCACATCGACGCTGAAGCTGGCCGCCAGGGCTTGCGCCTTGGCCAGGTAGGCGTCCGCCACCAGGTTACCCACTGCCCGCTCATCGGAACGGATCAGGTTGGAACTCTGAGGCAATTCCACCGAAGTGTGTCCAATGATGTTGCTGGCCAGTCCATCGACGAAGGTCTGCACCGGAGCAATCGTCGAGATGACGGTCGCGTCCTGATCATACCCATCCGTAGCACTGATGGAGGTGTCCTGGATCAGGGCCGGGTTCGAGGTGCTGTCCACGGTCACGCCTCCGAGGCCGTCGAAGGTTAGAGTAACCCGTCCCAGGTAAGCGTAGTTACCGGCACCGGTGACGAGCGGGATGGTGTTTCCTCCCAGATCGGTGTTGCTGCTGATGAACGGATACTCATTTTCCGTTAATGGGTCGCCGTCCACATCTTCGAAGCTGTCGCTGGTGAACAAGCCGGTATCAATGACACTGGCCGGAGCGGATGAGCCATAGATGCTGCGCGGTGAAGCGGCAGTCTGGTTGCCCAGGAGTTCATCTCCTCCTCCACCGACGATCAGATCAATTCCGGCACTGAGGCTGGGGATCAGATCCACATCTTCATCCAGTCCCTGAAGGTGGCTGATAAGGATAATGGCATCCACATTGTTCGACTGAAGGGTGGCAATCTCCGCATTGACCGAGGAAACGACCGTATTGATGATCGTGTCCCGGGGCGATGAGATGAAGGGCAGGTTCTCGGTGGTGGCACCGATGATGCCCACCTTCTTGACACCGCTGCCGGTCGGCACATTGACGATCAGGCTGGTGGCCACGTTCCCGGCGGTTACCTGGGCCAGCATGTCGGCTTCATTGGTGAAGTCGAGGTTGGCGCTGAGGTAAGTCGCAGAGTTGGTGGTTTGAGCGTCGCCGATGAACTCAGCCAGCACATCCGGGCCGAAGTCGAGTTCATGGTTACCGATGGCGAGGGCGTCATAACCGATCTGGCTGAGAGCGAGCGCATCGTAGAAGGTGCGTGCACCCGGAGCACCGCTTTCCAGGCTGGCCTGAAATTCAGGTCCGGCCAGGAAGCTGTCACCGGCAAAGACGGTGACCACCCCTTGACCAAGGCTTTGGTAAAAGCTCCGGTGAGCATCCACCGCTGTCTTGAAGCGGGCAATGCTGCCGAAGTCGGAGTCGCCTTCATAATCGAACAACTGGGATTCCCCATCGTTGTTATGCAGGATGGTCAGGGTGAATGAGGCACTTTCCTCGAGGTTGTAAACACCGATTCCGCCGGTCACGCCGTCATCTCCCTCGTAGCCCAGGATGGCCAGGTTGGCACCGGTGGGGCTGCTGGCGGCAGGCACAATGGTGGACGTCTCTGGAGAGATAAGGCCGGCATCGCGGTTGTTGATATAGGAAACCGCAGCCGGATTGGCGGGATCAGTCAGATCCACCAGAACCAGTCCGTTTTGGCGCTCACAGCCTACCACGGCATAGTTAACTCCGCCGATGTTGACGACGCTGACCGCTTCCGGCTCAGGGCCTTTATTGTCAGAACGTTTGTCCGCTTCACCAGGATCGCCTCCGTCATTCGCGTTGTGGCGCGTCGGATCCTCAGTGGCGAGGAAGCTTTCCAGCGGCAGGTGAGACACACGGGTCAGGCTTGGAATACTGTCGTCGTATTCCCACACGGAAATACCGCGCGATCCCAGGCCAATGATGTCGCTGAGTTCACCCGCGACGGTCGATTGATCGATGAGCACATCGATGCGGCCCAGTTCATCGTTATCTTCCAACAAGGTGTTGAAGTCGGCTTCACTAAGGGGGCCATTGGCTCCAGGGCCATCCGCATCGTAGGCCGGAGTGGTAGCGACGAGGTCATCCTCGTCGGCCGCAAATTTGCCGGCGCGCTTGATGTCGGAATCATCCGGACGGGCATCGCCTTCATCGGCGGTAACGACATAGGTGTTGCCACCTTGCTCGAAGACCGCAATCGCATCGGGCATATGAAGACCCTTGATGTAATCGCTGATGTCGATTCCATCCTTGTCAGAGGCGTCGGTTTGATACTGAACAAATCCGAGCGGATAGACTTCCCAGGAAGCCGAGGCCGGAGTGGTCAGGATGGTGCTCAGATTTTCCAGATAGAACAGGGTGTTGTTCTCCTGGGCCCCGACAAAGAGGGCATCGCCGGAAGCCAGGAAGCTGACATATTCCGGTTCGATCTCTTCCACCGTAGCAAAACGGACACCAGCGGGCAGGGTGGCCGTGCTGAAATCCACGTTGACTTCAGAAACGGTAGCCGCCGGGGTGAAGCTCCCGACCGTAACTCCGGTCAGGTCGTAGAGAGAAACCGAGCCATTCTGGTTGTTGGCGGGCAGCGGGGTTTCCGCATCCGTATCCCAGGCGTATTCGCCTTCATTGGCAACGGCGCAGATACCGGTGCTGCCGAAGGTAACCATGTCCGGGTGATAGCCGGTGTCGGTTTGTCCCTCGATGCTGCCATCGGTCACGTCAAAGAAGACGATGCGTCCGATTTGCGGGATGCTGAGGTCGCCGGTGGTGTTGATCAACGGATCATCCACCTGAGCTACAGCGGCACCGAGTCCGGTTCCACGCGGATCCAGAGCCACGGAGCTGACTTCGTCGAAGTTAACACCCACCTCTGTGGCGATATCGATCGAGCGATCAAAGACATACTTCTGGTTGGCATCGACCCACTTGTAGATCGAGACGCCACCATTCGGGTTGTCCGTCACCGCGATGAAATAGTCACTGCCCACCTGGGCATGAGAAACCACTTCACCTGATCCAACACCCAGGGGAATGGACTGGAAGAGATTGATGGTGTTGCCGGGAACCGGAGCCGGAATGGCATTGGAGCTGACCACGATATCGTCAATCCCAATCATGGAGTCTGATCCACCGGCGTCCGCCGTGATGATGCGCACTTCCACCACCGACTGGTCATCGACCGCAGAAGGCAGGATGACCGAGACCGGTGTGGTCTGTGCGGCACCATTTGAAGCGTCGGCGATATAGCCTGCCCCCACGTTGGTGAAATTTCCGCTCGATCCGACCCGATATTGCAGCGCAAATTGTTGGACAGCGTTGCTGGTGTCTTCTTCCGTGAGAGTATAGCTGATCTGAACATCCTCACGCCCGGTGGTGTCGAGGAAGATGACCAGGTGAGGCGCGTCCGCCGTTCCCGAACCCTGAAGGGCGATTACGTCAGTTTCGATTTCGTGAACGCCTCCGGATGTGCTTGTTCCCGATGAACCTTCGATAACATCGACTAAGGTCAAACTACCATCGGCCACAACGGTCTGTGGGTCCGTATCCGTGCTGGCCAGTCCTCCACCTTGGTAGCCGATGATGCTCGGAACACTGCTCCAGTCGTCATTGGCTGAAATGAGGTCCGCAGTCCAGTTTTGGGAAAAGTTCCCGCTTGATAGATCATGCGGCGTCGTATCCGCATAGCTGCAAACCACCGACAGGGCGGCGCAGATCATAGTTGTAAGTGTTTTTTTCATGGGTTTATTCGTAGGTTGTTTAAGTTTTATTGTAGGTTGTTTGATTGGATAGGTTTTAAATTTTTT
>CAYTLD010000114.1:0-7183 GCA_964438585.1 uncultured Blastochloridaceae bacterium | reverse complement strand
CAGAGCGTCCGCCTTCGCTTAGCTTCGGCGCGACTGGCCGTCTCTGCCGGGATCGGGCGGAGGATACGGAGATCCTCCCTCCACGTGGGAGGGAGAAAAGACGTGGAGGGCAGAGCGTCCGCCTTCGCTTAGCTTCGGCGCGACTGGCCGTCTTTGCCGCGTTCGGGCGGAGGATGCGGTTTTTCCTCCACTTGTCCTCTCCACGTAACGTGTTAGTTTAAAGCCATGATTGAAGAAGATCAGGGTCTCGCGACCATCGAAACCATGGACGGGCAGGAACTACGGCCTAACTTTATACCCTACCCCACCTCCACCCTTAGCCCGCAAATCACTCCACCGGATTTGACCGACTTCAAGAGCCGTGGAATCACCAGTGTCCAACGTGAGCTGTCCGAAAAACTGGCCTCCATGCGCGCGCAATATGTCGCCCTCCTCGACGATTTTCACTGGAACAAACTCGTTTACGAAGCCCGCTTCGGGTTTGAGCCCGTAATCGGGAAAACGTATTACCTCTATCATGACGGGGATCAGCTCTCCCTCTCCATGATCGAGCCCCGCCGCTGGCATAAGCGCTATGTCGCTGCTCTCAAGCTGGGAGCCGAACACCAGTGGCAAGTCCAGGAAATAGCCGAGGGCTTCGACTTGCACCAATACATTGTCGAACTCGGCGATGGATCAATTTGATCGCTCTTTCCGTTGACCCGGAAACGTTCTGATATGTCGTCATCCCTGATGGGGGCTGATGGACTTTCTGGACAGTACCCTTGTTTTTCCTCCGCCCATATCGTAAGTGATACCTCCCCACGTCATTCGCCAGGTAAAAGCAGTGGACAGCAGGAGGAAGAAGAAGATGAGAAATGATAGCGGGGAAAGAAAACGATCCACCAGTGTGACCGGATGGAGCCTCTCACAGGCTTCAGCAGGAAAGATAGCACCGATAATCCGCTTCCGGACTCCGGCCCGCAGCATGTCAATGAGGTAAACCATCGCTCCGGGAAGCAATGTCCACTCGACCCCTGCCAACGAGGCGATCAAGACCAAGGCCCAGCCCCCCAGATAAGAAACGATAATCAAAAACCCATACACCCATAACCTACGCCCATAAACCCATGCCTGAATTAATTGACGCCGGGCAAAATTGAAGAATGATCCCCACCGGTAATCAATGTTGTTGAGTGCCATTAGGCCCGGACAAAAAACGGGGTGCATATCTTTTCTCAGGGTCATGGAAACAATGTAGTCATCGTTGGCCTTTCCCCGCCAGAGCCGGGCAATGTCATACCGCTCGAAAACCTCCCTGCGTATGGCAAGTCCACCGGCCCAAGCGTAATTTCTGAATGCCGATTTGCCCAGCATGGTAGCAATTGAGCCGTTTATAGCCGACGCCAGGAGGTTGGGAACCGATGTCGAAAGCGGGGCCAGCCATCGATAGCCGGTGGCAAATCCAACCCGCTCATCGATAACGCAGAGTGCCAGATTTCTCAAACCATCAAGTGGCCAATGAGAATCTGCATCGGACATGGCAATGATCTCCCCATAACCTTCATCGGAGCGATAGGCCGCCAGTAAATTATGCACTTTCTGCCCTTCATCATTTGCTAGGCCGGCAATAACTATCCTCACTTCTTTCAAGCCGGGGGAAATTACGTTCTGCGCAGCGCGCAAACTCTCCGCCCGGATGACCGCACATCCATCGGTAATCGAATCCGGATCGATTCCAAATGCCCCGCATAGGTATCCGAACGCCGGGTCTTCCCGTGACTCGATGGCAAAGACGACCGCATAGTCCGGGTAATCCTGATTGAGCAGCCTGCGCAGGCTTTCGTCGTATTGCAGGGCGATATGCTTGACCGCCGCCCAGATGACCGCGGGCGGCATCGGTTTCCTGCCGACTTCCTCCATCGTCCTCCGCCACTCCTTCAGGTTGCTCTCATAGCGACACACGTTCCACCAGCGCCAGAAAGCGAAGATGACCCAGGGAACCAGCAGCCACCCCAGAGCCCAGTTCACATTCAAGACCATATTTTTGTTTCCATACCTGATGCCACACCTGAAAGCACCTCCCCGTCGCAGGTAGGGGGGAGGGGAGCACCCAGAAGGGATCGAATCGTCGGAGCCAGGTCATACACATCCCGCTTGCCTAGATTTACACCCCCGGCAAAGGTCGGCCCTTTGATGAAGGCAAATCCTCCCGGCTTATGCCCCCCCGTGCGCGAATAAGTCACCGGACCGATGCGTCCCGCCTGCGGGTGTTCCGCGACATCAAATGGTTCATCGGTCCAAGAGACCAATAAGTCGGCATCGGGAGCCTGGGGTCCGCCGGTATCAGGTCCGGAACGCGTTCGATGGATATCCTTGATAACAGGCTCGCCGCTTCGGGGATTGGTCCATCCCTTGAGAAAAGAAATTACTTCATCGCAAACCTGCTCGTAGTCCGACGCCTTAACCTTGCCGGCACCCTCCCGGCCTATCAGATTGATTCGCACCTGTCCCTCGGCAAACCCCGGCAGGGCAAAGGCACGGCTGCGAGGCCACGTCTTACGATACCAGACCGCCGGCATCCATCCGCTCCCAGGCCCGGAGACGTCCTCAAAAAAGGGATAACTCAGATCGTCATGCGGACCTGGAAGCCTCGCCCAGGCGGGTAGCTTTTCCAAAATTGGCTGCAATAAAGGTAGGGCTGCTGTTTTTTGCTTCCAGACATCACCAAACCAGTAATCGTGACTCCCCTTCAACTGTGGCGAGGGAACCGGCTCTCCTGTCGTTCGCGGGGAAATGGCGGATTTTCCCGGAAAATTAAATCGGTAGAGCATTTCCGGCAAAAAAAACAGACAGGACGCATCCGTGCTGTTCGCTTTCATGCCATGCACGGACATCAGGATGAACGTATCCTCGGGGTTAAGGTGTTCCATTACGGAGCCGATGAGCTTATCCACTCGTGAGAATACCTTCGCATAGGCGTCACGAAACCCGTCTCGGGCCGCATGAACTGGATGGCTTTCATCCACATCGGCCCATAGATCATGCAGGACACTGTGCGTTTCTCCGATGGTGCCCATCATCAGATCACAGTCCTTATCCTCCATAAATTCCAACCAGATGGCTTCGCGTCGTTCCAATTCTGCCAAGGTTGTTTTCAGCAGCCAACTCGCATAGCGCTTGCTCCAGAATACTCCGTTGTCCTGATGGTAAATCCGGTTTTTCCCGAAGCGACGGTTCAAATCATCGAGCAGATTCGGAGGATTCGAACCGCGTGTCACAAACGGATAGTGCCCTCCCCAGCCGAGCACCTGTCTCCCCGGTGTCTGCTCAGGGAGACGGCTTGCAGACATATCAAAAAGGTTAACCCGGTAATCAGGGCCAAGGTCATACCAGGGCGGAAATTCCTGGTAGTCATAGGTCAACTTCCGGGTTCGGTTCCAGATCCGGTAGCGGTGCGGGTCATATTCAATCGTATCCCAGAACCCGCTCTTCCAGGGGCTGACGCCTGATTGAAACATTACCCAATTTCCCTCCGTCGCACCGTAGGACATTTTCCCGGAAGGGAAACTTACCTCTGTTTCCAGCCGGCAGCGGGTCCCTTGATCACGGAGTGATTGCACCTGGGGCATGTAGCCACGGGATAAAAAATCATCGATCTGATCTTCTCCCACGGAATCCAGGGCCATTACTACGACACGTCCATACATATGCATACCTTAAACGGTCATGCCTGAAGCAACAATCTGATTCATTTCCCGGCGGGCGCTGAGGCCCTCAGCTTGAACCCGAGCCGGGTCTCGATTAAGTGGGTGATCCAGGTCAAGACCCGGAACCGCTCCGGCAGCTCCGGGCCGATCCAGGTCTGGTGTATGATGCGCGGGATCGTCGGGATGGTATCGGCTTCACTCATTAGATGGGGATCGCCGCTTGGGCTGAAAGGGAATAAAAGTATCAGCGAACCCCAGACGTATCTCGAAGATGTAGATAATCCAGGATACCGCTTTCATCCAGAACGGAAACCAGGAGTTGGCGTTGTGATGCACGGTGTAAGCATTCTTTTTTATAGCGATGCGCCGCGCCCGTCGCTCAGATTTTTCAAATGTAACTGTGGGAAAAAACATTTCCGACGGGTGGATGACGATATCGTCACCCTCATAGGCATCAACCGCCTCCTCGACGATGATGGGCCCGGTGGTCTTCAGAATATAAAAATTTCTCAGCTTCCCATCCGGCTTGGGCGCAAAGCGCTTTTTCATAAGATCGATAAGCGTATCGATAAACGGATGGTTGGGCGGGGTAATAATTAAGCCATTCCAGATGTAGTCTTTTCCTCTCTCGCGGTATCCGATCCCGCCATATTCACGGCCCATGACAAGCTTCCCTGGCTCTACCAGTCCATCCAGCGGGCGAAGACATTCCAGATCAATATCCGCAAGGATACCGCCGTACTGGCGGAGGATAAGCAACCGCATCAGATCAACTTTCTGCACCATATACGGGTAGTTTTGATACCAGTCCCAGTATTCCGGGAATTGCTTCTTCACAAGAGCCTCATTATCTAAATCAGTCCAGAACCGGTATTCCCAGTCGGGGTGGTGTCGTTGCCAACTTTGCTGGTATCGCTTGAGAGAGTCGGAAAGATTATTTGATTTCCACGTCTGATGAATGATGTGAGGCACCGTCTGAATGTTCATTGAAGTGGATGATAAACGATCCGTCCCGCATGTCATTAACCACTTTTTAGAAACCATCCTAAGGATTCCCTATAGCAGGAGCCTTTGGCTTATGGAAATTAACTTGCGCTGAGAGCACCATTTTGTTCTTTCGTTGAATCCGGGAATAGCCAAATTGAGTCTATGTCCTTGAACGACTGGAAAGCCTCCCTCAGTCAGCTCTCCCCGGAGCAGCGGCAGGAATTAATCGAATTCCTTCAGGCGCTCAATATTGCTTCCGGTCACTCGTCTCCGGGAGCACCTCCTACTACCACGCATGAGCGGAAAAAAGAGGGCGGCACCTCCCCGAAGTGGCAGATGCCGGTGATTATTATCAGCATCATTCTCCTGCTCGCCGCCGGGATCGGTTGGGCCTTCGGCACCTGGAATAAGGCGCAGGAGGCAAGGGAAAAATCCCTCAACCAGGAGGAGCAGGCCCGCCAGGAGGAGGCTGAGGCCCGCCGCCCCCGCTCTCCCACCAACATGGAATTCCTCCGCAGCCAGATCGGTAAGGATGTCACCGTCCGCGGTGTCCCCAAGGCCTTCGAAGTCGGGATGCTCTTCTTTCATCAGGATAAAGACAAGGGCCTCCGGGTCGAAATCTTCGAGCCCCACATCGTCCTCTACCAGAGCACCCAGCTCGAAGCGTGGGTCCGGGATGGCACCGAACTGGAAATTTTCGGAACCCTGGTCACTGATCCCCAATCCGGAGGCCCCATGATCGATATCAAAAAACAAAACCAGATCAAAACCGTCCAGCCGGAATGACTGAAGGCTTCGTCCTTGCCTTTTGATTTTCGCACCATCCTTGCACCGTTCGGAGTGACGGCTTTAGCCGTTAGGTTCCTAAACCCACGGATGCTCACCTTCCGCCGTCGCCCAAAGGCTTGGGTCTACATCCCGATTTCATCGGAACTTCGACCCCACTAGAGGGCGTGACAGGAAAGGCGAGAACTCCTTGCTCCCCTCCACTCTGCCCGCCCACTGAACATTTGATGAGTGCCACTCGCCGTAACTCTTTGACATTCCCTCGCTTCTAAAATAGTCATTTAGCCACACATGAATAATAATCCTCAAACATCACGCCGTATGAAAGGTGAAGTCCCGCCGGTGCCCATTATCGTCGCCCCAGGTGACGGCATCGGCCCTGAAATTACCGCCGCCACACTTGATATCCTCGAAGCCGCCGGCAGCTCCCTCGACATCGAATCGATCACCATCGGAGAATCGATGTATCTCCAGGGTCACACCTCCGGTATCGCCCCGGAGACCTGGGATCAAATCCGGGAACGGAAGATTATTCTCAAAGGCCCCATCACCACCCCCCAGGGCGGTGGAGTAAAAAGCCTTAATGTCACCCTGCGCAAGACCCTCGGACTCTACGCCAACGTCCGCCCCTGCATCGCCTACTCCCCTTATGTTCCCGTCCGCTGCCCCCACCTGGATGTCGTCATTATTCGGGAAAATGAGGAAGATCTCTACGCCGGTATCGAACACCGCCAAACCGACCAGGTCACGCAATGCCTGAAATTAATCAGCCGTCCGGGAAGCGAGAAAATCGTCCGCTTCGCTTTCGAATACGCCCGGCGACGCTCCCGGAAAAAAGTCACCTGCTTGATCAAAGACAACATCATGAAGCTGACCGACGGTCTTTTCCGGCAGGTTTTTCTCGAGGTCGCGGCGGAATATCCGGATCTGGAATCAGATACCATGATCGTGGACATCGGCATGGCCCGGCTGGCCACGGTGCCGGAAAAATTCGACGTCATCGTGGTCCCGAACCTCTATGGAGATATTCTTTCCGACATCGCTGCGGAAATCAGCGGCTCGGTCGGACTGGCCCCCTCCGCCAATATCGGTGACCACTACGCCCTCTTCGAGGCCATTCACGGATCTGCCCCCGACATCGCCGGCCAGGATATCGCCAACCCCAGTGGCATGTTGCTGAGTGCCGTCCGCATGCTGGCCCATCTGGGTCAGGGCGACGTCGCCTCCCGGATCCACAATGCCTGGCTGGCCACTATCGAGGAAGGCATCCACACCGGTGACCTCTACCGTCCGGAGTCCAGCAGTGCCCGCGTCGGCACTAGGGATTTTGGTCAGGCCGTCATCGACCGACTCGGAAAAGAACCTGTCCGGCTCAAGCCGCGCAGGTATGAAGACGACGCTATGCCCCGCATCGAGTTGTCGATCCGACCTAAAGCCATCAAGTCTCTGGTCGGTGTCGATGTCTTCATTGACAACAGCGACTGCACCCCCGATGCCCTCGCGGAACAAGTCCGGAAAGCGGAAACCGATGCTCTCAAACTCATCATGATCACCAACCGCGGTGTCAAAGTCTGGCCGGACGGCTTTCCGGATATCTTCACCACTGACCACTGGCGTTGCCGCTTCCAGCCCGAAGACAAAGAATCCTCCATCACCCACACCCAGATCATTGAGGTTCTCACCCACCTGAACAACCTCGGCATCGACTTCATCAAAACCGA
>CAYTLD010000113.1:0-7211 GCA_964438585.1 uncultured Blastochloridaceae bacterium | reverse complement strand
ATATCGATGGTGTCGATATGGGATATGCTTTGATTCTTCGCAGTGCCGCTTTAGATGCCGCCGGAGAGATTCTTGATGATTTCGACCAGCGGCAGGAAGAGGGCGACGACGATGGTGCCAACGACGACAGCCAGGAAGACGATCATGACCGGTTCGAGCAATGAGGTCAGTCCGGCCACGGCGGTATCGACTTCATCTTCATAGACGTCGGCGATCTTGTTAAGCATATCGGGCAATTGACCGGTTTCTTCACCGACCTGGATCATGCTGATGACCATGGGCGGAAAGAGCCCGGAAGCTTCGAGCGGGTTGACCATGCTGTCACCCTCCTTGACGGCGTCATGCACTCTTCCGATGGCTTCAGCAATGACCGAATTTCCGGACGTTTCACGGGTGATGCTAATAGCCTGCAGGATGGGAACCCCGCTGGTGACCAGTGTTCCGAGGGTCCGGGAAAAGCGGGCGATGGATGACTTGGTAATCAGATCCCCGAAGATTGGTAATTTGAGGCGGATTCGATCGAGAACACTCATGCCGACGGCGGTCTTGGAAAAGGCGATGTAACCAATGACCACGGCACCGATAATAACCGGAAGGAAGGGGAAGGGGATAATCGGCAGGGAGGTGCCGGTTTCAGCAACGGACGGTGGCCAGACCAGGTATTGGATAAACCGACTCAGTTCGATGACGAACGAGGTTAGTCCCGGGAGGGGTTTGCCGGCGAGCATGTCCTGGAAAATTGCTTCGAAGCGGGGGACGATAAAGAGGAGCAGGAAGGCAAGAATGCCGACAGCAATACAGAGAACAACGATCGGGTAAACAAGGGCGGAAATAACTTTGCCGCGAATGCGCTGCGACTTTTCCTGGAATTCAGCCAAACGGGTCAGGACGATTTCGAGCACCCCGCCCAATTCACCGGCTTTGACCATGTTCACGTAGAGTTTATTGAAAATTTTCGGATGCTGAGCGAGGGCTTCGGAGAAGGTGCTGCCGGACTCGACGGAGTCAGCGAGATTGCTCATGGCACCGCGCAGGGCGGGGTTGCGTTCCTGCTTCATGAGGGTGCGGAGGCTGCGCAGGAGGGGCAGGCCGGCATCGATCAGGGTGGCCAACTGGCGGGTGAAGACCATGAGGATCTTACTTTTGACCTTGCCTCCTTTGGCGTTGGATTGAGCAGGAGAATTGAAGTTGGTTTGAGAGTGAGAGGCAGCCTGGTTACCTTCCGCAATATTGGTCGGGAAGTAGCCCATATTTTTGACGGCGACACTGGCGGCATTGGTGTCGGCGGCCTCCACGGTTCCGCTGTGCTGTTTGCCGGAGGGATCGACGGCGGTGTAACTGAATACAGGCATATCTGTTTTTCTAGGTGTATTTGATTATTTCTTCAATAGTTGTTTGACCATCAAAAACGCTCCGTATTCCATCCTGTCTGAGGGTAGTCATACCTAATTCAACGGCTTTCTGGCGGATGACGACATGAGGTGCCCGCTCGTTGATGAGAATGCGAATCGGTTCTGAGATATCGAGAAGTTCATAAATCCCTTTTCTTCCCCGGTAGCCGGATTGGTTGCAAGACTCACATCCTTCACCGTAGTAGAATAAGTTATCACCGATATCGTGTGCGGTAATTCCGATTTGGGCAAGTACACTTTCTGAGGGCTCGTAGGGGGTGATGCAGTCGGGGCAAATTTTACGGATCAGGCGTTGCCCGAGCACGCCTTCGAGGGTGGCGGAGATGCGAAAGGGCTCGATTCCCATATCAATGAGGCGGGTGAGGGCACCGGGGGCGTCATTGGTATGGAGGCTGGTCAGGACGAGGTGGCCGGTGAGGGAAGCCTGGATGGCGATTTGCGCGGTTTCGAGATCCCGCGTTTCCCCGACCAGGATACGGTCGGGATCCTGACGCAGGAAGGCGCGAAGTGCGCGAGCGAAGGTCAAACCGATTCCCTCCTGCACCTGGACCTGCTGAATCCCCTCGATTTCATATTCCACCGGATCTTCGACGGTGAGGAGTTTGGTTTCGGTGCTGTTAATCTCACGGATGCAGGAATAGAGGGTGGTGGTTTTTCCGGAGCCGGTCGGTCCGGTCACGATGAAGATGCCATGGGGTTTTTTGATGGTCTCGCGCACGTATTCGAGGAGGTTTGCGGGCATGCCGAGAGCGTCCAGATCGAGGTTGACGACAGAGCGGTCGAGAACACGCAGCACGACACTTTCACCGTGCTGGGTGGGCAGGGTGGAAACCCGCAAATCAACAGGCCGGTTGGCCATGATGGTCTGGATGCGTCCGTCCTGGGGGATGCGTCGTTCGGCGATATTAAGCCCGGACATGACCTTGATCCGCGAGATGACGGGAAGGGCGAGGCGCTTGGGCGGCGGCGACATTTCATAGAGGGCACCATCGACCCGGTAGCGGATTTTAAATTCCTTCTCGAAGGGCTCGAAGTGGATGTCACTGGCCTGAGCCTGGATGGCTTTGGCCAGAACGGAATTGACGTATTTGATGATGGGGGCGCTGCCAGCCACGGAGGTGATATCTTCGAGTGCATCGTCATCCTCGAGTGAGACCTCACCCGCCAGTTGAGAGAGTAATTCCTCGATGGAATCCTCTTCGGTTCCGTAGTATTGGGAGACGAGTTGCTCGACCTGCTCGATGGGGGCGACGACCAGGTTGATGTCTTTTCCGGCGGCAAAGCGAAGGTCCTCAACGGTCTGCATATCGAGGGGGTCGGTGAGGGCGACGGTGACCGTATATCCGTCATACTGAACCGGCAGCGCACCGTGCAGACGGGCAGTTTGCGGTGGGATGGAGCTGAGGAGTTCGGGGGTAAATTCAGCATTACTGAGATCGACATATTCCAATCCGAGTGAGGTGGCGATCTGTTGCAGGAGCTGGGCCTTATCGAGAATGGCGTAGTCCTGAATGATATCTTCGAGAGACTTGCCGGTGCGGCCTTGTTCCTCAATGAGGTCGGAGGCCTGAGTTTCATCGACAATGCCCTGTTCCTTCAGATAGGCGATGAGCAGGTTTGGGTCCATCAGCTTGCGTCTCCCATAGTGACACGGATAATTTCTTCGGGGGTGGTCATCCCAGAGACGGCCTTGCGGATGCCGTCCTCACGCAGGGTGCGCATGCCGAGGTCGCGGGCCCGTTTGCGAATTTCTGTTATGCTGGCCTGCTTGTTGACGAGGCTGCGAATTTCATCATCGACAATAAAAATTTCGAAAATCCCGGCACGGCCACGATAGCCCTTGCCGCGGCACTGATCACATCCGCGACCTTTTTGAAAATTAGCTCCACTCATCATTTCCGGGTTCAGGTTGAGGGCCTTGAGTTCGTATTCGCTGGGAGTATAGGGTTCGGTACAGTGGGGGCAGATTTTGCGGATCAGTCGCTGGGCCATGACCGCACGGATGGAGGAGGAGACGAGGAAGGGCTTGACTCCCATGTCCACCAGACGGGTGACCGCGCTGGGGGCGTCGTTGGTATGAAGGGTGCTGAAAACGAGGTGGCCGGTGAGCGAGGCATTGATGGCGATATTGGCGGTGGGGGAGTCACGAATTTCCCCGACCATGATGACATTGGGAGCCTGGCGGAGCATGGCCCGGAGGGCGGCGACGAAAGTCATGCCGACGTCTTCGTGGACGGCTACCTGATTGATTCCGGCCATATCGTACTCCACCGGATCCTCGACGGTGATCAGTTTCCGGTCCGGCAGGTTGAGCATGTTCAGGCAGGCGTAGAGGGTGGTTGATTTTCCCGAACCGGTCGGGCCGGTGACGAGGAAAATTCCGTCAGGCAGGCTGAGGATTTTTTCCATGACAACCTGGTCATCAGAAAGAAATCCCAATTCCGGCAATCCTAATTTCAGGGCGGACTTATCGAGAATCCGCATGACGATTGATTCGCCGTGAACGGTTGGAATGGTGGAAACACGGAGGTCGATTTGCTGTTGGCCGGTCAGGGAGAGTGATATCCGTCCATCCTGGGGAATGCGTTTTTCCGCGATGCTCATGCCTGACATAATTTTAATCCGGCTGAGGATGGCGGATTGGAGGCGTTTGGGTGGATCGCGCATTTCCTGGAGCACACCGTCCATCCGGTAGCGCAGGCGGAAGCGTTTTTCCAGAGGTTCGATATGAATATCGGAGGCCTTGAGGCGGTGGGCGTCCATGATCATTCCATAGACCATTTTAATAATCGGGGCGTCGCCCTCGCCGGCATCTTCCTCGCCTGCATAGGCCCCTTTCCGCTCCTGAAGTTCCACATCCTCCGCGCCGAGGGTGAGGATGGATTCCTCCATGCTGCCGTAGTGACGGGCGAGGGCTTCATCGATGACCTCCTGGGGCGCGACCACCGGGTCAATGTCCATGCGCAAGAGGTGGCGAAGGGCGTCGATAGTTTCAAAATCCATCGGATCGGGAATCGCGACGCGCACGCCGTTGGGTAATCGGGCAAATGGGATGGCCTGATAGCGCCGGGCCTGCGAGGTCTTCAGGAGTTCGATGCTGTCGGGATCGACTTGGCCGAGTTCGGTGACGAATTGCATACCGCAGTCGTTGGCCATGGCCTGGAGGAGGTCGTTGCGGGAGCAGAGTCCCATATTGACGGCTTCGTCCGCGACCGGGGTGCTATTCTGCGCGGCCTGAACGCGGACATTGGCTGCGTCTTCAGCGGTGATGAGCCCAGAATTCGTGAGTAATTCGAGGATATATTCGTCATTAAAAGCCATCGAATGTCACCAAACTATAAGAGGAAGTGAAACAAGCCAAGCGATAAACGCATCAGATTAGCTCGAAAGCAGGCGGGTGAGGAGGTCATTGACGACCTGAGGGTTGGCTTTTCCGCCGGTTTGTTTCATGACATATCCTTTCAAGGCGTTGATGGCGGCGGTTTTTCCGGCGCGGAAGTCTTCGACACTTTTCGGCTTTTGCCGGATGGCTTCCTGGCAGAGGGGTTCAAGTTCGCTGACATCACTGAGCTGGACGAGTCCTTTTTCTTCGATAATGGCAGAGGGTTCTTTGCCGGATTCCAACATTCCGGAAATTACCTCACGGGCCTGCTTGGAATTAATTTTACCGGCTTCAAGGAGGTCAGCCACCTCGGAGAAATAACCAGCTGGGACGGTAATATCAGAGAGGTCGGGCTCGGTGGCGAGAAAGTCATTGATGATGAAATTGGCCAGGCTGCTGTGGGATGAGGTTCGCGAGGCGGCTTCCTCGAAGTAGGCACTGAGGCGTTGGTCGGAGGCCAGCACTTCTGCCTGGTAGTCGGTCAGGCTGAATTCGGATTGGAAGCGCTCTTTTTTCTGCTGGGGCAGTTCAGGCAGGAGGCTTTTTGCCTTGGGCAGGAGGTCTTCATGGGTGCGGACGGGCAGGAGGTCCGGATCCGGGAAGTAGCGGTAGTCATGGGCATCTTCCTTGGTGCGCATGACCGTGGTCTGATCGATCTGATCATTCCAGCGTCTGGTTTCCTGAAGGATGACTCCGCCGGAGGAAACGGTTTCGATCTGGCGTTCGATTTCATATTCCAGAGCCCGGCGCACCTTGCTGATGGAATTCATGTTTTTGATTTCGCACTTGGTGCCGAAGGTTTCGGTGCCCCGGGGGCGAACGCTGATATTGACATCACAGCGGAGCTGGCCTTTTTCCATGTCAGCATCACTGACGTCGCCATAGATAAGAATTTGCTGGAGTGACTTCAGGAAGGCGTAGGCCTCGTCGGCGGAGCGCAAGTCCGCTTCGGTGACGATTTCCATCAGGGGGGTGCCGGCCCGGTTGAAGTCAATCTGGCTGTGATTTTGAGTGTGGGTGGATTTGGCTACATCCTCCTCGAGGTGAATCCGGTTGAGGCGGATTTTTTTCCCGATTGGCAAGTCGGGTTGGTTCTGGACCTCCTTCGGGAAGGCAAACTTGCCCAGCGCGACCGATCCCCCCACGCAGAAGGGCAGATCGTATTGCGAGATCTGGTAATTTTTCGGCATGTCCGGGTAGAAGTAATTTTTCCGGTCAAATTTGCTCACCGGCGTGATGTCGCATTCCAGCATCAGTCCGGTCAGAATTGTCTTAAGGATGGCGGTTTCATTGGGCACCGGAAGCGCGCCGGGAAAGCCCAGGCAGACCGGACAGACGTTAGTATTGACGGGATCACCGTAGCGGTTGGCGCAGCCGCAGAACATTTTTGTCCTGGTTTTCAACTGGCAGTGGACTTCCAGCCCGATAACTGCTTCATAGTCACTCACAGGCTCAACTCCGGTTTCAGGGTGCAGTAATCATGGTCACTTTCGAACGCGCAAGCGGCTTTGAGAATGGTTTCTTCGCCGAAGTGCGGTCCGATCAGTTGCAATCCAACCGGGAGACCCTCGGGACTGGGGCGGCAGGGGATGGAAAGGGCTGGGACGCCGGAGAGGTTGGCGGCAATGGTGTAAATGTCATTGAGATACATCATCAGGGGGTCATCGATTTTTGCTCCAAGCGGAAAGGCCGGAACCGGGGTGGTGGGGGTCAGGATCACATCGCATTCCCTGAAGGCATTTTCGAAATCGGTGCGGATGAGGTGGCGTACTTTTTGGGCCCGATGGTAATAAGCATCGTAATATCCGGAGCTGAGGGCGTAGGTGCCGAGCAGAATACGCCGCTTAACCTCCGGACCGAAGCCCTCTTCCCGCGAGAGCCGGTACACATCGATCATGTCCTCCGCCCGGTCGGAGCGGTGGCCATAACGGACTCCGTCGAAGCGGGCCAGGTTGGCCGAGGCTTCAGCGGTGGCGAGAATGTAGTAAACCGCTGTTGCGGATGAGGTGTGGGGAAGAGAAATTTCCTTCACGGTGGCTCCGTGGGATTGGAACCACTGGAGGGCCTCATCGATGCTGGCGGCGACGTCTTTATCCAATCCCTCGATATAGTACTCTTTAGGCTTCCCGATAGTGAGATTCTGAATCTCTGACGTTTCGCAGACGGCAGAGAAATCAGGAACCTCGACGGGGCGACTGGTATTCTCCATGGGGTCATACCCGGCAATACATTGCAGGAGTAAGGCGGCATCTTGAACGGATTTGGTCAGGGGACCGATTTGATCGAGTGAGGAGGCAAAGGCGGTCAGCCCGTAACGGGAAACACGCCCATAAGTGGGCTTCAAGCCGACGCAGCCGCAGAAGGCGGCGGGTTGGCGAATCGATCCGCCAGTGTCGGATCCCAGTGCGGCCATGGCC
>CAYTLD010000112.1:4032-7258 GCA_964438585.1 uncultured Blastochloridaceae bacterium | reverse complement strand
AAGTCATGATATTAAATTAACTGCGCAGAATTTTGGGTCAAGGCAGGAGAGTTGTCCGCAGGGGCCAACTTTCCGAACTTATCCAGTGGACCAATGCGGAAAAGCGTTCGTTCAATGTCATCCCGCCACGCCCAATGTAAATTCAAAAGCTGGAATCTTAGGGACTCCTTTGATTCAACCTGAGGATTTCTCGGCTTTGCAAACATCTCTTAGGGCGATCCACAGAGGGATGGCTGCTGCGGGTGCAAAGGCAAAATCGATATAAAACCATACCCAGGGAATACCTCTGGCCGGAATACAGATAGCGGCCAGAACCGGGATCAGACCGCACATGATTAAACCGCACTGAATGATCCATTTATTTCGTACCGGGTCGTGCGCGGCACCGGCAAATAAAATTGCCAGAACTATGTGAGCAAATGCCAGCCAGTCATAACCATACATCAGATAAGGGTAGGTCTGATCGACATATTTGAGTGCCTCAATGACCTGAAGCGTAAAACGGTGCAGTTCCCCCGTCGCCACGGAATCGCCCCACACCGCATAGACAAGCCATTCTAATTCCGTTATCGCGGGCCAAACCGTGACACCAGAAATAAAAAGCCCGATCGCCACGACCCACAACATCCAACTGGCTAGGGTTGCTTTCATGATGGATTCCAGCTTTTGCGGGGCCGCCAGGCGCTGAAGAAAGTGATGGCGCAGGTGACCGGATAGAGCCAGGCGTAGGAAATCCCCGATGCCCAGGAGGCGGCGGTCTCGGGGGAAATCCAGCCGATGAGTTGCAGGGTCTGAGCCAGGTCCGGACGCACATAAAGGGTGGCCAGCAGGGAGAGGACGAGACCGACGGCCAGCCCCGGCCGAGAAATTCGACGCGTGACCAGGGCCAGGAAGAGGATCCCCAGCATGGGCCCATAGGTGTAGGCGGTCATGCCGAAGGCCAGGTTGATCAGGTTGGTATCATCTCGCACCGCCTGCATAAAAATGGCAAAGCCAGTGAGAACGATTCCCCAGCCGATCACCAGCAGTCGGGACCAGCGGATCATTTGCTTCGATATGTCTTTTCCTCCCTCTATTTCCGTTGACTCATAGTTACCCTTGCGGATGAGGGAGAGCGTGGTCTGAGAAAGTGCGGCCAGGATGGAGTCGAGACTGGAAATGGCCGCCGCAAAGGCGGCTGCCAGCACCAGGCCGGACAGCCCGACCGGCAGCACGGTGACAATCCAGACCGGGAAGACACGGTCCGCATCCTCCAGGAAAAGGGCCTTCAGCTCCGCTCCCGGCGGATGATCGAGGTAATAGACAAAGAGTCCCACTCCGACGAACATCATCAGGATGGCAACCACCTGGGAGACACTGCTCCAGATAATAGCCAGTTTTGCGCCGCGCGCATCCCGGCAGCAGAACATCCGCTGGGCATTGAGCTGATCGGTTCCGAAGGCGGCCAGATTTTGAAAAGGCATGGCTAGAATGGCCACCCAGAGGGTGAAGCCGAGGCCGGGTTCTTCAAAGGGCGAGGTCAGATTAAAAAGCCGGAGCTTTTCCGTCTCCCCCGCTGTTTCGAGCAAATGCCCCCACCCGCCGTCCAGTGAGCCTACGATCCATCCCAGTGCCAGCACGCCGCCAAAGAGGAAAAGTCCAAATTGCATCACATCCGTCCAGATCACCGTGGTCATCCCCCCCATCAGGGTCCAGATCATGGCAAAGACACCGATAATCACGATGCACCAGGTAAAGGGCAGAACAGTCACGGAGGAAAGAATCGTCGCTGTCACCAGGACCCGGACACTCTGCCCCAGGATCGCTCCGACCGAAAACAGGACCGTGGTCAGCGTCCGGACCCAGCTCCCCAGCCGATTCGACATATAATCGTAGGGACTGAAAATCTCCTCTTCGTAGTAACGTTTGACCAGAAAGATCCCAACCAGAAACCGGGCTAGCACCGAACCCAGCGCCCATTGCAGGTAGGTGAAATCCCCCCCAACCGCATAGACTATGCCGGGAACGCCGATAAAAGTCAGGGCGCTGATCTCGGTGGCAATGATCGATCCGGAAACCGCCGGCCACGGGAGTTTGCGCCCGCCCAGAAAAAAATCACGGATGGTCACCTGCTGCCCGCGCAGGCGATGCCCCACCCACGTCGTGAGCAACAGATACCCCGCCACCACTATCCAATCCAACCACCCGAATGCTTCCGCCACGCTATCCATGAACCAAAATCCTAAACCCACGCCCCCACCGGAGAACAGCGCAGAAATAAGGGACAGGCACCTATTTCCAGAGTGATATTTACAGAGAGGGCATCAAAGCCGCAGGGGAAATAGGTGCCTGTCCCTTATTTCTTCCTCGATTGATCTGGCATTATCTCCTTCCGCTGCTCCTGATTTCATCTATGAAAGGGGGCATGGAACCGATCGATGAATTGCGAAGTATTGTCGCCCGCTTACGTGGACCGGACGGCTGCCCCTGGGATCGCGAGCAAACTCATCAGTCGATTCGCTCCCACTTGCTGGAGGAAACCTATGAAGTCCTCGAAGCCATCGATGAATCCTCCGACCCCATGCTCTGCGAGGAACTGGGCGATCTGCTCCTGCACATCGTTTTTCATGCGCAATTGGCGGAGGAGCGGGGCGCGTTTTCTATCGAGGATGTGGCCACGCATATCAATGAAAAACTCATCCGCCGACATCCCCACGTCTTCGGTGAAGACCACGCCGAGGATGCCGCTGCGGTTCTGGTCAAGTGGGAGGAACTGAAGAAAAAGGAAAAGCCGGAACGCGAAAGCGCTCTCGACGGGATACCTCCCATCCTGCCCGCACTTATGCGTGCCCAGGAATTGCAGAAAAAAGCCGCCAAAACCGGATTCGACTGGAAGGAACTCCGTCCGGTTCTGGAAAAATGCCGCGAGGAAATCGATGAACTGGAAAACGATCTCGAAAACCCGGAACGGGCCGCCGATGAAATGGGAGATGTCTTTTTCAGCCTCGTCAATCTCTGTCGCCACCTCAACCTCGACGCCGAGCAATGCTGCCGGGAGGCCAATCGGAAATTCGAGCGCCGCTTCCGGCAGGTCGAAGCCATGCGCTCGCAGCATGACCCCGACAAACAGTGGACGTTGGACGAATTGGAAGAACTCTGGCAGACCGCCAAAAAAAGCGAAAAAAGCGGGGGATAACCTTCCGGCTAGCCCCCGCTCAAGACTTTTCAAATCAAAGCTGTTTAGAAC
>CAYTLD010000112.1:0-3932 GCA_964438585.1 uncultured Blastochloridaceae bacterium | reverse complement strand
AGAACAATTAAGGGACAGTGAGGGAATTCAAGCCTGCCTGAATTCCCTCACTGTCCCTTAATTGCCGACGCTGTGAAATAATCTGCATCTTTGTCACAGAAATGACACCTGGCTTTGCCTACTATTAGGTGTGAAACGATTGAGTGTTCTTGTTCTTGTATTCCTTATGGTGCTGCTACCAGGATGCCGTCAGCCGGATTCTGGCAAGGTAATTATCCTGACCACTGGACGGATGGCGGGTAACGCCTATCCCCGGGAACTGCAGCGGATCGCTCCGCTACAGCATTATGCCTATCTGGCCGGTTATGTGAAAAAAGTGCGGGCGGAGGCGGAAGCGAATGGGGACACCGTGCTCCTGATCGACAGCGGCGACAGCTTGAGTGGCTCCTTTGCCGCATTTGCCACCGGATCCATGAACATGGTCGAACTGCTGAACACTCTGAAATACGACGCTATTTTCCTGGGTAACCTGGACGCGGATATTCCCGCTCCGGTGCTAAAGGCACTGGCCATGCCGGTACTCTGTCCTTTCGTCACCGTCGATGGAGAGCCAGTTCTGCCTGACGCGCTTCCGGCAACCCGGCTGCAGAAAAAGGGGATCAGTATCAGCCTGATCG
Organism: uncultured Blastochloridaceae bacterium; assembly: GCA_964438585.1. Lineage (GTDB taxonomy): Bacteria > Verrucomicrobiota > Verrucomicrobiia > Methylacidiphilales > JBCBYL01 > JBCBYL01. Next base: position 3,315 of record CAYTLD010000112.1, on the reverse strand, counting down.
CCAATTTCTATGGAACCGCCAGCGCGGAAAATCAGCCCCAGCGCTTTCCGATGTGGTTTGGCACCGTCAACCGCCCGGTAGTCACGGTCCGTAACTACCAGACCTGGCTCAGCGGCCCGGCACCGGATCTGACACTCCTGAACTGGATGAAATTTGAATCCGGAACCAAGCCGGAACCGGACGAGGCAAAACTGATCGAATCCGTCGGAGCCGATGCCATCCTGGCCCACAATATTTACAGCCAGCAAGGGCATGCCATCTGGCAGCAGCAGACCTATCCTCAATGGCCGGTGCCGGTCAGTCAGAATATCCTGCGCCGTAACCGTGGATTTACCCTCTCGCGGCTGGAGTTGAAACGTGAGGGAACCGGATGGATCGCCGCCCGGCCCCCCGAACTGATTCAGCTCACCGCCAACACCTCGGAAGCGGATCCGGAAATCACCGAACGCCTCTCCGCGTTTGCTCCGGAAATCGTCGAGGCGGACCAGAAATTGGGAAACCTCGAGACGGACATCTCCCGTGAAGCATTTCTCGATGCCTACCTTTATATCCTCCGCAGCCGAGCCGAAGCGGATGTCATCGTCTCATCGATCAATTCCATCCGCGACCAGTTGGAGGCCGGTCCCCTCAACACATCCCGTCTCTATAATGTGCTCCCCTGGACCAATGCGCTGGAAACATTTACCATCAACCGCGAGGATTACGGGAAACTTGCGGCAATCCCGGAACTGCGTGTTTTACGCCGGAGTGAATTGCCCGATCAGGTGCGGGTGGTCAGTTCCCGGTTCTTTGTCCGTCTGATTGCCCGGGAACTCGGGCTCGACCCCCAATCTGTTCGACCCCTGGGGACGGACGGGGAATTTGAGTCGCTGTCCCGTCACTTGCAGTCCGAGGGCCTTCAGGCATTGACCCAACCTCCGTCCGCAGAGGGCTGGATTATCGAGGAGCAGGAACCATGAACCACCGCTCCGGACTCAGTAAGCTGGAAATCCTGGTGGCAGGCGGGCTGCTCCTGCTGGCTATGGCCGTCGCCATTCCCTGGTTCCTCGGAGCCAAGTCCGACCGCCTCCGTCAGCGCAGTGCCAACAACCTCCTGCAATGGGGCATCGCCCTCAATCTCTACCTGATTGACCACAATAACCGCCTGCCGCTTCCGGGATCTGATCAGCCGTCCGGGGATGAGGCCGACGCCTGGTATAATGCCCTGCCTGTTTATATCTCCCGGAAACCAATCACTCAACTCGCTCCCGGCCCCTTCCCGGAAGGAACAGAAGAATCGATCTGGGTCAATCCCACCGCCGTCAAAGAAGCTACCTCATTGCCTGGGGGCAGTTACATATTCTATTACGCCATGAACCGTCACCTGGTCGGAAAGTCAGAGAACGATGCCCTCCGCATTTATCAGATCAATAATCCCACCGCCACCGTTTTCCTCTCTGAGACCTGCTCTGCGCTCCCCTTCATGGATGCGCCCGGCCTCCATTACGGTTACGGAAAAAAAGTGCCCTCGCCGGAAGCCAGTGCCCATGTCCTCTTTTGCGATGGCCACGTCGAGATCGTTCCCAAAAAACGCTTTGATCAGGCGGACGGATCCCCCCCGATTTTCTGGAAACCTCCCGAGGAACCGTGAGGCTTATAGTTTATGCATGCAGGGAAGGTGGGCGTCACGTTCGCCGTTATTGCCTCCAGCCCCCTACCACTCGAGAATGGCGGAAGCCCAAGTCAGACCGCCACCAAAGGCGACGAGGAGGACTTTGTCTCCGGGCTGAAGCTGGTAATGCTCCTTGGCCTCGCAGAGGGCGATGGGGATGCAGGCGGCGGAGACATTGCCGTAGCGGTCCACATTAATAAATCGTTTTTCCTGGGGAATTTTCAGGCGGTCTCCGAGGGCGTTAATGATCCGGATGTTGGCCTGATGGGGGATGGCGCAACGAATATCATCAGCGGTCAGTCCGCAGGCATCGAGCACTTTCTGGCAGGATAAGGTCATGGCGGTCACGGCCTGTTTGAATGTTTCCGGCCCGGCCATGATCATGTGGTAGGGGCCTTCTCCGGGCTTTTCGCCATTAGGCCCGCCGGTCTGGCCGTTGAGGAGGTAAAGAATATCGTGGTGCCTGCCGTCGGCACCGAGGTCCGCAGCCAGCAGTTTGGATTTTCCTGAACTGGGCTGAACCAGGGCCGCCCCGGCTCCGTCTCCGAAAAGAACGCAGGTGGAGCGGTCTTTCCAGTTGACGATCGAGGTCAGCTTTTCCGTGCCGACGACCATGATGTTCCGGTAGAGGCCAGACTGGAGAAATTGCTCGGCAATGACCAGGCCGTAGAGGAATCCGGAACAAGCGGCCTGGACATCGAAGGCAGCGGCCTTCCGGGCACCGATGAGCCGCTGGATATGACAGGCGGTGGAAGGAAAGATGGCGTCCGGGGTGACGGTGGCGGTAATGATAAGATCGATTTCTTCACCCGGAATCCCCGCCTCATCCAGAGCTTCACGCGCGGCTCCCGCACCCATGAAGGCACTGGTTTCGGATTCCGAGGAGATGCGCCGCTCCCGGATGCCGGTGCGGGTCATGATCCACTCATCCGTGGTATCGACTAATTTTTCAATATCCGCATTGGTAAGAATTTTCTCGGGCAGATATTTACCGGTTCCGGTGATAATCATGACTGGCCTCCGGCGGCCGCGTCCTGAGGTATCTCCTCTAATTTGGTCAATCCAATCGCGTCGATGATGTCCGGGTTGACTTTTAAATTGATCGTCTGGACAGCGACCCGGACGGCGTTGGTTATCGCCTTGGTCGTGGATGATCCGTGAGCAATGACGGTAATGCCATTGACTCCGAGCAGGAGGGAGCCGCCGATTTCCTCGTAGTTGATGCGCTGTTTAATGTTCTTAAAGGCACCCTGAGCGAGCATGGCTCCGGTCATGCGCATGGGCGTGGATTTCAATTCCCGCTTTAACCAGGCAAAAATCGCGTTGGCCAGGCTTTCAGAAGTTTTTAGAACCACATTGCCGACAAATCCGTCACAGACCACCACATCAACGGGGCGCTCATAGAGGTCATGCCCCTCGATATTTCCGATAAAGTTAATCGGAGCATCACTGAGGAGCTTGAAGGCCTGGCGGGTCTGCTCATTGCCCTTGGCTTCCTCGGTCCCGACACTGAGCAGCCCCACCCGCGGTTTTTTGATTTTCAGGACGTGGGAGGAGAAGACAGATCCCATGATGGCATACTGTTGGAGGTGGCGGGGGGCGGCGTCGATGTTGGCACCGGCATCCATGAGCACGAAGCGGTTGGTTTCCGTGGGCATAACCGC
>CAYTLD010000111.1:0-7266 GCA_964438585.1 uncultured Blastochloridaceae bacterium | reverse complement strand
CCTCCCACACTACAGGAAACCGATCCCGCCATCGCAGCTCTGCTGAAAAAAGAAGAATCCAGGCAGCGCCGCCACATCGAACTGATCGCCTCAGAAAATTTCACCAGCCGGGCGATCATGGAAGCCCAAGGCTCCTGCCTGACCAATAAATATGCCGAGGGCTACCCCGGCAAGCGCTGGTACGGAGGTTGCGAATTTGTCGATGAAGTCGAGCAGTTAGCCATCGACCGGGCCAAGGAACTCTTCGGCGCGGATCACGCCAACGTCCAGCCCCACTCCGGCTCCCAAGCCAATATGGCCGTTTATTTCTCCGTGCTCGAACCCGGCGACCGCATCCTGACCATGGATCTCAGTCATGGCGGTCACCTCACCCACGGCCACCCCATGAATTTCTCCGGAAAGCTCTACACCGTCGAGCACTACGGAGTCGAAAAAGAATCCGAGACCATCAATTACGACGCCCTCGAAGCCCAGGCCCGCACCTTCAAACCGAAAATGCTTACCGTCGGTGCCTCCGCCTATTCCCGGATTATCGATTTCGAGCGGATGGGAGCGATCGCCAAATCAGTCGGTGCCTACCTCTTTGCCGATATCGCCCACATTTCCGGACTAGTGGCCTCCGGAGAACATCCCAGCCCGGTTCCTCACGCCGACTTCGTCACCACCACCACCCACAAAACCCTGCGCGGCCCGCGCGGTGGACTCATTCTCTGCAAGGAAGAGCACGCCAAGGGAGTGGACTCCATGGCCTTCCCAGGCTGCCAGGGAGGACCGCTCATGCACGTCATCGCCGCCAAGGCGGTATGCTTCCTCGAAGCCCTGCAGCCCGACTTTAAAGATTACCAGCACCAGGTCCGCACCAATGCCGCTGCCCTCTGCGCGGGTATGCAGGAAGAAGGCTACCGCGTCGTCTCCGGAACCACCGAAAACCACGTCATGCTCATCGACCTTCAACCCAAAGGCGTGACAGGTAAAGATGCCCAGATCGCCCTCGATCACGCTGGGATCACGGTCAATAAAAATGCCATCCCCTACGACACCCAATCCCCTTTCAAAGCCGGCGGCATCCGGCTCGGCACCCCAGCCGTCACCACCCGGGGCATGAAGGAAATAGAAATGAGCCGGATCGCCTCCTGGATACACCAGGGAATCGAAAAGCGCGAAGATCCCGCCGCCCTCGCCAGCCTGCAGCAGGAAGTCTTCGCCTTCACCGCCAACTTCCCACTACCTCATTAATTAATTCAATATAAAGCAACTTGGCAGCAAGTAGGGTCAACCTATCTTGACGTTTCTTTGTATGACTTGAGGGTAATGCAATCGATGTTAATAATTACCTCTAACGTGACTACCAAATGAGTGAAATAAAATTAGAAAATCGTATCCGTGGAATGATCTGGGGCCAATTGATCGGTGATGCCTTTTGTCTGGGCACACACTGGATCTATAATTTGCATGATCTGAATACCTTTTACCCGAAGCTGCAAGGCTTCGAGGCCCCGCGCCCAGGGCACTACCACGAAGGAAAAGCTCCGGGGGCGTTCACACATTACGGAGAGGCTGCGCTTCTGCTACTGGAGTCCGTGGCTGATTCGGGTCGGCTCGATGTGCTCGATTACGGACGCCGCTTTGTCGGACATTACGGCCACTCTGACTACAAGGGCTACCTCGACTCCGCCACGCGTGGCACATTGGAAATCGCATCGGTGGACACCAGTGGTCAGGCGGCTGAGGGTTTTGCTTTTCAGTCGGGGGCGGACGATGACCAATTGGCCACCGCGACCAGCCTGGCGCCGGTCGTGGCCCGTTACTATGGTAGCGAGGAGATGGAAGAGCGCGTGGCTGAAGTTACCCGGGTGCGCCAGAATCACCCGCGCAGCATCGCCTACATGGGGATGTATGCGCAGATATTGGCCACACTATTAAAAGGCACAGACATGCATAGCGCTTTGCACCAGGTTCAGGAAACCTCCGCCAAAGACCCTGAGTTTGGTTCGGAATTGGCCCAGCGTTTTAAAGACGTCTTCGAGCGCAAGCATCTCGACACCTCCACGGCTACAGAGCAACTCGGACAGTCCTGCCCGCTGAAGAATAGCTTCCCCGCCGCATTAGTCGCCGTGATCCAAACCCCGGATGATTTTGCCGATACACTCTTGCGGATAGCAGCCGCCGGCGGGGATAACGCAGGCCGCGCTGCGATTGCGGGCGCACTGCTCGGGGCCCATCTGGGCATCAACGCTATCCCTGAGAAAATGCGGGAAAGAGTTTCAGAAAAAGAACGCATCGTTGCGGCTATCGAAAAAATACTGGCGGTCACGAATTGAGCCCATTTTCGGCAAATTGCGTTTCTTCCTCTCGTGGGTTTTAATCACTTACGCTTAAAGAAGCGGCGGGGGCTGGTGGGCTGAACTGAGTTGGGCAGCAGAACCTGATTGGAGGAGCCCCCGTAATCAAGGGTGTAGAAAACCGATTCACGCATCGGCTCCAGGATTAGCATGACCTGTTTAAGATATTTCTTGGGCAAGAAGGTAAACATCATATAGCATTCTCCTTCCCGACCTTCACCCTTAAGCAGGGTGGCATGGAGGCCCAGTTCGCGAATGTCTGCGGCAATCGTTCTCACTTCCACCCCGCCGACCACCCGCAAGGTCAAATTGCCGAGAGGGATTTTCCGTTCGAGCCAGATGCCCAGCACATTTCCAGCGGAAAAGCCGAAGGCGAAGAACAGGCCCAGCAGCGGTTCCTGTTCAATATATTTAAGAGTCACTGAGATGACTGAGATCCAGATAATGACCTCCAGAAAACCCAGCCAGAATGCCATCTTCATCCGCCCATCGACGACCGAGATCACACGAAGGGTGCCAATAGCCACATCGGTCATACGTGCCAGCATAATGAGAATTCCAGCCCCAAAAATCGACGGCCAATCCATCTGCCTTTTATGGCTGATTGGAGAGATGGAATCAATCGCTATCGGGTTGCCTTCGAGCTACTTAATCCGTATTGGCTTGAGCAGCGTCCAAGTTAAATCTTGCCAGCAGAGTATATTTTACGCATAAATGCGTAATTATGAGGATTCGTGCCCTTGCGGACCGGGAAGCTGAGGCTTTCTTACGGGATCGGCGTGCCGACTCGCCAGCTCTTAAACTGGACTGGGTTCCGGAGAGGCCCGGTTGTCTTTTTGTTTGCGAGGAGCAGGATGTGCTCTGTGGCTGGCTGATGGCGGTTCCTGTTTCCAGTCGGCCCGGTCGCGGCTGCCTCTGTAATATCTGGGTCGAACCCGCTTACCGGAACCAGGGGGTAGCCTCCTCCCTGATGAAAGAGGGGATGAAGTGGGGACTGAGTCATCATTTTGAGGAAATCGAACTCTGGGTGCGCGAGAACAATTCCCATGCCCGCCGCCTATACCAGCGCCTCGGGTTCCGCGAGTCCGGGTGGATTCGCTCCAGCGACAGCCTGGATGAATCACTCTGCGTTCACATGTCCCTCCCGATCCAGCCTTATAGACAGCCTCTGATGCCAGTGACCACATAAAAAAGCGTGTCATTCAGGTTACGAGTTTACTCTCAGCCGGAATCTGTCTAATTTGATGGCTTCATGAAAGCCACCGTCATCGTTACTCCCAAGACCAGCGTCCTGGATCCACAGGGAGAAGCCGTTCGCAAAGCCATCGTCAACCTCGGCCTCTCCTCCGTGCACTCCACCCGAATCGGAAAATTCATCGAGCTGGAACTGGAGGCTACCGATGAAGCCGAGGCCCGGAAGCAACTCGAGCCTATCGCTCATGACCTCCTCTCCAACCCGGTTATCGAAGACTACCGGATTGAGATCAACCGCTGACGGCTAACCACTCATTTTCACTAATAGACACAAATCACCGAAATCTTAACGGATGTTTAAAAACGATTTTAATTTTTTGTCGGCTTCACATTCAAGGGCCACACGATGTCTGTCTTACTTCTACATTATGTTTCCGCGAAACCCTTGGAGCTGTTTTAAAATGAGTGAGCATTCGTGTGAATTAGTGGTTTACGTTTTATGAAAGTGGCGGTTATTCAATTTCCCGGATCGAATTGCGATCAGGACTGTCTGCGAGCCTTTCGCGATGTTCTCGGTGTGCCCTCGCGCATGGTCTGGCATAAGGAGGAAACCGATCTGGCGGAAGATGAGACGATCATCGTGCCCGGCGGCTTTTCTTATGGCGACTACCTACGTTGCGGAGCCATCGCCCGCTTTTCCCCGGTGATGAAAGCCGTTCAGCAGGCGGCGGAGCGTGGTCAGCGCATCCTGGGCATCTGCAATGGGTTTCAAATTCTCTGCGAGTCCGACCTCCTACCCGGCGCGCTCGTCCGCAACCGGGATCTGCACTTTATCTGTGAATTCACCACCCTTTCCGTGGCCAACAGCCGGACCGTGCTGACTCAGGAATGCCGGGATGGAGACCGACTCCGTCTCCCCATCGCACACGGGGAGGGAAACTACCGCGTCGATGCGGATACTTTAAAATCCATGCAGGATGGCGGCCAGATCGTCTTCCGCTATGCGGCGGCAGACGGCACCGTGGATGACCTCTCCAATCCGAACGGATCCATCGACCAAATTGCGGGCATCTGCAACCGGGAGGGCAATGTCTTCGGGATGATGCCCCACCCCGAACGCGCCTGCGAATCCCTCCTCGGCTCCACCGACGGCCTTAAGCTCCTCCAGTCGCTTATAAACCACTAATTTTTCAAACCACGAATGGACACAAATCATACCGATTGTTAACCACTAATTCTCACTAATGGACACTAATTCGAATCTCTATCAACAAGAAGGCTACGACCTGATGGCCGCTGCCTTTGAAGTTTACAATGAAAAAGGGTCCGGCTTTTTAGAAGAAGTATATCAGGAAAGCTTGGAGTTCGAATTAGAGGACCGCTCAATTCCCTATGAATCCAAGCCTACTTTAAGACTATTCTATAAACATCATCCGTTAAAGAAAGGTTACGAACCCGATCTACTGGTCTTCTCGGAAATCATAGCTGAGCTAAAAGCTGTGCAAGATCTGTCTGATGCGCATACAGCTCAACTAATGAATTATTTAAAGGCTACGGGAAAACACGTCGGTTATCTGATAAACTTTGGCCACCATCCCGGCCTTGAATGGAAAAGAATTGTAAAATAATTAGTGTCTATTAGTGAAAATTAGTGGTTTAAAATGAGTGATCCTGCAATAACGCCCGAGTTAATTAAGCAACATGGGATTACCCCGGAGGAATACGAGCACATCCTCGACATTCTCGGGCGTGCCCCCAACTACACGGAACTGGGAATTTTCTCAGTGATGTGGTCCGAGCATTGTTCTTATAAAAATTCCAAGCCGGAGTTGCGGAAATTCCCGACCGAGAGCCCGGACGTCCTTGTCAAAGCGGGCGAGGAGAACGCCGGGGTCCTTCGGATCGGGAACGGGATGGCAGTTTCTTTCAAAATCGAGAGTCATAACCACCCGAGCGCCATCGAGCCCTTTCAGGGCGCGGCCACCGGGGTGGGCGGCATCCTGCGTGACATCTTTACCATGGGTGCCCGCCCGGTCGCCAACATGAATTCCCTGCGCTTCGGCCCCATCATCGGAGACAGCCCGACGGTTGCCCGCAACCGTCAACTGCTAGCCGGAGTAGTCGAGGGCATCGCCCACTACGGCAATTGCATCGGCGTGCCCACGGTGGCGGGAGAGGTGATCTTTGATCCCTGCTATTCCGGCAATCCACTCGTGAACGCCTTTTCCCTGGGCCTCCTCCGCGAGGACCAGATCCGCAAAGGTGCCGCCTCTGGAGTCGGGAATCCGGTCTTCTACGTCGGTGCCAAGACTGGTCGCGATGGCCTCGCCGGTGCCGCCTTCGCCTCCCGTGACTTGACCGAGGAATCGAAGGAGGACCGGCCCGCCGTACAGGTCGGTGACCCGTTCATGGAAAAACTTCTCCTCGAAGCCTGCCTCGAACTCTTCGAACACCCGGAAGCAGTCGTCGGCGTTCAGGATATGGGCGCGGCCGGTCTGACCTGCTCGACGATCGAAACCGCCAGCCGGGGAGGATCAGGGATCGAGATTGAACTGGATCTCGTGCCCCAGCGGGAAACCGGCATGACTCCCTATGAAATCATGCTCTCCGAATCCCAGGAACGCATGCTCATCATCGTCAAAAAAGGCCACGAGCCGACGGTCAAAGCCATCTTCGAGAAATGGGATCTGGATGCCTCGGAAATTGGCTTTGTCACCGATTCCGAACGGGTTGTGGTCCGGCACCACGGAGAGGTTGTCGCCGACCTGCCGGCCGCCAAGCTCGCTGATGACGCGCCGGTTTACCACCGGGAAGCCAAGGCCCCCGCCGATCTGAATGAACGCCAGACCTTTCACCTCGAGTCGCGGATTGAGGAACCGAATCCGGAGCAGGCGGAAAAAATCCTCATCGACCTGCTCAACAGTCCGAACCTGGCCTCGAAGCGCTGGGTCTTCCGGCAATACGATCACCAGGTGCAGAAAAATACCGTTCTGCTTCCGGGTGCCGATGCTGCCGTCATTCGCGTCGAGGAGGAAAAAGGCGCGGCTCGCTACCTGGCCATGTGTTGCGACTGCAATGGGCGCTACTGCTCCCTCGACCCCCGGCGCGGTGCCACCATCGCCGTGGCGGAAGCGGCCCGCAATGTCACCATGACCGGTGCCCGCCCCATCGGCATTTCCGACAACCTCAATTTCGGCAACCCGCATGACCCGGTCGTCTTCTGGCAATTGAGAGAAGCCGTCGAGGGCATGGCGGATGCCTGCCGCGCCTTCGGCATCCCCGTCACTGGCGGGAATGTCAGTCTCTACAACCAGAATCCGGAGGGTGCCATCGACCCGACTCCGGTGGTGGCCATGGTCGGGCTCATCGAGGAGGAAAGGCATATCACCCGCAGCGGGTTCCAGTCCGCCGGGGATCTCATTCTACTGGTCGGAAATGTCGGGCACGAACTCGGCGCCTCCGCCTACCTGGCGGAAATTCATGGCCTGAAACTGGGCCGCCCTCCCCAGATCGACCTCGATCAGGAAATCCACTTCCAGGAGCAGGTGCGCATCCTCATCCGGAACGGCAAGGTGCACAGCGCCCACGACCTCTCTGACGGCGGCCTCGCCATCGCACTGGCGGAATCCTGTTTCGAAAACGGGCTCGGTGCCTCCGTCCATCTCGAGCGTGGCTGGCAGCGGCTGGATACCCTCCTCTTTAACGAATCCCAGGGGCGCTGCCTCCTCAC
>CAYTLD010000110.1:5190-7273 GCA_964438585.1 uncultured Blastochloridaceae bacterium | reverse complement strand
CAGCCTCTTAGACCTAATGATTTATTAGGGATGACTGCAAATTATGGGTATGATCCAGGGGAATAATGGCTGACTTCTCTAGGACGCTTTCAAATAACCCGGTAATGGCGCAGGCCCTGGAGGATGCCGGATGCGTAGTATCCGTTGAGTTCCTGATCCGGGTGGGCCAGGAAGAGGGAATCCCGGGTTCCATTTTTATCGGATAAGGCGAGGGCGGACTGGCGCACGGCATCGGTGGCATTAGCGACGAGAATGGAACGGTAATGGGAGGCGAGGGGTTCCAGATCATTTCCGCTGTCGCCGGCATAGATCACCTGGTCGGTGGTCAGAGCGAGGTGCTGCCTGAGATAGTCGAGGGCATGGAGCTTGTTGGCTTTTCCGGGGAGGATATCCACTAGCCCCTGGTCGGTGGTTTCATCGATGCTGAAAATTTCCTGGAAGTCGTCGCTGAGGGCGCGGAGGTGCTTTGGGATTTCCATGCGGAGGGATTCGAGGTCATCGGGGCGGCAATGAAAACTGATCTTAAACGGATTCTGGTTTTCCGGACTCTGGAGTTCGAGGCGGGGTTCTTCTTTGAGCAGATGCGACTCGATCCGATTTCTTTCCCATCCAGGGCTCACCTGCTGGAGGTGGGTGGTATAGCTTTTTAGTTCATCAAAGGCCAGGGACGCGGGATCGACCTGATGGATGCGGGTGCCGACCTCGGCGATGGCATATTCCGGGAGTGGCGGGTCGTAGCGGTTGATCCCTTCGCGTATTTGTTCCCGATTGCGTCCGGTGACATAAATGACACCGAGTTGGTGGCGGTGGACGGCCTCTTTGAGTTCAGCCAGGCTGTCGTCCGCCTCCTGTTCCCCATTCGGGAAAAGCGTCCGGTCCAGGTCGGTGGCCAGGTAAAGTTGCCTGGATGAAAAATTTTTGGAAGGCATGGGAATTGGATAGCATTCCTGCCGGATAAAGGCAATGGACAGCCTTCGCTTAATCCATTAAAAAGCTGGCATGTCGAAATGGTTGCGTGAATTTGTTTTTCTCTGGAAATGGTGGGGCTACCGGATACGTCATGACTGGAAGCGCCTTCTCCCTGGTCTGGGCGTGGTGATCGTACTCCTGCTGCTGATTCTGCCGTTTGACAGCCAGCTCCTGCAGGCCAGCCGGGTGGCGGATCCTGAGCACTGGACGCACGGTGCCGCCCGGAAGATCAGTTATTGGGGGGATTATTATACGGGCTCGGTCATTCTCTCGGTGGGCATCTGGCTGGTGGGCGTCATCCGGCGCAATCGCCGTTGGCGGATGATCGGGATGAGTATTCTGATGGCGGGGGCGGTGGCCGGAATATCCGTTAACCTGGTCCGGTTGACGGCCGGGAGGCCTCGGCCTTCGGCCCAGTTGGAGGATGGATTTTACGGGTTGAAAGCGAGTTCCAAATATCATGGGTTTCCTTCCGGACATGCGGCCACATCGATCGGCACGGCCTCGGCGGTGGCTTTCAGTTGTCCGCCAGTGGCTATTCCCGCCTACCTGGTGGGGTTCAGTGTCTGCTGGTCGCGGATCGAGCTGAACCGCCACCACTGGACGGATATCCTGGCCGGGAGCGCGATCGGAGTAGGCTCCGGATACCTTATTGCGTATCGCCGGCGTCGGCGTCGTTCTTGATCCAGACTTCGAGGACCGACCAGCTCATGCGGGCCGGGTTAAACCCTTCGATGCGTGTTCGCCGGGACTCGGGGATGCTTAGGCGCAGTTGTTCAATTTTCTCATGGGGGCGTCGGGTGGCTCGGGCGGGTTGTTGCACCCACTGCGCGTAAACCCACTCGAAGAGCGGGTATTCTTTTCTCTGGGTGACAGCCAGGAGGTGTGGGGTTTGTTGCCAGGTATCGGTGAAACGATCTGGAGAGGATTCCATCTGCCAGAGGCGGTCGGCATAGAAGACGAGGCTGGGCTCGGTGAATCCGTAGGCCATGAGCGAGGTATCGGCGGGAAGTTCTTCGATCATGTGGGCTACGTGCTTGGCCGGGCAGACCTTACTGAATGCGTGGCAGCCCAGGTAAAACGTGATCCCGGCGAGCAGGATGACCGGAGCCAG
>CAYTLD010000110.1:0-5090 GCA_964438585.1 uncultured Blastochloridaceae bacterium | reverse complement strand
CCCCAGAAAAATCTCCGGGAGAACGGGCGGTGCATGGTGCCTTGATCCAGAGTTATTCCGAGTAGGAGAGCCAGTGCCGGGAATCCGGGCAGCGTGTAATGAGGCAGTTGGGTCTTATAAAAAAGAAAGATCAGGAAGGGGGCGAGTGCCCAGGAGGCCAGAAAGGCGTGAAAGGGATCCCGGCGCCAGCGGATGGTGCCCTCCGCCACCGCCGCCCCGGCCCAGGACCACCAGGGCAGGAAGCTGAGAAAGATAGTCAGGAAATAGTATCCGGGTATGATTGAGCGTGAGTTAAAAGAGTCGAAGCCCCGGTCGATCACGTGCTCCCCCATCCCGGTTTTCCAGTAGGCTCCTTCCGTCAGGATGAGGGCCGGAAGCCCCCAGGCGATAATGGGAACGAATGAAAGAACGATAACCTGCACGGGACGAATTTTTTTCCAGTCGATCCTTTCCCGGTGAAAAACCCATCGGAAGAAGGCCAGGGTAACGAGTGGAACCAGGTAGGCGAGGGGGCCCTTGGCCAGAAAGGCCAGGCCCAGGCTGACTCCCAGCAGGAAGCGCCACAGTCGCCCATCGGAGGTGGCCGGCAATTGAATCAGTTCATAGAGGGCGATCAGAGAGAGAGTGAGAAAGAAAAGAAGAGGCATGTCGGCCACCGCCAGGCGTCCGTGAAGCTGGACTTGCATAATCGTCAGCCAGATCAGCGAGGCGATCAGTCCCGCCCGCTTCATTCCTCTGCGCTTTAGCCACCACCAGAGCAGTGCCGCCACCCCCAGCGTGGTCAGGACCGAGTGCAGGCGCGCACCCGCCTCCCCCTGGCCCAGGAGTAGGAAGCCGCCGCGCATCATCCAGTAAGTCAGGGGTGGCTTATCAAAGCGGTAGTTGCCATTGAACCAGGGAATGATCCAGTCCCCGCGCTCGGTCATCTCAACCGTGGCGCGGGCAAAGCGGGGCTCGTCCCGGTCGATGAGCGGCAGCGCAAAAATCCCGAAGAAAAGTGAAAAGGCTGCCGTCAACACCGCCAGACGCAGCGGAGAGGGCCAGTGAAGTTGAGTCGGTTTGAGCATCGTGTCGATAGGCTCACGTTATCCGGCATGGGTGTCGAGCAACTAATTTCAGCCCGAGCCGGGAATTTTAACCAAAATGAATCCGGAATGTCGTCAGAATGGTGCATTCTATGGTTGCAATGTTCGAGGAATTGGCCACCCTATCAAACACAGGGTGACCCCTGATTAATGCTATGAGTAAAAAATTGTTCGTGGGGAATATCCCCTTCAAAGTGACTGAGTCCGAAATTCGTGAATTGTTCAGTCCGCATGGTGAAATATCCGACATCTTCATTCCGTTGGATCGCGCAACGTCCCGCCCCCGGGGCTTTGCCTTTGTGACCTACGAGGATGATGCGGCAGCTGACGCTGCCGCGACAGCACTTAACGGCGCTGATCTCGGTGGTCGCAACATTGCGGTGGACGAAGCACGTCCGGCTCAGAAATAATAGTTCAGCTTCCGGGCTGATTCATTAGGTGCCGTCCCTGCGGGCAGCCCTATCTCACACCCAGCTGTTACCGGCTGCGGCTAACAGCTCTTCTGACGCTTTTGGTCCCCACGATCCCTTGCGATAGAGGTGAATCGGGGCATCCTTCCAGCCAGCGGAGATGGCATCGATAATTCTCCAGGCCTCCAGGACTTCATCGGATCGGGTAAAGAGGGTGGAGTCACCGATGATGAAATCATTCAGGAGCCGCTCATAGGCCTCGGGTGAGTAGGAACCAAACTTGGATTTGTAGGCGAAGTCCATATCCACATCATCCATTCCCGCTTTTCCGGGAATCTTGGCGGCAAAGGCCAGATGGATGCCTTCATCCGGCTGAAGGCGGATATGAAGGCGGTTGCGGTGGAGCAGGGTTCGTCCGTGGGTGGCATGGAAGAGGGCGTGGGGAGGACGTTTAAAAACCACGATGATCTCGCTTGATTTGACCGGCAGGCGCTTGCCGGTCCGGAGATAGAACGGGACGCCCGCCCAGCGCCAGTTATCGATGGCCAATTTCATCGAGACATACGTTTCGGTCGGCGTGTCAGTATCCACCCGGTCTTCACTGCTGTAGCCTTCATATTGAGCGCGGATGGCATTTTCCGCGATGTAGTCGGGCATCGGGGTGGGGATGGACTTGAGGACTTTGACTTTTTCATCCCGGATGGCGTCGGAGGAGAGAGTGGCCGGAGGCTCCATGGCCGTCAGGGTGAGCAGTTGCATGAGGTGGTTTTGCATCATGTCCTTGAGGGCACCGACTTTGTCGTAATAGCCGCCCCGGGTTCCAACCCCTTCGGTTTCGGCCACTGTGATCTGGATATGATCGATCATGGAGCGGTTCCAGATGGGCTCGAAAATGGAGTTGGCAAACCGGAAATAGATCAGGTTCTGGACGGTTTCCTTTCCCAGATAGTGGTCGATACGGTAGATATTCTGTTCATCGAGGCATTCCTGGAGACTCAGAACCAGGTCATGCGCGGAAGCGTAATCATGCCCGACCGGCTTCTCGACCACGATGCGGGAATCCGCTCCCAATCCGACACAGCCGACCTCGTGGAGCGCTTCGGTGACGGTGACGAAATATTCCGGAGCGGTCGAGAGATAGAAGAGGGGACGTGGTATCTTTCCGGAAGAATCGGGCTCTTTCAGCCGCTTGGCCAGGGAGGCGTAGGCCTCTTTTTCATCGAAATCTCCACGGTGATAAAAAAGATGCCGGGAAAAATCATCCCATTCTTTGCCATCGACTGGCTTGAAGCGGGAAAATTCATTGGCCCCTTCGAGCATTTCCTCCCGGAATTGATCATCCGATTTTTCCCGCCGGGCGAATCCGATAATTTCAAACGACTCCGGGAGCACGCCCTCACGGTAGAGCCCGAAGAGTGCGGGAACCAGCTTGCGTCGGGTCAAGTCTCCACTGGCACCGAAGATAACCATCCGAAATGGCTGGTCTTTTTCCGGCCTTTCCAAGGTCAGGATTCCGTTGCTCGTTTGTTCTGGCTCTATAGTCATGGGATATTCAATAAATGAAAAGTGAGTGGTGGGAAAGAACTATCCGCTGACTACTCGGTCAGAAAAATTTTCAGCTCCCGGCCCTCCTGGATAAGACGTCCGGCAGGTGAGTCAGGATCTTTTTCCCAGTATTTATGTTCCGCGCGGTTGGTGATGAGCCAGATTTCACGCGCCCGCAGGTAAGTGAGTATGGTCAGGGTAAGTTGATGGAGGCGCCGCTCGGGAACCTCCTGGTTGATGGCGTAAACCTCAGTATCCAGCAGGGCCGGACAGCCGGGGTAGAGGGCGGACACTTGCCCGTGGGAGCCCGCTTCCAGGATGGCGAGGTCGAATTGCGGCGGCTTTCCGAGTTCCTGGAGCAGATGTTTTTCAAATCGGCTGGCGGAAAGATGGGGGTCGAGGTTTTCTGTTTCCCACCCGTGGAGTTGAACGGGGCGCGGGCGGCAGGCAGCATAAACCTGGCGGTGGTGGTTGTGAGAGTTTGATCGGGGCACCCAGTTTTCGTCCGACAGATAGAGGTGGGTGGCGGACCAGGGCCACTCGTCCTGACTGAGCTGACGCAGGCACTCCAGAGTGACCGGACGGGCCGAGAGGGCGACCAGAAACGTCCCGCGCGACTGGAGGGCTTTCCCCCCGGTTTCCTGCCAGGCCTCGATCAGGGCGGCCTGCCTTTCTTCATCTTTCGCGTAGGATTCCAATATCATCTGCTCATCCAATGTTAAGTTGACCAATTGACAAGCCGGAAGTTGCCTTTTTCATTTAAATCCCTTAGCTCTCATGGATGGGAAGATTAGATGAGCTCGATCTGAGCCTGCAAATCAAGGAGAAGGATAAATACAAAAGTAAACTTCAGAAGTATCAACTCCACCTGCTGCGACAGCAACGTGTCTTCAAAGAGAGCAAGCGCAGCCTGATCCTCGTCTTCGAGGGACCGGACGCCGCCGGCAAGGGCGGTGTCATCCGCAGAGTGGTGGAAAAGCTCGATCCCCGCAACATCCGCGTCTATTCGGTCATTAAACCCACTCCAGAAGAATACGCGCATCATTACCTCTGGCGCTTCTGGACCAAGCTGCCGGGCCGGGGCGAGGTTGCCGTCTTCGACCGGAGCTGGTATGGCCGGGTGTTGGTCGAGCGTGTTGAGGGCTTCGCCACCCCGGAGGAGTGGAAGCGCGCTTATCGTGAGATCA
Source organism: uncultured Blastochloridaceae bacterium (assembly GCA_964438585.1). Lineage (GTDB taxonomy): Bacteria > Verrucomicrobiota > Verrucomicrobiia > Methylacidiphilales > JBCBYL01 > JBCBYL01. The sequence goes on along the minus strand of CAYTLD010000110.1, from coordinate 863 downwards.
ATGAGTTCGAAAAAACCCTCGTCGATGGTGGAGCCATCCTCTGTAAATTTTATCTCCAGATTACCAAGGACGAGCAGCTTTACCGCTTCAAACGCCGCCAGAGCGATCCCTATAAACACTGGAAAATCAGCGAGGAAGACTGGCGCAACCGCGAGAAATGGGACGAGCACAATCAAGCCGCCGAGGACATGTTTAACAAGACCGACACCGACGTCGCCCCCTGGAACCTGATCGAATCCAATTACAAGTGGCACGCCCGGGTCAAAGTCATCAAAACCATCGTCGAGCGCCTCAGCAAGGAGGGAATCGAACCCTGATGGAACCTTCCCTACCCGACACTCCCGTCTGGCAGGGCAGCCTGCGCGTCTATTTTTACGACACCGATGCGGGCGGAGTAGTGCATAACATCGCCTACCTTCGGATGATCGAGTGGGCGCGGACGGAGTTGGCCGAATTCCTGGGCTGGCCATTGGCCACCATGAAAGATGACCCGCGGGGCTGCCCGGTCGTCGCCCGTACCGAAATCGATTACCGCCTCCCCGCCCGGCTGGGCGATGAATTGAAGATCCACTCCGAACTGACCAGCATGAAGCGCGCCCGCTTCTTCGTCGAAACCCGCATCACCCGGGAATCCACCGGCGATCTCATCAGCCGCGCCCTCCAGACCCTCGCCATCGTCGATCTCAACTCCGGCAAACCCCGCCCCCTCCCCGCCAACTGGCTCCACCAATGGCCGGAGCGGATGGTGAAATAGTGGGAATCAGTTCTACACCTGATTTTTCTCCATAAGCTATTCATCCGAACCCGATGTCATCTTCTCGGATGGAACGCGGAAGCATCTGGGTTCCTTCCGGGCCACGGCC
>CAYTLD010000109.1:0-7348 GCA_964438585.1 uncultured Blastochloridaceae bacterium | reverse complement strand
TTTGTGGCTGTGACGGTGGGAAGTTCCTGGATACGTGCGTTGGATGTGGGTTTTGCAGAATATTTCATATCGACTAAAATAATTAAAATAGCCAAATTATAAAGAATATAGCCTCTTTCGAATGCAGCCTGACTGCCATAGCCCTTGGCGACGGAGGTGGGGCTTGCCCCCGTTTTCCGTGTCACCGATGACTCCCGAACCAAAGCTCAAGCAAGCTTGAGCACTCGAAAGCCCCGACTCGTCGGGACAGGGTTGCATCAGAGGCGAAGCCTCTTTCGAGTGCAGCCTGACCGCCATAGCCCTTGGCGACGGAGGTGGGGCTTGCCCCCGCTTTCCGTGTCACCGATGACTCCCGGACCAAAGCTCAAGCAAGCTTGAGCACTCGAAAGCCTCGACGCGTCGGGACAGGTTTGCATCAGAGGCGAAGCCTCTTTCGAGTGCGGGGGCTTGCCCCCGCTTTCCGTGTCACCGATGACTCCCGGACCAAAGCTCAAGCAAGCTTGAGCACTCGAAAGCCCCGACTCGTCGGGACATGGATCCCCTAGAAACAGTTTATTGGAAATTGCTTTTAATACGATTTGGCCCAGATCACACGGCCGGTGCTGGGGTCGCCGCTGAAGGGGCAGGTGCCGGCTTCTTTTTCCCCGGAATGGGGGATGCAGCGGATAGTGACTTTTAAATCGTTTTTAATTTGCGCTTCCACTTCCGTGGAGCCATTCCAATGGGTGAGGGCGAAGCCGCCGTGGATTTCCGGCTTATCCTCATTGTCCGGGGTGAAAAATTGATAGAATTCTTCTTTTGAATCGATCGGCTTGGTATGGGTGTTACGGAATTCAAGGGACTGCTGGTAGAGGTTGTCCTGGATTTCGGTCAGAATGCTTCTGACCATCCCGAGAAATTGCGCGACCGGGTAGGAGGTTTTATCTTTATGTCCCTGATCACGGCGGGCCACGAAGACGGATTTCGATTCGAGATCACGCGGTCCGATTTCCACGCGCACGGGGGCACCCTTTTTGATCCACTCCCAGCTTTTTGTTCCTCCGGGGCGGTCGCGTTTGTCGATGTGGACGCGGATAGGTTCACCTGCAAACTGGATTTTCCGGAGGTCGGCGGCCAGGGCTTCGCAGGCGGCGATGACCTCATCGCGGAAGTGCTCCTTGGGGATCACCGGCAGGATAACAATCTGGGAAGGAGCGAGGCGGGGCGGGAGGCGCAGGCCGTCATCGTCGGCATGAGCCATGATCAACGTGCCGATCAAACGGGTGCTAACGCCCCAACTGGTGGTGAAGGCGTGGGTGAGCACGTTCTCGCGGGAAAGGTACTCGATCCCGGAGGCCTTGGCAAAATTTTGCCCCAGGTAATGAGACGTTCCGGCCTGAACAGCTTTCCGGTCCTGGACCATAGCCTCGATACAAAACGTCTGAACTGCGCCGGGGAAGCGCTCGCTTTCGGATTTTTCGCCCTCATAAACCGGGATGGCCATAAAGTCGCGGGCGAAGTCGGCATAGACCTGAAGCATTTGCCGGGTTTCCACCAGAGCCTCAGCCTCGGTCTCGTGGGCGGTATGTCCCTCCTGCCAGAGGAATTCGGCGGTGCGGAGGAAGAGGCGGGGACGCATTTCCCAGCGTACGACGTTGGCCCACTGATTGATGAGGATGGGAAGGTCGCGGTAGGATTCAATCCAGCGGGCAAAAGCGGCACCGATGATCGTCTCCGAGGTGGGGCGGACAATGAGCGGTTCAGCCAGAGGAGCCGCGGGCACCAGCTTCCCGTCCGGTCCCGCCTCCAGCCGATGGTGGGTAACCACGGCGCATTCCTTGGCAAATCCCTCGACGTGGGCGGCTTCCTTCTCGAGGTAGCTCAGGGGAATGAAGAGAGGAAAGTAAGCGTTCTCATGTCCGGTGGCCTTGAAGCGTTCATCGAGGGCGTGCTGGATACGCTCCCAAATCCCGTAGCCCCACGGCTTGATGACCATGCAGCCGCGCACCTCGGAATTCTCCGCCAGATCGGCAGCGGCCAGCACCTGCTGGTACCATTCCGGGAAATCTTCAGAGCGTGTGGGGTGGATTGCGGATTTGTCTGACATCAGTCAAGCAGACTTGCCCGGCGGAGAAAAAAATCAATCGGAATTCTTGCGCGGAGATTGATTTTGAATAACACCGCAATTGGCCAGCAAACCTAACCGTCGTTCTCCACGCTTGCGGAGCGGACACAGCGGAAGCCGGTATGCGAAGTTCCGGTATCGGGTGTGTTCCCTCTTCGCGCTGTCGGGCGGTAGCTTTCACAGTAATCGAGATGACAGAGAAACGATCCCCCTTTAATCACCCGTTGTTCCCCCACATTCGGGGCTTGTGGATCGACTGTCTTTTCCGGCCCCGTGGGATTGATGCAACAGCTTTTATCCTCGGACCGAGCCGCTTGAGCGTGCACGTCGACAGCATAGAGATCGCTGCACCAGTTCCAGACATTCCCCGCCATATCGTAAAGACCGTACCCGTTAGCTGGAAAGGAGCCTACAGGTGACGTTTTCTCGTAACCGTCTTTTTGATTGTTGTCATAGGGGAACGTGCCCGTCCAGGTATTGGCCATGAAACGACCCTCCGGTCGGAAGGTGTCCCCCCAATTGAATCGGCCAGAAGTGGTCCCGCCGCGCGCGGCAACTTCCCATTCCGCCTCCGTCGGCAGTCGTTTTCCTGCCCATTGAGCATAGGCGTTGGCATCATACCATGACACGTGGACGACCGGATGGTCCCAGCGGTCGTCGATTGAGCTTCCCGGACCTTCCGGGTGTCGCCAGTTGGCCCCCGCAGTCCATTTCCACCATTCGGAATACTGGTTTAAATTGACTGGACCGCGGGTTGCATGAAAAACCAGAGACCCCGGTGCCATCGCGCTGGCGGGGGGCTTGGGTGTCCCGGGAGGCACTTGTTTCTTCATTACTTCCCAATCGAGGGGTTTTTCCGCCGTGGTCACATAACCCGTTTCTTCGACAAATAATTTGAATTCACGATTCGTGACAGGGGTCGTGTCGATCCAAAAGGCATCGATAACGACCTTGCGCGACGGTCGTTCATTCGCCTGAGCCGTCGGGTCATCGGTGCCCATTTGAAAAGTTGCCCCGGGAATGAGTATCATTTCTTTTTCATCCGGAGGACTGCTCGGTACGCAACTGATCAAAACGACACCGATTAGCGAAAGCGTCAGTATTCTTAGCATAATGATAGATTACCCGAATAAGAGGGCATGGCAAAAAACGCGGGTATGCTACCCACGATCAACTGATCGCACCTGAACTCGGTGGTTTGAACTACATTCGTAGGTATGAATCGTTTAGTACTTGAGCTGGATGATGAGATCACACTAAAGGAACTGAGTGCATGATTATATTCCAATGATACCGAGTTTTCCCTTTTAAAGGATTGAATTGGAAAAACCGCTGCGATGATAAATGGGGTTCAGACAGTTTCGGGATTTTGCCCATCGAGAACTGATTTTTCAATTTTCTCGATTTGTAGTAATGCCATGAAGCCATTGAACATCGCGTACAGCGCGTATCCGTGAACCACCAGCGCAATAATCGAAAAATTGGGGAAGATAAACAGGAGGGTATCCAGAGCAATCAGTACCATGCCCACCAGGTAAACAGCCTTGTTTCCCTTGTTGGCCAGCCACCCCATGCCTGCGACTATTGCCGATAGCAGCAGTGCCACGCCCACGCTAATCCACATGATGTTCTGATCAATTTCACCTGTTTCCTGATCGTAGGCAAACCAGGAAGTTATCTCCGCGCTAGACAGGCCCAGTGCCAGAATGACGGGAGATTGAACCGCAATCAGAATCGCGTTGAGCAATGTCAATCCGGCAATCCAGTAAAACCAGTTGGCACCCGTTGTGAAAACGCTCAGGTGTTCCGCCAGTGCTGATTCAGGGGCTGTCACAGCGGGATCAGAAGTAAGCGGCTTCTTGAGTTCCTCTTCCAGCCCTGCCCGGGGATCAAAGGCCGCATTCGCGGTCTGCTCCGCCATGGTGGATTCAACAGCCTGAGCCGACATGGCCTTGGCTGCAGGTTCCAGGCTGACCTCGTGCACGATTGCTTCATGCGGTGTTTCCTCCGCCTCCAAAAAGCCCTGCATTATTTCGCTAGTGGCCAGTGGTATCCAATCCGCCATTCCCTCTTTCCAGATCGGCGTTTCCCCATTGACTTTTCCACTGAACAAGAAACCCGCCAGAGTTCCCGCATCAATCGGCCCCTGAGCCTGGCCTCCCTCCACATAATACCATTCTGACATGAAGGATTCTCTAACAGGGCTAATAAAATGATCAATTCATTATTTGTTAAAATTGAGAGACGGAATGCAGTGAGTCAGTCACGGAATCCTAGCCGGGGGTCGTCGTTTTTCTCCAGTGGTGGTGCCGGACCAGAGCCAGGTGCAGAAGAAGAGAGCGCAGCCGATCAGGCAGATGGCGATGGCGGCAAAAACATCTCCGAACGGGAAGAGGGCCGGATTTTCCTGATAGGAACCAGCCGTCAGTTCCCAGAGTGAATACTTCCGGTGCAGCCAGATCATCGGGCTCAGGGTGATGGTCAATCCGGCCAGTGCAAGCATGACCTGAATGATTCCAGTCCACTTGCGTCCGGCTAGGATGGTTCCAACCCCGACGATGCCGAGCAGGTTCAAGAGAGCCAGCAGGAGACGCTTGGTCTGGGAAGAGTTCATAAGGACACGCTGGTTTCTTCTCCTTCACTGCGGGCGATGACGGCGGCGCAGGTGGAGTCGCCGGTGACGTTGACGGCGGTGCGGCACATGTCGAGGATGCGGTCGGTGAATTGGAGCAGGGCGATACCGACGCCGATCAATTCTTCGGGAAGGCCCACCGCATTGAGGATAATGAGGATGGCAACGAGGCTGGCGGCGGGAATACCGGCCACTCCGATCGAGGTGAGCAGAGCCAGGACCACGGTGGTAATTTGCGCGGTGATGGAAATTTCCAGACCGAAGACCTGCATGAGAAAGATGACCGCCACACATTCGTAGAGCGCGGTGCCGTCCATATTGACGGTGGCACCGAGGGGGGTGGTGAAACTGGTGACCCGCTTGCTGACCCCCGCGCGGTCGGTTAGGCACTCCATGGTCAGGGGGAGGGTGGCGCTGGAGGAAGCGGTAGAAAAGGCCGTAAGCATGGCCGAAAACATGGCCCGGTAATGTTTAAAAGGATTGACCCGTCCGATTAAGATGAGCAGCAGGGGCAGGGTAATAAAGAGATGAATACCCAGAGCGGCGAGCACGGTCACCGGGAACCAGGCCAGGCGGGCGATTTCACCCAGATCGACCTGCGCACTGATCGAGGCAATAAGGGCAAAGACCCCGATGGGCGCGAAACGCATAATCAGATCGGTTATTTTAAGCATGACATCATAGAGCCCCTGCCAAAATTGTTTCATCACCTCGCCGGGGCGTCCTTCCACCCGCGAGAGAAAGAAGCCGAAGAGAATGCTAAAGCAGATGAGACCCAGCATTTGCCCTTCAACCGCAGCTTTGAGAACATTGGGAGGAATCATGCGCTTAAAGACATCCACCACATCCCCGGTCCCGCGTCCCTCCGCTTTGGCGAGGGTGTCTTCATCCGAATTGGGGAGTTCAATAATTTCCGAAGCCGGCTGCCCGTCGATGATACCGGGGGCGATGAGGTTGACCAGGAGCAGACCCACGAGGATGGCGAGCAGACTGGTGGTGAGATAATAGGCCAGTGTCTTCCAGGCCAGCCGCCCAAAGCCCTTTTCCTGGCCGATGTTGGCGAGGGCGGAAATGATGGCGGAGGTAATCAGGGGCACAATCAACATTTTCAGGGCCTGAATGAAGAGGGTGCCGAAAAAGTCGAATACTGCCACGCCGGGTGAGATCCAGGCCTCTGGTGCATACAGTTGGAGCCCGATGCCTATTCCGAGTGCCAGCAGGATAGCCGCAAAAATTTGCTGATAAAGGGGTCGGTTGAGGAGGGAGGAAATCATACTGCAATCTCCAACATTTCCAGACTGAAGTCGAGCGCTCGGACGGAGTGGGTCAACGCGCCGATAGAAATGAAATCAACCCCACAGGCGGCGACTTCTGGAATCCGGTCGAGGGTCATGTTCCCGGAGGCCTCCAGCGGGCATTTGCCCCGGGCCATCTGAACCGCTTCTTTCATTTCCGCGCAGGACATATTATCGAGGAGGATGCGATCCACACCTGCATCCAGCCAGGCGGCCACCTGGTCGAGGGTATCCGCCTCCGCGATCAGGGGAGCCTCGTCGTCCAGCTCACGCGCCTTGCGAACGGCTTCGGTAAAATTGCATGGTTCAGACATGAGGGCGATGTGGTTATCTTTGATCATAAACGCATCGTAAAGTCCCATCCGGTGGTTGAGGCCGCCTCCGCAGGTCACGGCGTATTTTTCCAGATGGCGCAGGCCGGGTGTCGTCTTCCGGGTATCGAGGATACGGGCCTTAGTGCCATTGGTTTTGCTCACGAATTCTGCCGTCCGGTAAGCGATCCCTGAGAGGTGCTGGAGGAAATTCAGGGCCGTCCGTTCACCGCTCAGGATGGCGGACGCCGGACCTTGTAGTTCCATGACCACCTGACCCGGCTCCAGGCGGGTTCCATCCTCTTCGAGGCAGCGGATCACCAGAGCGGGGTCAATTTCCATAAAGACCGCTTCCGCGACCGGGAGGCCGGAGAGTATTCCCGACTCCTTGACAAAAATCCGGGCCTTAGCCTGCCGATCCGGCGGCACCAATGCAGCGGTGGTCAGATCGACCGGCCCCACATCCTCACCCAGCGCGCGGGAGGCGGCTTCGCGGAGGATGGACCGGTCGGGTGGACAAAGAGAAATGTTCATGGTCGGAATAATGACCCAAGCTAACCCCTTGACCGAGAAAAAAGAAAGCGGATGATAGCCACTGGATGATTTACCAACCCGACTCAGCCGGAATTCAGAAAGCGGTCGAGATCCTGCGATCTGGCCAGCCCATCGGGTTTCCGACCGAAACCGTTTATGGACTGGCAGCGGATGGGATGAACCCGGAGGCTGTGGCCCGAGTCTTCGAAATCAAGCAGCGTCCGGAATTTGACCCGCTCATCTACCATATCGCTGGCCCGAACTGGCTGGAATCACTTGTGACCGAAATTCCGCCCGCTGCCGAGGAATTGATGGAAATTTTCTGGCCGGGAGCCCTGACCTTGATTTTCTCCAAAAAGCCCGGGGTTCCCGACTTGGCCACCTCCGGGATGCCGTCCGTGGCCGTTCGTTGCCCGGAGCACCCGGTCGCCCGTCAAGTGCTGGACGCCTTCGGCGGGCCGCTGGTCGCGCC
>CAYTLD010000108.1:5078-7407 GCA_964438585.1 uncultured Blastochloridaceae bacterium | reverse complement strand
ATGAGCGATTCCATCCATCATGAATGCGGCGTGGCCATGGTGCGCCTGCGCAAGCCGCTCGAATATTATTACGAAAAATACGGCACCCCGCTCTGGGGATTTTTCAAGCTCTTCCTGCTCATGGAAAAACAGCACAACCGGGGTCAGGACGGTGCCGGAGTCGCCGCCGTCAAACTCAATGTCCCCCCCGGGTTCCCCTACATTTTCCGTGAACGGAGCATGAAGTCGAACCCGCTCGACCGCATCTTTGACGACCTCTTCCGCGACTACAATAAGATGGTCCGCAAGGGCATCATCCACCCGGAATTCACGCGCACGGTGAAGGAAAATTTCAACTTCGGCGGGGAAATCCTCCTTGGCCACCTCCGCTACGGAACCTCCGGCGGGTATAACATCCACTCCTGCCACCCCTACTTCCGCCGCAGCAACTGGCCGACCAAGAACCTCGTCCTGGCCGGGAATTTCAACATCACCAACAACCGGGAACTCAATGAGCAACTCATCGAGTGGGGTCAGCATCCCATTTTTGACACCGACACCCAGACCCTGCTCGAAGGGATCGGCTTCCACCTCGACCAGGCTCATGACCGGCTCTATCGGGACTTCCGGGATCAGTCCGAATTCCAGGGAGCCGATATCGCGGAAAATATCAGCCGTGCCCTCGATGTGGGAGAAGTCCTCCGGGAAGCTTCCGTCTCCTGGGACGGGGGCTACTCGATCGCCGGCATCATCGGTAACGGTGACTGCTTTGCCTTCCGCGACCCGCTCGGCATCCGTCCCTTTCACTACCTCATCAACGACGAGGTCATCGCCTTCGCCAGCGAGCGCGCCCCGCTTATGACCGTCTTCGAAAACAGCCTCGATGATGTCAAGGAGGTCGATCCCGGCTCGATCTTGATCGTCAAAAACAACGGCGACTTCAGCATCGAACAATTCGCCGAGCCCCGCGAGCGCAAGTCCTGTGTCTTCGAGCGCATCTATTTCTCCCGCAGTAATGATCACGATATCTACCAGGAGCGGAAGCGTCTGGGCGCGCGCCTGGCGGACCCACTTCTAAATCTGATCGACCAAGACCTCGATCATACCGTCTTCAGCTTCATTCCCAATACAGCAGAAATCGCCTACTTCGGTCTCACCGAGGAGCTACGCATGCGGCGCCGGCGCGAAGTCGTCGAGACCATCATGAAGGCCCACGTGGAGGATGACCTGACCAATGACCTGGTCGGGGAACTCATCATGTATGGCTGGCCCCGTGCCGAGAAGGTAGCCCATAAGGATATTAAACTCCGCACCTTCATCAGCCAGGAAAATGACCGCAACCAGATGGCCGCTCACGTCTATGATATCAGCTACGGCTCCATCCATGAGGGAGATACGCTCGTCTGTGTGGATGACTCCATCGTCCGCGGCACCACCCTGAAAAATTCCGTCATCCGGATTCTCAGCCGCCTGAAGCCGTCGAAAATCATCATCGCCTCAACCGCTCCGCAAATCCGCTACCCGGACTGTTACGGGATCGACATGTCCCAGTTGGGTAAATTCATCGCCTTCCAGGCCGCCATTGCCCTACTGCGTGAGAACGGGGCCGAGGAAGTCATCCATGAAGTTTATCGCGACTGCCTCGGCCAAGCGGACAAGCCGCTGACGGAATTGACCAATCACGTGTCCCGTATCTACTCGCGTTTCAGTGCGGAGGAAATCTCCACCCGCATCGCTAAAATGATCCGCCCGGAGGGTAATGGATGGCATGGAGAGCTGGTCATCCACTACCAGACCATCGAGGATCTACACCGCGCCGTTCCCGATCACACCGGGGACTGGTATTTCTCCGGAATTTACCCCACGCCGGGAGGCTACCGGGTCCTCAACCAGGCCTTCATCAACTTCTTTGAATCTTCCGAATTACGGAGTTATTGAGGCTGGTAATTTTTTCGTCTTCCCTCCAACCTGACCAAATGACATTCAGACGCCTACTACCTGCAATATCTGTTTTAATCCTGCTCGCCCTGACCCAGTCCTGCTCCGAGGAGAAGGCCCACTGGCTGATCGGGGAGTGGACCATCGATGTCGAACAATCACGAGAGGCCTTCCCCCTCGATAATCAATTGGAAGATCTGCTCATCGAAGCCCTCACCGCCAACGTGGTCACCATCACCATCACCGAAAATTCCATCACCACCGTCCATAAAGAGGGCGAGCCGCTCGTTCAATCCTATGAATTAAAAGTCCCCCCCGCTGATGAGCAAATCGAGGTCGTGCTCGACAACGGCCAATCCCGAACTTACTACCGGAAGGATGAAAAAATCTGGTATGTCACTCCCGGCAACCT
>CAYTLD010000108.1:0-4978 GCA_964438585.1 uncultured Blastochloridaceae bacterium | reverse complement strand
AACTGGAAAAGGAACTTTAGAAATTCCCTGCTATGATTACCAAAAGCGTTTTTAACTGAGGATTGACTAAGGTCACTGTAAAGGTAATATATAAGTGATGGTTACAGCAAACAAGCAACCGGGCGCTACAAGCAAAGTCAGCTCATCCTCCCAGAGTCGAGTTATAAAGCACATCTCTGTCGGGCTGCGGGGCAAAACTATCCGTAAGCGGCTTAACATTTCCAAGCAATTACAAAAAGATGCTTCGAGATACGTAACCGCTGTAACCGAAACCGACTAAATCCCAATGCTGCGGCCATCGAAGGCAGAACCAAATTCCGTCTTCCTCAATGTTCCCTACGATCCCGCCTACGAGCCCCTGTTTATAGCCCTCATCTGCTCGTTGGTCGCCTTAGGTCGCACGCCACGGTGCGTGCTGGAAGTTCCGGACTCTGGACAAGGCCGGCTCAATCGAATATTTAACTTGCTCGCTTCCTGCCGCCTGTCGATCCACGATTTAAGCCGTGTTGAAGACCCTCCCCGATTCAATATGCCATTCGAGCTCGGGATGGCTGTTGCTCTCAGCCAAACCAGAACACATGGCTATTATATTCTGGAAGCACAACGACATCGGGTGATTCACACCTTGAGTGACATCAATTTGAACGATGCCAGCATCCATAACAACAACCCGAATAAAATCATCTCGAAAATATTCGGCTTTCTCGGAAAACGAAGCGGCAATCCGGATATCAAACAGGTTAAGAAAATGTATCAAGCACTGTCCCAGGTCGCCGAAGAGGCGAAAAATGATTACGAGGAGGAGGATGTCTTCGACCGGCCGATCTTCCTACTGCTCGTCTCTGCTTCCATCGACCTAAAGAAGAAATACCTGGACACTTAGAGCGTTTTCGAATCATGTTTTAACACAGGATATGGGTAGTGTCCGCCTCTGGCGGGCTGCCTCGGGGTCAGCGTGATCGGCACGTTGCCACAACGCGGCTCACTGTGCCCGCCGAAGCTTTTCGGGAAAAGGCAGTTCGGCGGGACGCCAAACTGAGCGACCAGAATGGTCGCGCTCCAGCTATCGCCCTAAAAGTGCTTAAGTTAATGCCATTCTACCTGTCATCTATTCCTGAGTAAGTTCTTGGCCTCATGCTTCATGTGAAGTTGTTCCACTCTTCTGGTGCGGAATGGTGTCGGACGCTACTTTTGGGTGCTGCTGTAGCTGTTAATGAGGCAGCGGTAGATGGGCAGACGGTTGGAGAAGAGTGCTCCGAGTCCCTCTACATCGTTGCGCCAGTCGCGGTGCAGCTCACAGGCCATGCCGAACCAGGTCATCAACTGAACGCCCGCCGAACTCATGCGCATCCAGGCGGCATCACGGGTGGTCTTGTTGAAGGTTCCGGAGGCATCGGTGACGACAAAGACCTCATATCCCGCCTCGACCGCAGACAAGGCCGGGAAGGCCACGCAGACTTCGGTGACAATTCCCGCGATGATCAGCTGCTTTTTTCCCGTGTCTTTGACGGCTTTGAGAAAATCCGGATTGTCCCACGCGTTGATGTCGCCGGGCCGGGCGATGTAGGGAGCGTCCGGGAACATTTCCTTCAGCTCGGGAACCAGGGGGCCGTTGGGGCCGGTCTCAAAACTGGTGGTCAGGATGGTCGGAAGGCCAAAGTATTTGGCGGAATCGGCCAGGGCCAGGACGTTGTTCTTGAAATCGTCCGGGGAGAAATCCTGGACGAGGTTGGTCAGGCCGGTCTGGTGGTCAACCAGTAATACGGTTGCGTTTTCTTTATCGAGTCGATTGTATTTGAATGTGCTCATCATGTTTCCTTTGGTTGGTGTTTGGTTTTTCTTAACAATAAAAAATTTCAGTGCAGTTTTCAGGCTAGCTTCCCCATTTTTCCCATTTGGTATTCTTCAAATGCTTCCTGAATTTCGGCCTGGCTGTTCATGACGAAGGGGCCGTGCCCCACGACCGGTTCCTCAAATGGCTCACCGGACATGATCAGCAGAAGACTCTCTTCCGTCGCTTCGAACCCGATCTCTGTCCCCGACCGGCTGAAAACCGCCAGATCACTTTCTCCGGCCTCCTGGCCGTCCTCAAACTTCAGCACCCCCTCCAGCAGAAAAAGCGCTGAGGTGTGCCCCTCGGGCAGAGAGATTTCACAAGTCTTGTCTTTGTGCAACCGGAGATCCCAGAGGTTGACGGGCGAGTGCGTCGCAGCGGGGCCGCGCTCATCGCCGAACTCACCGGCAATCAACCGCAGTACACCCGCCGAGTCCGGCATGTCGAGATGTGGGATCGCATCGTATTTAATCGTCTGGTATCGGGGTTCGACACCTTTGTCGCGGGCTCTGAGATTGACCCAGAGCTGAATCATCTGGAGCCTGCCTCCCTCACGGACGAAGTGTTCGGAATGAAATTCCTCGTGAATGATCCCTCTTCCGGCCGTCATCCACTGCACGTCACCCGGTCCGATACCGCCGCCGCCGCCGCCGGAATCCCGGTGATCGATCTGTCCCTGATAGACCAGGGTGACGGTTTCAAATCCCTTGTGTGGGTGTGCCCCCACGCCCCGTTTCTCTTCTCCGGGCGGAAACTCATGCGGCCCGGCGTAATCCATTAACAGAAACGGACTGAGTTCCTGCCCCAGTCCCCGGTAGTCAAAGACGGACTGAACCGGAAAGCCGTTTCCCACCCAATGCTTTCCCGAGGGCTGGTGAATTTGATTTAGTGATTTTTTCATCGTGGTAATGATCGGTTTCTGTTCTTTCATGCATCAGCCTATCCGATCCAGACGCGCAGGAAAAATACCTTGTTCGTTGCCTGAGCATACCCGAAAGGTATAGACTACATTCCATGGAACTCCGCCATCTTCGTTATTTCGTAGCTGTCGCCGAGGAGGAGAATATCACCCGGGCAGCAGAGCGGCTGAATGTCTCCCAACCTCCCTTGAGCCGGCAAATCCGCGATCTGGAAGACGAACTCGGTATGGAATTATTCACCCGCGAGGCCCGGCGTATCCGGCTCACCGATGCGGGAAGAATCTTTCTCCAGGAAGTCCGGGCCTGCCTGAGCCGTATCGATGAAGCCATTGAGGTCACGCGGATGGCCTCCCAGGGGCTGCACGGAGAAATCCATGTGGGCTACGCGCCGTCATTGACCGCCGAGTTGCTGCCGAAAATTCTGAAACGCTTCCAGGTAACCACACCACGTGTCAAAGTCCGGCTCCACGACTTGACCACCATGAAAATGCTCCAGGGGCTCAAAGATCATTCCCTCCATGCGGCCTTCATGGTGGAAAACACGAAGCGCGTGATGAAGGATCTGCATTTCTATCCATTGCAAAGTCATGACGTCTGCCTGGCTCTGGACTCAGGGCATCCTCTGGCCCGGCGCAGAAAAATCAGTCTCGGCGAGGTGGCCCAAGAGAAACTCATTGCCCTCACCCTGGCCGATTATCCCGAATATCACGCCTGGATTGCTGGCCTCCTCGGCACCACCACGCCACCCATCGCCGCCGAACACGACAGTATCACCAGCCTGATGGCCGCTGTCGAATCCGGTCAGGGGCTGGCCCTGGTCGCACGGGGTCTGGAATGCCTCTCCGGCCCCCGCCTGAAAATCACTCCACTCACCCCACCGCCCAAACCTCTGGTTCTCGGAATCGCCACCCATCAGGACGATGCCTCTCTTCTGACAAAAAATTTTGTTTCCACCTCGCTCCAATTTCATCGGGCCCTCGACGGAATGCCTCTTGCCTAAGGCAGGGAAGGACGCCATGTTTTGTCACTGAAGCTCGAGTATTGAATCTATGAATCACCGAATAATTTTCCTCATCATCGGGATGTTACTGATCCCGATTCGACCCGTCATGTCTGCGGAGACAAAAGAAGAAAAACAAATCGAGCAGGTGTGAATTGAGCACGAGATCCGTGAAGTTGAAGGCTGGACCGTGCTTGTGGATGTCAGTTTGCTTCGGGGCGATCTTTTCCACCAGCATCGCCCCTCCTATGACCTGATCTCCAAAATTTGGGGAGTGGAACTTCCACTCCCGACCGAAAAGAGACCTGAGGAACCCAGCATCCTGGACCTCAGGATCATGGCACGACTGAAAGCGCAGCGGGGTGATTTCGATGGAGCCCTCGAACTCGTTTCGCAGGCAGAAGCCCGCAGTGACGATTCCGAAGGACGCCTCGCCGTTTGTATTCGTAATCGGTCTTAGCTGTTTTACCGGGGGCAATTCCTGAAGGGGGACGAGCATGATCGAGCAGTTGATATGGCTTTTCATCCATGCATACCAGCGGACGTTGAGGACTTGGCCCCTGCTCGTAAACATCAAGAATATCCTCCATGCGCTCAATAAATTGCTCATCGAGCTTAGGAACACACCAACTCCTCTGTTGCCAGGGCTTGAGATCGTGTTCTTTGAGGATAAGGCGAATACTTTCCAGACTCATCGAATCTACCACCTTGTTTCCAAGGAGTTCATTATGGAGCAACTCTAGCGTCCAACGGTCAAACCCTTCGGGCGGATCGCTACATACCAGTGCCACCACATGGCTCTTGACCCGGGCATCGTGGATCACTGGTGCTCCGGGCCGGGGATCATCATGGAGTGCTTTTTCCAAACCGCCGGATTGATAATTATGCTCAATGTTGAATACCGTGCGTGCCGTGATCTCAAGAAAATCGGCCACCTCGGCCATCGTAAGACCTTTGCTGCGTAAATTCAGTGCGTTGGCCCGGTAGATCTCTCGCGCACTTTTACTGTGCTTGAGTATCTTCAAAATCTTCGCCTTGTCCGCTTTGCTGAACACAGGGCTCAGATTGTCCGGCCTTGACTATTTGTACAGCTTTCTTAGCTCAAAAACCGGAAAAAACTTATTTGGGGCCTCACTAGAGGTAAGTTCACGCGATTGCCGACGGTCGTATTCATCGGCCTGTTGAAAGTTTTTGGCGATGTATCCCACGCGTTCCATACAAATA
>CAYTLD010000107.1:0-7510 GCA_964438585.1 uncultured Blastochloridaceae bacterium | reverse complement strand
CGTGGAGGGAGGATCTCCGCATCCTCCGCCCGAACATGGCAGAGACGCCGTCTTCGTCACGATTTCATCGGGACTTCGCCGCGCCAGGGGCGCTCTGCCCTCCACGTTTTATCCTTCCACGATTGAGAAATTGGTGGCGAAATCTTTGCGGATGATGTGGGGGAGGTGTTTCTGGGAGGTGGCATTCAGAGCACGTTGGATCGATAGCAGGCGTCTGCCGATTTGGGCGATGTGGCAGACGGGCTCTCCGGGTTTGACGGTGGGCATGGTGGTCATGCCCAGGATAATGCCATTCATCGGGCTGGTGAGAATGTTCTGCTGCCGTCCCATGATCGAGAAATTGGTGGCTATCGACTCGCCTTTGAGCACCACATGACCGGGGCTGACATGGAAGCGGAGGATGCCGCCGAGTTCGGCCCGGATCCAGCGGGTCTTATACACCGAGAATTGATAGGGAGGTTTCACGGGTTCGCCGTCGACCATATCGAGTTCCCGGAGGATGTTCTGGATGCCCCGGACACCCAGCTTGAGGACGGAGGGCTCGATCTTCCAGGGCTCCCCGGCTTCGACGGTGATGGTCGGGCATCCGAGGCGGGTGGCTTCCCGACGGAAGGACGACTCGGGCCCCTTGCCATTGACGATGAGTTCGGACCCGAAGGCCTTGGCGAGTTTAAGCACACCGGGCTGGCTCAGGTCCCCCCGGATGTTGGGAAAATTAGTGCGTTGGATGGCGGCGGTATGGAGGTCAATAGCGTAGTCGCAGTGGGCGACGACTTCCGTCATCAAAGTATGGGCCAATCTCCCGGCCATGCTGCCATTGGGGGAACCGGGAAAGAATCGGTTCAGATCCCGGCGGTCGGGCAGGTAGCGCTCGTTGCTTTCGAAGCCGAGGATGTTAACGACCGGAATGAGGATCAGGCTGCCACGGCGCAGGCGAGGGCGGGCGGAGGTAATGAGATCATGGATGATTCCCGTGCCGTTCAATTCATCTCCGTGGATGCCCGCCATGACCAGCACCACCGGCCCTGGCTCTACGGCCCGGATGACACGCAGATGAATAAAGACCGGATCCCCGAAGTAGGTTTCGGAAATTTTCAGCCGCAGGTAGCGGGAACGACCGGGAGGAATGGTTTTTCCGGCGATGGTGAGGGATTTGTTCAGCACGGATGTCACCGATCAGGAGGAGGCTTTGCGTTTGCGCTTCTGGCGTGCTTTTTTCCGCTCTGCCAGTGTGTAAGGCAGGAGGTCACGCAGGGACTCCTGTTTTCCGTAACAGAGAAGGACGTCTCCGGCCAGCAGCTCGTTCTCTCCCCGCGGGTTCGGGATGATTTGTCCACTGCGGCTGATGCTGAGCACGGCCACATCGCGCTCCCGCAGCGAGGCCTCGCGCAAGGTCCGGTTCGCCAGTTCAGACTGCGGAGCCACGATGAGTTCCGCGACCGCATACCCCCGGGCCAGGGTCAGACGCTGACGGATATCCAAATCCTCAAAATCGATTTTTTCCTCCAGATACTGAATAACCTCGGAAGCGATATCGAGGCCGCTGGCCTTCTCGATCCCCTCGAGGCCGGGGGAGGAATTGACTTCCATAATCTGCGGTCCGTCTTTTCCTTCGAGCATGTCCACCCCGGCGACCCGTAATCCGAGGATGTGGGTGGCCCGGATGGCGGTGCGCTGGTAGTGCTCAGACAGTTCAATCGCCTCCACCATTCCGCCCCGGTGGACATTGCTGCGGAATTCCGTGCCCGCCGCGCTCCGGCGCATGGCCGCCACCACTCGGTCGCCGATGACGAAGGCGCGCACGTCCTTGCCCTTGCTCTCAGAAACGAATTTCTGGATCAGCACGTTCTGGCTTGTCTGTTGGAGCGTCTCGATGATGGCCTCGGCTACCTTGGTCGTCTCCGCCAGGATGACCCCGATCCCCTGGGTGCCCTGTAGCAGTTTGATAATAACCGGGGCTCCGCCGACCCGATCGATGGCGGGCAGGATGTCCTTGCGTGCCCGCACAAACGCCGTTTCCGGAACCCCGATATCCCGACGGCAGAGGTTCTGTAATGTTCTTAGTTTATCTCTGGAGGTCAGGATGGCATGTGACGGATTGAGGGTGAACGTGCCTCCCTGTTCAAACTGACGCAGGACGGCCGTGCCGTAAAAGGTGACGGAACTGCCGATCCTCGGGATGACCGCATCGTAGTTGGACAGTTCCTTGCCGAGGTAGGTGAGGTTGGGACTCCCGTCCTCGATGTGGATGGCAAATCTAAGGGTATCGAGCACCTTGACGTTATGGCCGCGGGCTCGTGCACACTCCCGCAGGCGGGTGGTGGTATAATTTTTCGGTTCGCGTGAGAGGATGGCTAATTTCATGGTCAGGTTTTCTGCGGCTTTGCAGCAGATCCGGCTTTTTCAAGGCCCGGCGTCTGACTTTCCATAAGGTATTTATGGGACGGATCAATGATAAAATCATCTTTGAGCGTGGTTCTTCCGATCAAGGCCCGGCAGATCATATTTTTCCGGCAGACCAGACCGATTTCCACTTCCTTCTCGACCGGGCCGATGCGGACGCGTGTTTTGACAAAAATGCGTTCCTCACTTTTGCCGTTGCTGGACTTAACCCGCGATTTACGGGCGATGGGGCAGTGGATTTTCTTATGCCGGTCACGGTGCTTATCGTGAATGATCAGGTCAAAGACGACCTCGTTTTTTGTGATTTCACGAATCGAGGCCACATCGACAGCGGAGGACTTGGCCCCGGTATCGGTCTTGGCGCGGATGCGGGTGACCCCCCAGTCGGGGAATCCGATGAATTCCCGCCAGCCGATCAGATGCTGTTCTTTTTTCCTGGTCATGATGCTCCGATCTTTTTCCGGTCCTGGAGCGCGTGGGTGAGGGTGGCAGCGTCGGCGAACTCGAGCGGCCCCACCGCCGAGATCCCGGTGGCCAACTGGCTGACGGTGACCGCACGGGAGCTGATTTTGCCGATCTCATTAATCAGGTAGAGCGATGTCGTCTCCGAGCGCACATCCGACCCGAGTGCGAGAATGATTTCCCGGATGTCTTCAGCGTCGATCCGCTTCATCAGCTTTGGAATGTGAAGTTCCTCCGGCCCGATGCCGTCGAGCGGGGAGAGAACTCCGCCGAGGACATGGTAGGTGCCCCGGAAAGCCTGGCTGCGCTCGAGAACCAGAACATCGGATGCCTGTTGAACCACGGCGATGATTCCAGGCTCCCGCTGCGGGTCGGCGCAGATCCGGCAGAGCGCATCCTCGGAGAAAAATCCGCAACGTTCACACGGACGCACGCGGGTGATGGCGTCCGAAATGGCTGCGGACAATTCAGCGGCCTCCTCCGGCGAGTGGCTGAGCAGGTGCAGGGCCAGACGTTCCGCGCTCCGCGCCCCGATCGAAGGAAGCCGCTTCAAGGCGTTGATGAGCCGGTCGACCGAAGTAGGATATTCTGACATTTAACGACACTCAGTGATCATGCCAGTAAAATGGCGTCTTTTCGAGGGAAGAAGGTAGGGCGCAGTCTCTAGACAAGCCGACTTGTGGGGGCGAAGACCCGATGAAATCGGGACGAAGACCCAAGCCTTGGCGAAGGAGGAGACAAGCCGCTCATCATTAGCAATTTCCGGCTTGCGTGGACGCTGCGCCCTACCCATCAAATCACTTGGCATAATCCCAACTTCCTTCTTCCAACTCCCATCTTCCAATTACCCCAGACCGGGGAGGCCCAGGCCGGCGGTCAGTTGTCCCATCTCTGCGGCGGCGGCTTCCTTGCCTTTACCGATGGCTTCGCGGACGGCGGAGAGCACCATGTCTTCCAGCAGTCCCGCATCATCGGCCGCATCCTTGATCAGGTCGGGAGAAATGGTGATCGATTTGAGTTCGCCATCACCGGTGGCGACCGCTTTAACCGCTCCGCCGCCGGACTCGGCTTCGAATGTTTTCGCCGCCAGTTCTTCCTGGATGCGTTTGGCATCGGCCTGCATTTTCTGGGCCTGTTTCATCATTTTAGCTATATTCATTACGAGTGTTCCTTGTTCTTAGTTCCTGGTTCTTTGTTGAAGCTAGGCCTTTTGTTTGATGTCCACGATTTTTGCCCCGAAGGCTTTGAGGGCGGATTGGATAAGGGGATCGTTTTCGAATTCTGCCTGGCTGAATTCGCCCGGCACGGATTTTTTTTTCTCCTCGGCAGATGCGGAAGAGGCAGAAGAGGGAAATTCCGGAACGTTATCGGGCTCCGCCTCCTCTTCATCCTGCCGTTCTTCGAACTGGATAATGAGGCGGCTGTCGGGACCGTAAATTTTTCGAGCCTGTTTTTCCAGCTTTTCCATCGAGGCGCCGTTGACGAGGGCCTGATAGATGTTTTTGGAAGAAACCATTCGCACGTGAATCTGTCCGTCCTCAAATCGCTCAAAGGTGCAGGTTTCCAGCGCCCGCCGGATGATGATGTCCCTGGCCTGGTCGAAGGCTCCGGCCACCTGCTTCCAGGCATCGGCTGGTGCGGGAGCTGAGGCGGACGGCTTTTTCGCTGCCGGGGGAGGCGTCGATGCGGCGGTGGTGGAAGCCGTGGCTGGTGCTGGTGCAGTGGGTTCCGGTATTGAGGCTTTCGCCTCTGGCCGGGCCGGGGGTGTCCGGGGTTCTGGCAGGACATCGGAGGGCTCCGGTGCGGGCTTGCCTCCGGTTAGTTCCCGGATGACATCCTCGATGCGTACTTTTTCCCGCTGTTGAACCATGCGCAGGATGCTGATCTCGAAGAGCACCTCCTTGACCAGAGCAAAGCGGATTTTCTCTTCCAGAAGGACAATTTCATCGATGAGGGCCAGCACCATGTTGGCCCCCGGCAGTGGTTGCATGGCCTCGTAGTGATGGAATTCGGTCTCGTCCAGATCTTGCGCGGAAGCGTCACGTGAGACGGTGAAAACAAGTAGGTTGCGGAAGTAGCGCAGCAATTCCTGAGTCAGGCGGCTGAGATCTTTTCCGCGACCTACCAGATCCCGCACCTGACGGAGTGCATCCTCCGCCGCCCCGGCCAGAATCGCTTCTGCCAGGTTCCAGATTTCAAGATGCCCGGTCAGACCGAAGACTTCGAGCACATCGGCCTCGGTAATCTCATCCCCGCAAAAACTGATTAATTGATCGAGAGCGGATTCCGCATCCCGCATCCCGCCCTCCGCATTGCGGGCGATGATTTTCAGGGCTTCTGGATCAATCTTGATTTTCTCCGACTCAGCGATCGCCTGCAGTTGCTTTTTGATGTCATGGTCAGAAATGCGCTTGAGATCAAAGCGCTGGCAGCGGGAGAGAATGGTGGCCAGCACTTTCTGGGGCTCGGTGGTGGCAAAGATGAATTTCACATGGGCCGGGGGCTCCTCGAGGGTTTTCAGCAGGGCATTGAAGGCGCCGGTCGAGAGCATGTGCACCTCATCGATGATATAGATTTTGAATTTCCCCTTCGACGGTGTGTATTGGACATTTTCCCGGAGTTCTCGGATTTGTTCGACCCCGTTGTTGGAGGCACCGTCGATCTCGATGACATCCATGCTGCGGCCTTCGGCGATTTCCCGGCAGACATCGTCTTCCGGATCATAATCAACGTCCGGCCCGCCCGGCGCATTGAGGGCCATGGCCAGGATGCGGGCGGTGGAAGTTTTTCCGATCCCCCGGGGGCCGACAAAGAGAAAGGCATGGGCGATCCGCCCGGTGGTGATGGCATTCTTCAGCGTCTGGACCACATGATCCTGACCGATGATTTCCCCGAACCGCTGGGGACGATACTTCCGCGCTAATACCTGATATGCCACAGGTGTAAAACATAGACCCGGAATCGATGATGGGAATGCTAAAAATTTTTCTAATCATTTTTAAGCTTCCGTCAGGTCTAAGTTTCTGTAGCGTAAGCACGTGAAGCGAATTCTCACGGTCCTGGTCCTGCTCAGTCTCGGCCTCTCGGGGAACACTTTTTCCCAGGAGGAGGGGCTGTTGTGGCACGACTCCATTGAGAACGCCCGCCTGCAGGCGGAGCGGGATGGTCGCCCTATTCTTGTCTTTGTCACCTTTTCCGGCCACCGTGAGGAAGATATGCGCTTGCGGGGCAAGGTCTTTGCCGATCCGGACTTCGTGCGCTTTTCCCGTCAGCACCTCGTCCTGATGGAAGTGGATTTTTCCCCGTCGGGTTCGCCCTCCGCCGAAAAGCGGCAGGCCCACCGGAGACTGGCACAGAATCTGAAAGTAACCACCTTTCCCACCCTGGTTCTGATCGACGGTAAAGCAGGCAAAACCACTCGCATCGAGCACGCCGGACAGTCCGCCGCCGCACTGGTCCGGGAAGTGCAGCGTGTTTATACCGGCGGATAAGAGGCTGTCTAAAAGGTGAGTCAATCCGGCGCTTCTGACGTCGAAGCCCCATGCGTTTGCTTTTATTATCTGTGCTCTTCATCTCCGGAGTCCTCACCGCCCGGGCTGATGAGACCCCCTGGACGGAAGGGGAGACCCTCACCTATGAGATTCATTGGGGCCTCTTTATTGCTGCCGAGGCCACTTTCACCGCCAACCGCGACGGGGATGAGTCGTGGAATTTCCGCTTACATCTGAAATCACGCGGCGTGGCCGATACGCTCTATCCCATGGACAGCACCTTCGATTCATTCCTGAGCCCACAGCCCTGGAGATCGGTCGGGTTCCAGGCCAGGCGTCATGAGGGGGGAGAAGAAAAGGCTTATCAGGTCGTCATCTCCTATCCCGACCAATCCGGCACCTTTACCAATCTCATCGATCAGAATCAGGCCCAATTCGACGTCCCCCATGAAGCCGTGGACGATCTCCTCTCCATGCTCTATTCCCTCCGCCGCCACCCCTGGGAAAGTGATCCGGATCACCCGTTCCAGGTCTATGAGGACCGGGAGGTCAAAGCGGGGAATGTGCTGCGGGTGAAAGAAACCGAACTCAAAGACCGTTCCGGAAAAGCGCGCCCCTGCTGGCTGCTCGAAGGCCGGGAGGTCGGCGAAATCGGAGACAAAAAACGGGTCCTCTCCCGGATCTGGCTCACCCGCGATCAACACCGCCTCCCCCTCCGCGCCGAGTGCCAGGCCCGCTTCGGCACCTTTCGCTTGACGCTGGTTAGGAAAGAGGGAGCGCAGCTTTGATCACCCCGCCCCCCCCGACACCGGATGCGACGGAGTTGCCCGCTGTAGCCTTGTGCTAAGGCGGAGCGCATCCCTCCACATTTGCTCATCAGTGACAGCCAAGGCAAAAGAACCTATTGCAGGAAGTCCGTTTAGCGCATAAAATTGGAAATGATCTCGGAAAAATTCCCGGAACTTCAGGCTCTCCAGCCAGAGCAACAACTTGAACTGGCATCAGAGCTTGCCAAGGTGGCTATGACATCCCGGAAGGCACCTGATCTATCGTCCAAAGCAATCGCATTGATGGAAGAGCGGTTGGATTACTTTCTAGCACACCCCGAAACAGGTGTGCGATGGGAAGATTTGCGGACTCTGAAGGATGCTTAA
>CAYTLD010000106.1:0-7611 GCA_964438585.1 uncultured Blastochloridaceae bacterium | reverse complement strand
AACCCGTGGAGGATACGGAAGACCACGTAAGTCCAGACATAATCTTATACATCTCAAGAAGGTTGAACATTCCCCCAGAGGCATTTGGCGATCATTACAAGAAGTAAAATTAACTATAGGGTGATATGCAAGTAGGTCACTTAGTATTTATTTCATATTACATATATTGTGCGAAGTCTAATGTATCAGTCCCCAACGGGTGCTGAAGGGCCAATATACGACGAATCCTGTGCCAACGAGATTCTTCCTCTTGAGACTTCCCCAGTTCCTGGAATCGCTACTACTGCGGCTGTTGTCGCCCATGGCAAAATATTCCTCATCGCGGAGGTAAACGACATCACTGAGATCGTTAATTCGCGCCCGTGATCCCCGGAATAAATGGTAACCATCGTAGCCATTTTCACGCGAGTAGATGCGAGTAAAATCTTTACTATACTCTTCCGGTTGAACGATTTCCTCATGATTTAGAAGATATGGCGGGTTGATCGACAGCTTGTTGCCGGGGATTCCGACACAGCGTTTGATGTAAAATTGGGCATGGTCGATATGGCGGTAGGCGGCGTTTTCAGCTTCGATGCCCCGGATCCCCTGAGTATTGAAGACAAAGACCTGCCCTACTTCCGGCTTGCTAAAGTGATAGACCATCCGGTTGACCAGCAGCCGGTCGCCCGCCTTGGAGCGGAAATTGGCCAGGAAGTCACCCTCTTCGAACTTGAGGCTCCTGATCTGTTCCTGATTTAGGACTTCGGCATCCAGCATGGTGGCCAGTCCTTTCAAATAGGTATCATACGAGCAGAGCAGGAAATAGTTCTCTCCAGCGACATCTACCCGCACCCATTCGATCAATCCGAGCAACGATCCGGGCTGGATGGAGCGGATACGTCCCGACTTTTTGACTTTGACCTGGTGGTAGGAGGTTCCGAAAATGAGCGAATCGACCACCCGCACGGCCGGATTGGGCATATCGGCCTCCTGGAGGGATTGGCAGGTGATTCCATAAAGGGTGGGCTGCATCGATCCGGTGGGAATTTTAAAGGGCGCCAGGATAAAGGCTTTGAGGGCCAGGGCCCAGACGATGGCGGTGAGCACAACCTCGACGTTTTCCATCCAGCCTTCTGATTTATGAGGCGGAATGGTGGCCTCCATACGCTCCCGGAGGCTGTTGAGGCGGGCGTGAGTTTCTTTTTCTGAAGTGGAATCAGATGCTTTTTTACCCTCGCCAGCAGCGATGGATTTCAGGTCAGCCTCAATCTCTGCCAGCAACTCCAATTGCTTCGGATTAAGGAGATCCTTACGGTAATTCCGCTTTTTATGCAGATACTGTAAATAGTTCTTGGCCTCTTTGGAAACTTTCATAAATATTATTGTATCCTACTCATTATCAATCAGTTAAAACTTTCATGAAGGCTTCTTGAGGGATGCTGACCTTGCCAAATTGCTTCATTTTCTTTTTTCCCTCCTTTTGCTTCTCGAGGAGTTTGCGCTTGCGGGTGATGTCGCCCCCATAGCACTTGGCGGTGACATTTTTGCCGACCACCTTGACATCCTCGCGGGCGATAATCTGGCCTCCGATGGCAGCCTGGAGGGCCACCTTGAAGAGCTGAGGCGGAATGACCTCCTTGAGCTTGGCCACCAGGGCCCGTCCCCTCACCTGGGCCTTATCGCGGTGCACGATTGATGAGAATGCGTCCATGGGCTCGGTGTTGACGAGAATGTCCATTTTGACCAATTTATCAGCCCGGTAGGGGGCGTATTCATAATCCATCGACCCGTAGCCGTGGGTGATGGTTTTGATCTTATCCATGAAATCGACGAGGATTTCATTGAGCGGGATGAGGATGGTTAACATCACTCGCCTGGTGTCGATGGAATCGGTTTTTTCGCACTCCCCGCGCCGATCCTGGACGAGCTGCAGGACATCGCCGATGGCTTCGCTCGGGCAGAGCATGGAGACCCGGACCATGGGTTCCTCGATACGGTCGATGGTGGATGGATCGGGGAGTTGGCTGGGATTATCCA
Organism: uncultured Blastochloridaceae bacterium; assembly: GCA_964438585.1. GTDB lineage: Bacteria > Verrucomicrobiota > Verrucomicrobiia > Methylacidiphilales > JBCBYL01 > JBCBYL01. The sequence goes on along the minus strand of CAYTLD010000106.1, from coordinate 5,592 downwards.
CTTCCACCATGGAGCCATCGGTGCGGTAAACTTGGTAAACCACACTGGGATAAGTGGAAATGATATCCATTTCATACTCACGGCGCAGTCGCTCCATGATAATTTCCATGTGCAGAAGACCGAGGAACCCGCAGCGGAAGCCAAATCCGAGTGCGATCGAGGTTTCCTGCTGGAAGACCAGAGCCGGATCATTGAGCTGAAGCTTGCCGAGGGCATTTTTCAATTGTTCGAAATCGGCATTATTAATCGGATAGATACCGGAAAAAACCATGGGTTGCACTTCCTTGAAGCCGGGAAGCGGTGCTGGTGCCGGCTGTCGGGTCAGAGTGATGGTTTCTCCGATCTTCAGTTCTGCTGAACTCTTGATATTGGCAATCACGTAGCCGGTGTCGCCGGGCCGGAGTTCGGGCGCAGGGATCATCTTCGGGGTAAAAATGCCCACCTCCTTGACCTCGTATTTCCGGTTCGTCTGCATCAGGGTGATGGCGTCGCCCGCCTTGAGCTGGCCGGAGAAATTCCGCACGTAGGCGATGACCCCGCGGTAGGTGTCAAAGAAACTGTCGAAAACCAGGAGCCGGGCGGGCTCATCCTCAGGCGGTGAGGCCGGAGCGGGAATGCGCTCGATGATGGCTTTAAAAATCTCCTCCATCCCCTCCCCGGTCTTGGCGCTGACCGCAATGGCTTCCTCTCCCGGGATGGCGAGAATTTCCTCCAATTGCTCACGGACGGCGGGCACATCCGCATTGGGCAAGTCGATTTTATTGATGACGGGAATAATGACCAGGTTCTGCTGCATGGCCAGGTTGGCATTGGCCACCGTCTGGGCCTCCACCCCCTGGGCCGCATCTACCATCAACAAGGCGCCCTCACAGGCGGAAAGACTGCGGGAGACCTCGTAGGAAAAGTCCACGTGGCCCGGAGTATCGATGAGATTGAGCCGGTAAATCTGCCCGTCGTGCCCCTTATAGGCCATCGTAACCGGGTGCGACTTAATAGTGATGCCGCGCTCCCGTTCGAGATCCATCGAATCCAGGTGCTGCTCCTGGATTTCGCGCGAGGTGACGGTGTCGGTCAATTGCAGCAGTCGGTCAGACAGGGTCGTTTTACCGTGGTCAATGTGGGCGATGATCGAAAAATTACGCGTAAAAATAGATTTCATGGGCATAGAGGGGCTTTCAAAAGCGAATTTATCCGGCGGCGTTGGCTTCCAGAGCCGCCTGGCGCATTTGATCGACTGCTGCTTTCATGTCAGCGGCTCCGTAGAGCGAGGTTCCCGCCACCAGGACATCCGCCCCGGCGGCTGCGGACTGCGCGCCCGTGTCGATATCGATGCCGCCATCGACCTCAATCTGCAGTTTCAACTGCCGCTCGCGGGCATACTGCCTGGCCTCGCGGACTTTATCGAGCACCTCGGACATGAAGGCCTGCCCTCCGAATCCGGGGTTGACGGTCATGCAGAGGAGAAGGTCGATTTCCTCAAAATAAGGAAGTGCGTTGCGGAGCAGGGTGAGCGGGTTGATCGCCAGCCCCACCCCGACCCCCTGTTCGCGGATCATGGCCAGGGTGCGCCGGACATCATGCGGAGCTTCGAGGTGGACGGTAAGCATATCCGCCCCGGCCTCGATAAAATTGCGGGCGTAGCGGTCGGGCTGGTCGATCATGAGGTGCACATCGAGGTAGGCGTCACTGATTTCCCTCCGCACCATCCGGACAAAATCCGGGCCATAGGAAATATTGGGCACAAAGTGGCCGTCCATGATATCCAGATGGATCCAGTCCGCCCCGGCCTCCAAGGCTCGACGGGCTTCATCCCCCAGCCGCGCGTAGTCGGCGGCCAGAAGGGAGGGGGCGATAGTGATGCTGTCTTTCAAAGGTGTTATCTCTTAGTATCTTAGCCTTTGGCGGGCTGGATGAGTTCGATCTCGTAGCCTTCCGGAGCATCGATAAAGGCAATAATTTTCCCGGAACTGGTCTCGGTAGGACCATCACTGAGGGGGTAGCCCTTTGCCTGGGCATGTTCCGCAAAGGCCTCAATGTCATCGACCTCGAAGGCCAGGTGGGTCAGATCCTCCTGGACCTTGACTTCGCCACTATCAGGAAACGAGCAGAGTTCCAGCTCGGCTTCCGATCCCGGAAGCTCAAAGAAGACCAGCTTTGAACCACGGGGTGAGGTGTGACGGCGGGTTTCCTTTAATCCGAGGACTTCGGCGTAAAACTCAGTTGTCTTTTCGAGATTTTCAACACGGTAGCGGGTATGGAGATATTTTCTGATCATGCTGTTACAATAGACAAGCCAGCCTGAAAGCAAGTTTATAAGATTGAACGTGAATCCTATTACTCCTCACTGACCGAACGCGTCAGTAAGGCCTCCATCCCGTCGGCGGGTGTCTTCCCCTCATAGAGCACCTGATAAATTTCCTGCACGATGGGGGCTTTCAACCCGCGTTCACAGGCGAGGTGGTTCACGGCCCGGACGGTTGCAACCCCCTCGATCGTTCCCGGAACCGATTGATGAATGTCCTCGATGGATTTTCCCTGCCCCAGAGCGACCCCGGCCTGGTGGTTGCGGCTGATCCGGCTGTAGGCGGTCAGGACCAGATCGCCCATGCCGCTGAGGCCATAAAGGGTTTCCGGACGCGCCTCCAGACAGGTCGCGATGCGGAGCATTTCCGCCAGAGCCCGGGTCATGAGCGCGGCCATTCCGTTGGCACCGACTCCCAGCCCTTCGCACATCCCTCCGGCGAGGGCATAGACATTTTTCAAAGCACCCCCCAGCTCAACCCCGGTCAAGTCATCCGAGCGGTAGAGACGGAACCATTTCTGGTGAACGATCTGCTGGATGGCGGTAGCCAGCCCGTCCACATCCGAGGCCACCACCGCCGCACTGGGGGAATTACGCTCGACTTCGACCGCAAAGGTCGGGCCGGAGATGCAGGCCACCTCCGCCCCCCGCCAGACATCGCGAACGATTTGCGAGACGCGCGACATGGTCTCCACCTCCAGTCCTTTCATCAGACTGACCACCGGCACCTGCGGATGAGGTAAAGTGCTGAGTCGCTCCCGCAGTGCCTGGGTCGGAATGGCCAGAAAGACATAATCCGGAGCCCCGGTCTCCGACCACTTTCGCTGATCACGGGGAACGTAGGTCACGGTGTGGTCATTCTGCTCGAGGAGGTGGCCGACGGCACACGCCCAGGCCCCCTGCCCCACCATCTGGATGTTCTCAGGCATCGGAGTCACCCGCCTTTTCCTCATCCTCGGCACCCGCAGCACCCACAGTCACCCCATCCGCATCCTTCCCCGGCTTGGGCTTTCGCTCAAAACGGTGCTCGGTTCCCTCCCGCAGCCGTTGGATATTGGTCTTATGCTTCCAGACTCCCATGGCTCCGAGCAAACAGGAGGCCACGATGAAGGATAATTGGTCGGGAACCGTGAAGAAGGAAGCCAGTGGCAGGCTGATGCTGGCCAGGATCGAGGCCAGGGAAACATAGCGCGAGATAAAAAATGTCACCACCCAGACCAACAGGCATATTCCCAACGAAAGCGGAAACCAGGCCAGGAGAATTCCCGCCGACGTCGCCATCCCCTTGCCTCCCTTAAAGCCTAGGAAGGGGGAAAAATTGTGTCCCAGAACCGCCGAGAGTCCGATCACCACCAGCATCAGATCCCGGGGCAGGCTCCCCTCACCCAGCATCTGCCCGACGATCATCACCGGCAGGTAGCCCTTGAGAAAATCGAGGGCAAAGACCGCCAGACCATACCCCTTCCCGAGGACTCGGTAGGCATTGGTCGCCCCGATATTCCCACTCCCCTCCTTGCGCAGATCCACCCCCCGACTCAGTCCGGCCAGCAAACCGAAAGGTATGCCCCCGATCAGATAAGTCAGTATCGAGGCGACAGCTAATGGTAAGAAATCCGCAGTCACCCGGTCACGTTGCCGTAATCACATCATCTTGCCAATGGAAAGATGGCGGTGGATTTTTCCATTGATAGATGCCAGCGTTTTCCTAGCGTAATGCTCTGATGTTATCACCGCAACAACAGGAACTCCTCAAGAGGGCCAAAGATGCCAAGCCCGATTACGCCATCGCGCTTCTCTCCGATCTGGTCAAAGAGGTCCCCGAACACCTTGAAGCCAGAAACCTCCTGCGCGCCAACGAACTGAAAAAATTCAACGCCACCTCCAGCCTTTCGAAAAAACTCTCCGGAGTCAAGATCACCCCCCTCCACATGCGGGGAAAAGGAGCCCTGAAAAAGAACGCTCGCGAGGCCATGGCCCTGGCCGAGGACATCCTCGCCATCGATCCCACCAGCGAGAATGGCAATGAACTGCTGGCCGACGCCGCCCGTGAAGCCGGACTCGATGAGGTCACTGTCTTCGCCCTCGAAACCCTCAAAGACACCAAACCGGAGTATATCCCCAATATCAAGCGGCTGGGCGCGCTTTACCTCGAACTCGGACGACCGGATAAGGCACTTGGCGTCTATGACATCGGCATTAAGCATGCCCCGACCGATGGCGAATTGAATAAAGGCATGAAAGACGCCAGCGCCCTCCAGGCCCAGTCCAGCGGCGGATGGGAGGAGGGGTCCAGTTACCGGGACTCTCTGAAAGATGCCGATCAGGCCCGGCAGCTCGAACAGTCCTCCCGCGCCCACAAGTCCGCCGATACCATCCAGGAGCAACTCACCTTGCTCTACGAAAAGTATAACGAAAATAACCAGAACATCGACGTGGTCAGAAAAATCGCTGATCTTCTGGAAAAAAGCGACGACCTCGAAAACGCCATCGCCTACTACCAATACGCCTACGAACTCAGCAACCGCAGCGACCCCCAGATCGAGAAAACCATTTTCTCCCTCCAGGAACGCACCCTGACCCGCGGACTCGAGGCCAAGACCGCCGAACTCGATCAGGCCACTCCGGAAGCACGCGCCGCCATCGAAGCCGAAATCCAACAACTCGAAAGCCAGTTGGCCGAATACAAACTCAGCGGCACCCGTGAGCGGGTCAAGCGCTACCCCAATGACAAAGCCCTCCGCTTTGATCTCGGTAAATTACTCTACCTGACCGGCTACTACCAGGAAGCCATTCCCGAACTCCAGCAGGCCACCAGCGCCCCCAACGTCCGCCATCAAGCCCTCAACTACCTCGGCCTCTGCTACCAATCCAGGAAAATTTATGACCTGGCCATCAACCAGTTCGAAAAAGCCGTCTCCGAAATGCTCTCCATGGATAATGACAAGAAAGAAGTCATCTATAACCTCGGCATCACCTACGAACTCAGCGGCGATAACGAAAAAGCCCTCGAACAATTCAAGATCATCTACGAGGTCGATTACCATTACAAAGACGTCGCCCAACGCGTCGAAGCCGCCTACGGAACCTGACCCCCACGACATCAAGGTAATTGTCGGAGCGCGACCATCCCGGTCGCACAGCTAGGCTTCGCCCCTGATGCCGCCCCGTCCCGACACGTCGGGACTTTCGAGTGCTCAAGCTCGCTTGAGCTTTGGTTCGAGAATCACCGCCAACACGAAAAGCAACCTCTCCTCCCCTGTGCGAAGCATAGGGGAGGGGGACCACGAAGT
>CAYTLD010000105.1:0-7613 GCA_964438585.1 uncultured Blastochloridaceae bacterium | reverse complement strand
CCGCCCCCGCTCCGACAATCGCCACCCGATCACGCTGATGCATGCGGCACCTCCATCGACACATGGGTTGCGAGATTTTTCTCAAGGCTTTCCCGGTCGAGTCGGACCCCGATCAGCACCGCACACGGGGGCGCTAGAGGTTGGTAGGAAATCGAAGTCAAGGTGACCTCAGATCTCAGCTCGCTTTTCTGCACGAACTGAAATTGCACCCACTTTTCCGGATTGGTTTCAGTGCGGGCCACCCCTTTGGCGCGCAGCACATCCCGGGGAAGCGACTTGAGCCAATCCTCCACATCGGTCGGGGAAACCACCTCCGGCAAACTTAGATTCAACCCCACAAAGGCGTGGGCCAACTTGTGTTGATCGTGATGATCGTGATGATGATGCTCATGATCGTGGTGTTCGTGTTCATCATGATCGTGGTTATGGCTGCCTTTGTTAGTTTGCTCGCCATTCCTAACGTCTTCTGCAGCAGCATTGCGGCAATTTTGCGCCTCTACGGATGGGGCTGACTCGACTAATGCTTCCAACTCCCCAGCCAGAATTGGAAATTTTACCCATTTTGCCTGCGGATTTATACTGAGAAGATCATCGCGCACCTCGGCAAAGCGTTCATCACCCTGCCCCTCCCAGCGGCTGAAAGTAATGTGGCTGGCTGTTTGGATCTGGAGTCGTTCCAGTTCATTGTGGCCCTGCCGCGCCTGCCACTGTTCGAGATCGACCACCGCCACCTGGAGCACCGGGTCATAACGTTTCCGCAGTTTCGGGCTCAACATTAAATATTCAATCAGGGTGGTGGGATCACTGGTGCCATTGGCCTCGACCAACACCACCCGGCGGGGGTTTTCCGGCATCTGCAATAAGGCGGCCATCAGATCAAGCATCGAGTCACAGCAAATGCAACTGCCACTGATCGCCTTGACGATGCGGTCATTTTGCTGAAGCGATGAGGCGTCCACCCCCGCATTGACATAATCGTTGATCACCACCGACGGCTCTAATCCTCTGCGCTCCAGCTCGGGGAGTAACTCACGGATGAACGTCGTCTTCCCCGCGCCCAGAAAACCGACCACCAGAACCAGCGGTGCCTTCATAACTGTGTCAGGCTCGGACTTCCGGCATAGACAGTCTCAGGATCAAAAATCCAAACCCGCTCCACTCTCTTGCACGATTGAAATAATTTTCTATTCATAAAACTTCTAGCAATGTGGCCCCAAACAACAGCCTATGGTACCAAGATCTCTTTATTGAGAATATGGTATCATTTATAAAGCGGAGAACTCAGAAGTCAAATTAAGGATTCTCAAGGCCCTTCAATTTCCAGATCAGGGGCCACATGTCTGAAATGCGAAACGTTGAGAGTGCAAATCTTTCGACAGCCTATTCTTCGAGCCACCTGCGCATGGATGGCATCGAAAAATGATCCACCGCATACACCCCTGCCCGGAGCATTTTCGATTAATTGAAGCATCTCGTCCGGGTTGAGTGCCTGCACATCGAGAATCCTGGCACAGGCGGCAACCATCCTGGAAGCATCGCGTGGGTTGATGCGCAGGCGTTTGTCCCCTGAGAGGGTTGCGTAGGCCTCGGCCAGCGCGTGCGCCGAGGTGGCATTTTCTGCCGAAACCAAGCCATCCGCCCATCTAAAGTGACTGCTGTTAGCCAGGCAGGCTTCGACTAAAATCGAAGCGTCCAGGAATTTCATTCTCTTCCCACCCGTTGAGAACGCTGCCGGAGAACAGCCTCGCCACTATCCCAATCATCCTCAATTTTTCCCGCATAAACAGGTCGACCCCCCTTCATTTTTATTTCCGATTGCGCGCTATTCGGAACAGACAACTGGATTTTGTCCCCAATGATCTCAATTTGAAGGGGTGTTTGTTTTTCTAAACCTAAAAGAACCCGCATTGGTTTAGGCAACCCTACGCGACCAAAATTATCAATGTGAGTACTCATTTTCATGGCATTAATTTGGCAAATTCCAATTATTTGTCAATATTTGACTACGAATCATCTCGTAAGGTCAGGTCCCTCTCTTCTTGCCAGGACTTCCTATGCGTCGATGAGACGGTAATCACGGCTAAACTCAAAAACCAACGGTGCGACGTGTCTTGACACAGATCGTGTTACTGTGCATCATGCTCGCATGAAAACTATCAGCCTCAACGATGAGGCCTACGACCGATTAAAATCGTGGAAGGTGGGTAAAGACGATTCATTTTCCAAAGTGGTCTTAAAAACTGTGCCCAAACGGGGGACCGCTGCCGATATGCTACAGGCAATTGAGAAGCTTCCCGAGTTTCATCCGGGAGCTGGCCAAGCAGTGGAAGAGGCCGCCCGGTGGGCCAACCAATGGCCCAACCAGGATTAAACCGATGATTGATCGGGTGATTGATACCAACTTCCTCATCTCCCTGTGGCGGGAGAAGTCCGCTGGCAAGGCGGGTCAGTGGCTTCAGAGTAATCCGGATCTGGCTCTGGGCATCCCCTGGCTGGTTAAAGCCGAATTCCTCAGTGGGTCGATCTACTCAGGACACTGCGAAGAAACAGTTTCTGACTTCCTGGAGCGCTACCCCACGCTCTGGCCGGAGGAGTCGACCATCAGACGGTTTGCATCGCTCTACGCGCATCTTAAAAAGAAAAATCAACTTCCGGGGCCGAACGATCTATGGATCGCCTGCACCGCATTAGAGGAGAAGGTCCCGGTGGTCACACGTAATCTAAAACAATTTGAGGTGATTCCTGATTTGAAAATCGAGGACTTCGGAAAAAGTTAATCCGAAAATGGCGGCGGTTCTTTTTTCTCACAACGCCGCCGCAATCGCCTCACCCATTTCCCGCGTCCCCACCTGACGGCAGCCGTCGGTCATGATATCGCCCGTGCGGATGCCGTCGCGGATGACGGCATGCACAGCTTGATGGATGGCAGCGGCCGCATCGGTCTGCCGGAAGCTGTGCTCCAGCATCATGGCGGCGGATAAAATCTGCGCGATGGGGTTGGCAATGCCTTTCCCGGCGATGTCCGGTGCGGTTCCCCCACTCGGCTCGTAGAGTCCGAAGGCTCCATCGGCCAGAGAAGCACTGGGCAGCAGCCCCAACGACCCCGTCGCCGCCGCCATTGCATCGCTGATAATATCGCCGAACATATTCTCGCAGAGCATCACGTCGAATTGATTCGGGTTCAGCATCACCTGCATGGCCGCATTATCGACGTAGAGAAAATCGAGGGCCACGTCGGGATACCCTTCGGCAATCCGCTTCACTGTCTTGCGCCAGAGCAGGCTGCTTTCCAGCACATTGGCCTTATCGATCAAGGTCACGCGCTTTTTCCGGTTCTGAGCCGCCTTGAATGCGATATGCGTGACCCGCTCGATTTCGTAAGTTTCATAAACCAACGTATCCACCGCCCGCTCCCCACCCTCGATGGTCTCGGTTCCCTTGGGCTGTCCAAAATAAATCCCCCCGGTCAGTTCCCGCACCACCAGGACATCGAAGCCGTCGGGAATCCGTTCATTCTGGATCGGCGAGGCCCCGACCAATTCCGGATAACACAGGGCCGGACGCAGGTTCGCGTAGAGACCGAAAATTTTCCGCAACGGTAGCAGCGCCGCCCGCTCGGGTTGTTCCTGGGGGGGCAGCGATTCCCACTTGGGACCGCCCACCGATCCGAAAAGAATGGCGTCCGCCTTCCGGCAGCACTCGACGGTTTCCTCCGGCAGGGCCTTGCCTGTTTCATCGATGGCAACCCCGCCCACCAGTGCCTCCTCCTTTTCAATCGAAAACCCGAAGCGCTCCCCGGTTGCGTCCAGCACTTGCAGGGCCACCTCCATCACCTCCGGCCCGATCCCATCTCCACTCAAAACAGCTATTTTCATGGCTGATGAGAACACCACAGATTTCCCGTCCCGGCAAGATAATGAAAAAAATCTCTCCCAGACCGAAACAAATCGATATAATGACGGTTAAATACCCCATGCTCAATCCATTACCATCCTCCCAGTGGACACGTGATCATGCCGCCCACCTGCTCCGGCGCGCGGGCTTCGGTGCTTCCCCGGAGGAACTCGACCACTGGCACGGCCTGGGCCTGAAAGAGGCCGTGCGCACCCTGGTCGAATGGCAGGACCAGCCTCCTTACGGCCAGCCGCCCGAATGGACCTCCGAGGATTCCTTGAAAAAGTTTAAGCAACAGATCACCGAGGTCATGAAGCTCCCGGAATCAGAAAAAAAAGAAAAACGCAAAGAACTCCTGCGAATCCGCACCAGGCAATCCCGCCAACTCAAATCCTGGTGGTTGGACCGCATGCTCTACTCATCCCGCCCCCTGGAGGAAAAAATGACCCTTTTCTGGCACGGGCACTTTGTCTCCAGTGCCACCAAAGTGAAAAATGGCCACCTCCTCTGGCAACAGCAGCAACTTTTCAGAAAACTGGGCAACCAGAGCTTTCGTGATCTCACCGTGGAGATCGGACGTGATCCGGCCATGCTCATTTATTTGGATGGAAACAACAGCAAAAAGGCCGCACCCAATGAAAACTACGCCCGCGAGCTGATGGAACTCTTCACCCTCGGCGAGGGCCACTACACCGAGGATGACATCCGGGAATCCGCCCGTGCTTTTACCGGATGGAAAGTCCAACGGATGAAAGACGAAGCCTCTTTTTATAACTTTGCCCATGATGACGGTCGCAAAACCTTCCGCGGTAAATCCGGAAAGTTTAAAGATGAGGACATCGTGGATATCATCCTCGAAGATGACCAGTGCGGACGCCACCTCGGAGCCAAGCTCTGGAAATTCTTTGTCAGCGAAAAACCGGACGACCAAGCCATCGAATACATCGGCAGAATGCTCAAGCACAATGACTATGAGATCGCCCGGGTGCTGGAACTCCTCTTCACCTCCCGTGAATTTTATCATCCTGGGATCATCGGCAAACAAATCAAAAGCCCGACCGACTGGCTCGCAGGCATGGTCCGCTCCCTGCCCCTCCATACCTTTCCCGAAAAACTGGGGCCGCAGATCCTCAAGCAAATGGGCCAGGATCTCTTCGACCCTCCCAGTGTCAAGGGCTGGGACGGCGGGCGCAACTGGATCAACACCAGCACCCTGCTCCTGCGTATCAACGTCACTAAAATGTTCATCTATGGTGGAAAGGCCTCCGAACTGGGTATCGGAGGCCTGCGGAACATTCCCGGTCAGGTGAAGGAAAACATGTCCGCAGAACAAATCAAACGTTTGGAATCCGCCTCAAAAAGATACGGCAAGCACAGCATCCCCTCCCTGGTCAACTGGCAGAAAGTGGAAAAAATGTGGCCACCACTAACCTCGCCGGACGCGCACAAGAAAATCGCCCGTTCCCTCCTCGGGTTTGATCCCGGCCCTAAAATGGCCGCCTCCATTGAGGAGTACTTTGCCAACCACCCCATCCCCTCCGGATCCCCGGCCAGCCAGCGCCATTATCAGGACATGGCCTATCTGGTTCTGAGTCATCCGGAATACCAACTCAGTTAGAAAGTAAAGGACATGAAAACCAGACGACAGTTTATCCGCTCCGGCATGATGGGTATGGCCGCCACCTGGACCCTGCCCGCCTTTCTGAATGAAACCATCCTGAGCATGGACTTGCAGGCCTCTCACTCCCCGATCCAGGTCACTAACGGCAAAGACGGCCCCATCCTGGTGGTGGTCCAGCTCGGAGGAGGTAACGACGGCCTCAACACCATCGTCCCCTTTGCCGATGATGCCTATTTCAAAGCCCGCCCGAATCTAAAGGTCACTCCATCAGAAATCCTCAAAATTGACGATTACATGGGCTTTGCCCCCCAACTGGAGGGACTAAAATCCCTCTACGACCAGGGACACCTCGCCCTCATCAACGGCGTCGGATATCCCAACCCGAACCGCTCCCATTTCCGCTCCATGGAAATCTGGCACACCGCCTCCGATAGCGATAAGAATGTCGCCCACGGCTGGCTGGGCCGCTACTTCGATAACACCTGCGAAGGAGTCGATCCGACCGTAGGAGTCAACATCGGCAAGCAAATGCCCCAGGCCTTCGCCGGAGAAAGCCCCAATGGCATGACCATGGGCAACCCGAAACAATTCGTCCTCCAGCAAGATCCCGAAGATCTCATCAGTGAGGAATCCGGAGAAATGTCCGGTTCCTCAATCGACACCATCGGAATCGCCTCCGCCCCCGGAACCGGCAACCCGCTCGACTACCTGGAACGCACCGCCCTCGACGCGGAGGTCAGCTCCCAGGAAATTCAACAAATCGTCTCCACCGTGAAAACCAAGCACAGCTACCCGAACAGTGGCCTCGCCCGGGATTTGCAACTGGTGGCTCAGCTCATTGCCGGCGGTATGAAAAGCCGGGTCTATTATGTCAGCCAGGGCGGATACGATACCCATTCCAATCAGGCCAACACCCACGCTCGTTTGACCGGAGATTTCTCCGGCGCCATCGAAGCCTTCTGCCAGGATTTGAAAAAATTGGGGATTTTTGACCGCGTCATGATCCTCGGCTTCAGTGAGTTCGGGCGTCGTGTCCAGGAAAATTCCTCCAGGGGAACCGACCATGGAGCCGCTGGCCCCGGCTTTGTCCTCGGGGGCAAGGTCAAAGGCGGAAGCTACGGAAAATATCCCAGCCTGACCGATCTCAACCGCGGCGACCTTATCCACAATGTCGATTTCAGGTCGGTTTACTCCACCATCCTCGACCGATGGATGAAGGTCGATTCCACCGCCACCCTGAAAAATAAATTCCCGCATCTGGATTTTGTTTAGAAAACACTCTATGGTTCGCCCATGGAACCGGTTCAAGATGCTTTTGATTTTGCCGCCGATCACGCGCCGCCAGCAGATGAGTGGGTCGAAATTGACGGGAAGCGGCTGCCAGCTTATTTCCATCGCAACCGGCGGGCTCGCCACTACCTGCTTTACGTGCGTCGCGACCGGTCACTTCGGGTCACAGTCCCCTCCCGCGGCACCTTGAAAGAGGCGCGCGAATTTCTCCATTCCCGGAAATCGTGGATCGGCAAGCAATTAACAAAAATCAATGCCAGCATCCTGCCCGCCCGCAGTTGGTTGCCCGGCAGCCTAGTCCCGATCCACGGGGAGGACCATCCGCTGAAAGTCGATGAGCATGACGGGCATCTGGTGGTGCGCTGCGGACCCGTCTCGATCCAGGCGAACCCCGGTCAGGCCGATCTCCGCCCGCTGGTGGAATCCGGCCTCCAGGGTTACGCATCCCGCTTTCTCCCGCATCGGGTCCGCGAACTGGCCGATGAGCGCGGCTGGCAGCCTCAGCGGATCACGGTGCGCAACCAGAGCAGCCGCTGGGGCTCCTGCTCCGAGCGCGGCACCATCTCACTGAATTGGCGCCTGGTTCAGGTGCCCCCGGATGTCTGTGATTATGTCATCTTGCATGAACTCTGCCACCTCGATCACCTCAACCACTCACCGGACTTCTGGAATGCCCTGGCCCGGATTTGCCCCCGGCACCGGGAACACGAACTCTGGCTCAAAGCCAATGCCGTCCGGCTGGGTTTGTAATCTTCTAAGAGGCTGTCTAAATTACCAAACCACCACGTCCCCGAGATAAATCAGAAAC
>CAYTLD010000104.1:1559-7615 GCA_964438585.1 uncultured Blastochloridaceae bacterium | reverse complement strand
AGGTTCGAGTAAAATCATGACCAAGCGCAATGTCCTGAAGCGCTATGAGCGCGTCGAACTGCTCCACAAGCGCGGCGAGTGGAAAGAGGGCAACCGGGTGGTCGGCCTGAAAAAGACCAAGCCCGAAGAATAAAAGGGGTCTGACCCCTTTTTTATGGGCACGCGACTCAATCGTTATCTGGCCTCTTGTGGGCTGGGCTCCCGCCGGGCCTGTGAATTACTCATTGCCGAGGGCGTTGTGACCATCAATGGTCAGACGGTCGAATTACTGGGCACGGTGGTGGCGGAGGGCGATGATGTCCGTGTCCGCGGATCACGGGCACGGCCCGAAGCTCCTGTGGTAATGGCGATGAACAAGCCGAAGGGATATGTCTGCTCCCGTGTGGATCTGGAGAACCGGAAAACGATTTTTGATTTATTGCCGGCCGGGCTGCCCCGCCTCTTTTATGTGGGGCGGCTGGACAAGGACAGCGAGGGCTTGCTGATCCTGACCAATGACGGAGATCTGGCCCAGCAGTTGGGGCACCCGCGACATAAGGTTCCCAAGGTGTATCGCGTGGGGATTGATCAGCCGCTGGATAAGAAATGGATTCCGAAGCTGAAGAAGGGTGTTTACACACCGTATGGGATCGGGAAATTCGAAGAGGTCAAAGTGATCAACCCCTGGGCTCTGGAGGTGGTATTGACTCAGGGCCTGAAACGGCAAATCCGCTACATGTTCCTGAAAATCGGTTATAAAGTCGTGACCTTGAAGCGGATTCGGATCGGCACTTTCAATCTGGGCACGCTGACGGCCGGTCAGGTCAAACGGCTTAACGAGCGGGATTTAAGGCGTTTGCGGACCGATCCGCGAAAGGAACGCTCCGGAAAAGCGTAGGAGACGAATCCATCACGGCGCGCGGGCATTTCCTCAGGGCTTATGCGTCAAAGGTTTTGCGCCCTTCTCCTTTGATTATTGCGACAGCATGAGATGGTACGTAGTGACGGCTTTATACAAAATCAGTCTATGTGAGCATCTTCGTGGAAATAAGGGACAGAGACCTATTTCCACCGACGGGTTTTCAATGGCTCTGTAAATGGTGAGGCGCGGAAATAGGTCTCTGTCCCTTATTTCCAGCTATTTGGCCTACTCATTTTGATTTGGTAATAGCCGTTAGCCGCTACCCTTTCGAACTCTCGCCTTCCGTCGCCCAAGGGCTTTGGCGCGACAGGAAAGGCGAGAAGCTCCTCCCCTCATGCCTGCCCATTGAACTTTTGCTGCGTAAACCCTGGCATTTCCTTGCGGTTCGTTTGAAAAGTGGTTTGATTACCTACCTATGGCGAAAAAGAAATCAGAGCGCGGGGTGAAGAACCTCTGGGGAGGGAGGTTTTCCCAGGTTCCGTCTGAACTGGTGCGGGAATTTACCTGTTCGGTGGAGGTGGACCGGCGACTCTATGATCAGGATATCCGGGGTAGTCTGGCCCACGCCCGGATGCTCAAGGGCATCGGGCTGCTCTCGGCGACAGAACTGAAAGAGATCGAGAACGGACTCCAAACGATTCGCGACCAAATCCAGGAGGGCCGCTTCCGCTGGAAGAGTGAGTTAGAGGACGTGCACATGAACATCGAGGCCGCCTTGACCCGGCTGACTCCGGCGGGGGCGAAGTTGCACACGGGCCGCAGTCGGAACGACCAGGTGGCGACGGACATGCGACTCTGGGTCATGGAGGAGTGCGGGCAGGTTATCCTAGGCATTCGGAACCTGCAGCAAATGATCTGCCGGATGGCGGAGGCGAATCGCGAAATTCTGATTCCGGGCTACACCCATCTCCAGCGGGCCCAACCAGTTTACCTGGCTCACCATTTACTGGCTTATGTTGAGATGCTGGAACGGGACTGCGGACGTTTCCGGGATGCAGCCAGCCGGGCGGATGTGTTGCCCCTGGGATCGGGGGCGCTAGCGGGTAGTTCACTGCCCCTGGATCGGCAGGCGGTGGCGGCGGAATTGGGATTTTCCCGGATTTCCACCAACTCACTCGATGCAGTCAGTGATCGTGATTTTGTGGTCGAGTTTCTATCCGCTTCGGCATTGCTCGGTATTCATCTCTCCCGGCTAGCGGAGGATTTCATCCTCTGGGCCAGCGCGGAATTCGGGTTTATCCGGATTGGGGATGCTTTCACAACCGGATCGAGCTTGATGCCCCAGAAAAAAAATCCCGATGTGGCTGAGCTGGTGCGGGGAAAAGCGGGGAGCTTATGCGGGAACCTGACCGCGATGCTGGTGATTCTCAAGGGTCTGCCGATGACCTACAACCGGGATTTGCAGGAAGATAAAGCGCCGCTCTTTCACTCCGCTGACACCATCCGGGCCAGCTTGCAGGTGCTGGCCGGGATGGTGGGGGATACCGCTGTGGTGCCAGATCAATGTCAGGCAGCTGTCTCCGATCCTCTCCTGATGGCCACGGATGTGGCGGATCGGCTGGTGGAAATCGGTGTGCCTTTCCGGCAGGCTCATGAAGTGGTCGGTCGGGCGGTGGCTCTGGCGGAACATTCCGGGAAGAAGTTGAATGAACTACCCCTGGCGGATTGGAAGAAAATCGATTCCCAAGTGACCGGAGCGTGTCTCGATGTTTTTGATCCAGTCAAGGCACTGGCCAGTCGGAAAATGGTCGGGGCTCCGGGGAAGTCGCAAATCAGCCGGGAGCTGAAACGTTGGGCAAAATCTTTAAAAGTTCATGCAACATTGTAGTTTCAGTTTTCAATGAGGAGGGTAGGGCGCAGTCTCCAGACAAGCCGGGAATTATCTGTTAGTCCCGGCTTGTCTGGAGACTGCGCCCCACCTGTCAAATTGCGTTGCTAAAATCACCAGTGAAGGAATAAACCAAGATGCATCATTTTCGATATCAAAAGAACGATTTAGTCGTTGAGGAAGTCAGCCTCAAGAATTTGGCGGAGCGCTTTGGCACACCGCTCTATGTCTATTCAGCGACCACTCTGATTGATCATTACCGGCGATTGGACACCGCCATGTCTCCTGTCGATCACCGGATTCAGTATGCGGTCAAAGCCAACTCCAATCTGGCCGTGCTCAAAACCCTGGCCCGTCTGGGCAGTCATTTTGATATTGTCAGCGGCGGGGAGCTGGAGCGGGTCATTCGGGCCGGAGGGCGGGCAGATACCTGCACCTTTGCCGGAGTCGGTAAATCCGATGAGGAAATCCGGATGGCACTGGGCCACGGGATCTATTCCTTTATTGCCGAGAGTGAGAGTGAACTGCACCGGATCAATGCCATTGCAGGAAAAATGAAGAAAAAAGCTCCGGTGGCGCTGCGGGTGAATCCCAATGTGGACGCCGGCACCCATGCCAAAATTACTACCGGCACCTATGAGAACAAATTCGGGGTGGATTTTGAATCGGTGGAGGGCATCTATGCGCGTGCCGCTACATGTCGCCACCTTTGGCTGAGGGGGGTTCACATTCACATCGGATCACAAATTACCCAGGCCGGCCCCTTTGAAAAAGCGGTGGCGAAAATGCTGCCGCTGGTGCGGGACTTGCGGGACGCGTATGGAATCGAATTTTTTGACATCGGTGGAGGGATCGGGGTGGTTTATGATCCGGCCCTGGCGAGTGGCTCGGCGCGCTGGTGGAGTGGGAAGAATAGGAAAAAGGAAAAGAATGGGAAAGGTTCACTCCCCCTGACCCCACAGGTCTATGCCGACCGGTTGCTTCCGGCCCTGAGCACGCTGGACATGACCATCCTGATGGAGCCCGGGCGTTACCTGTCCGGCAATGCCGGGGTGCTGGTCAGCCGGGTGATCGACGTGAAGACAACGGCCCGGAAGAGGTTTGTCATCATCGATGCCGCCATGAATGATTTGATCCGGCCATCGATGTATGAGGCCTATCATGAAATCGTTCCGCTTCGGAAGACAGGTGCCGCACTGGTCGCCACCGATGTGGTCGGGCCGGTGTGCGAGTCCGGAGACACCTTTTGCAAGGATCGCCCGTTGCCCCCCTTCAAGCCCGGGGATATCCTGGCCCTGATGACGGCCGGAGCTTACGGCTTTACCATGGCCGGCAATTACAACTCACGCCCTCTTCCCGCCGAAGTGCTGGTGCAGGGAGAGAAGGTGAAGCTGGCGCGGAAACGCCAGAGCATGGACGACCTCGTAGCGGGTGAACGGGTGTAATTTTAGTCAGTCAAATTCCCGGATTTAACAAACCGCGAAATACGCGAATAACGCTAAACACTTTCGCACCTCCTTACTTTAATCCCAATAAATTAGCGTATTTGGCGTATTTAGCGGTTTAATTTTTTCAATCCGGAAGCTACGATTAACAAAATACATGAAATTGCAATTCATCAAAATGAGCGGTGCCGGCAATGATTTTATCTGCCTCGATAACCGCTCCGGCAAGCTGCGCTTAAGCAAGTCCCAGCGCGTCGCCCTCTGTCATCGCCAGCTGGGCATCGGGGCCGATGGGCTGCTCATTTTGGAGAAAGCGCGGAAAAATTCCTCCTCTGATTTTCGGATGCGTTATTACAATGCCGATGGCGGTGAGGCGGAAATGTGTGGAAACGGGGCGCGCTGTTTTGCCCGCTACATCCGGCAGGTGGTCCCCTGGCGTCGGACTTCCGTCTCTTTCGACACCCCGGCGGGGCCGATCCAGGCCCGCATTGCCGACGCCATGGGAGGGACGGTGGAAGTGGATCTGACCTTGCCCGATTGGCCCCCGGGAGAAGTCGCGATCCGGATGCCGGGACTTCCCAACCCCTTATATACGCTCAACACGGGGGTGCCGCACGCGGTGGTATTTGTCGATGATGTTGAGGATATCGACATTCGTCAGACTGGATCGGCCATCCGTCATCACGCCGAATTTTCTCCAGCGGGCACGAATGTTAATTTTGTTCAGAAGCAGGGAAATAAATTGCTGGTTCGCACCTACGAGAGGGGAGTCGAGGATGAGACCCTGGCCTGCGGGACGGGGGTCACCGCCGTGGCACTGGTCGCCCACCATGTTCTGGAAATGAAGTCCCCGGTCGATCTGGTGGTGCGCAGCGGGCGACGCCTCAAAGTTTTCTTCGAGTGGTCCGGAGAACATTTAACCAAAGTCAGCCTGCTGGGGCCGGCCGATGTTGTCTATGAAGGAGTCATTGATGTCTGAAAAAGAAAAAAACATGTTTCGTGGAACCTATACCGCACTGGTCACCCCTTTTCGGGAGGGATTGGTGGATGCGGATGCCTTCACCGATCTAATTGGGCGTCAGATTGATGCCGGGTTGGAGGGGGTTGTGCCGGTGGGCACGACAGGCGAATCTCCCACCCTCAACCATGAGGAACACCTGCGTGTCATCGAGCTGGCCGTTAAACGGGCGGATGGAAAATGCCAAGTCATCGCTGGGACCGGATCCAATTCAACCGCCGAAGCGATCGAATACACCCAGGGAGCGGAAGAGATCGGCGCGGATGCCGCGCTCCTGGCAGCACCCTATTACAATAAGCCCAGTCAGGAAGGCCTCTACCGGCATTACATGGCTGTGGCCCAGAGTGTCGATATCCCGATCATTCTATACTCCATCCCTGGACGTTGCGGAGTGGAGATCGGGGTCGAGACCACCGCCCGCCTAGCGCGCGATGCCTCGAATATCGTCGGGATCAAGGAAGCGGGTGGGGAGGTTGAGCGTGTTAAGCAACTCCGGCCGGCGGTGCCCGATGATTTCATCATCCTCTCCGGCGATGACGGATTGACGGTGCCTTTTATCAAGGAGGGAGCCGTCGGTGTTATCAGTGTCGCCACCAACCTGATTCCTCATGAGGTCAAATCGATGGTCGATACCGCTCTGGCCGGTCAGTTCGAGGCAGCTGAAGCCATTCATTCCCGCCATCAGGAATTATTTAAGGCCCTGTTTCTGGAAACCAACCCGGTTCCGATTAAAACCGCCCTGGCGGCAAAAGGCCGCATGACCGGTGAAGTGCGCCTGCCTCTTTGTGAGATGTCGGCCGAGAACCGTGCCGCACTAATGCAAGTGCTCAACGAGGGCGGCTACCTCTGAGGTGTGTGAAAGTG
>CAYTLD010000104.1:0-1459 GCA_964438585.1 uncultured Blastochloridaceae bacterium | reverse complement strand
GAAAGTGCAAAGGTTTGAAAGTGACAAAGTTTAAAGGTTAGGCATGGCAGTCAGGGTTCATATTATCGGGAGCCGGGGGCGGATGGGGCAGGCCCTGGTCCGCCTCGCGCAGGCAGGTGATGAATTCGAGGTCGCGGGTCAGGTGGATCAGGGGGATGATCTCTACGGTCCGATGGATCAGGCGGATGCGGTCATTGATTTTAGTCATCACAGCATTGGGGTTCAGATAGCAGAGGAGACGGCCCGTCGGGGAAAGGTGCTGGTGGTCGGGACCACCGGCCACTCGGAGGAGGATCGCGAGAAGATTCTGAAGTATCAGGAAAAAATCCCTGTCATCTTGGCCAGCAACTATGCCATCGGCGTAAACGCCCTTTTTTATCTGACCCGGAAAGCCGCGGAAATTCTCGGGCCTGGCTACGACCGGGAAATTACGGAGATGCACCATCGTTTCAAAAAAGACGCACCGAGCGGAACCGCGCGGACCCTGGCGGAAATGATTTGTCAGGCCGATGGGTTGGATTACCTGGAGGCGGCACGGCATGGCCGCTCCGGTGAGCCGGGGGAAAGAACTTCCGCAGAAATCGGTATTCACGCACTTCGGGGAGGGGATGTCGTTGGCGAGCACACGGTTTATTTTGCCGGGATAGGGGAGCGGCTGGAATTGACCGTGCGTTCATCCAGCCGGGATTCCTATGCTTCCGGAGCCCTCAGAGCAGCGGCCTGGCTCAAAGGGAAGCCCGCAGGGTCTTACAGTATGTTCGATGTCCTCGAACTGCACGAAACCGGTCACTAATATCTGCTTAACAAGTCAGTCAGAAATCCTTGGATGAACTGCGAAAGAAATAAGGGACAGACACCTATTTCCTCTGCTTTTCTGATAAATGTTGTCGGTATATATTATAAAGGAAATAGGTGTCTGTCCCTTATTTCCGGATGAGGTCACTTGTGATGAAAATTGGCGTAGGTATCGGTTCGAATGATGGGGACTCCGGTGAGGAAATACGGGCGGCGTTTGACTTTTTGCAGTCGCTCAGCGAATCCCCGCCCCGCTTTTCCTCCCTCTACACCAGTGACCCGGTTGATTGCCCTCCGGGCTCGGAGGAGTTCATCAACGCCGCAGCAGAAATCGAATGCGTGGACGGGGTGCGTTACCTGCTGACCCGGTTCAAGGAATATGAGGCGGGACGCGGGCGTAATTTGACGGCTGTGCGCAATTCGGCCCGGCCTATCGATCTGGATATCCTCTACGCCGGGCCGATGGAAATCCACTTGCCGGATCTGGTGGTCCCGCATCCCCGCCTGGGAGAGCGGTTGTTCGTTTTGGAGCCACTGGCGGAAATTGTGCCGGATCTGGTCATCCCCGGACTGGAGAAAGAAGTGAAGGTTTTACTTGCGGAAGCACGGGAGCATTATCCGGAACAGCAATGTCGGAAAATCGCATAACCACAGATAGCATCCG
>CAYTLD010000103.1:0-7623 GCA_964438585.1 uncultured Blastochloridaceae bacterium | reverse complement strand
CTTATTGCTTAAAGTGTTGGAATTCCCTCACTGTCCCTAAATTACCCACATCAGCCGAGGGATACGAGGATGGCGTCGAGTTCCTGCGGGGTGCGGACGAGGTAATCGGGGTTGGCTTCCTGGAGGGCTTTTTCGGAATTAAAGCCCCAGGTGACACCGATGACCGCGACTCCGGCTTTTTTGGAGGCTTTGATATCGCGGATTTCATCGCCGATGTAGATGACTTCCTCCGGATCGAGGCTGTGGGTGCGCATGATCGCTTTCAGGTTCTTGGCCTTGCCGGAAAGCTTGGGGATGGTGCTGACGAAATCGAAGCAGTCGAGATTCCGGAGCTTGAGAAAATTCTCCACATTCGATGCGGAGTTCGAGGTCAGGATGCCGATGATGTCATGACGGCTGCGGACGTTGCTGATCAGGATGTCCATGCCCGGGATGGGTTGGATATCATGGACGCGGGCCGCCAGCCTCTTCTTGCCTTCGGAGAGAATGCGGGGCACTTTCATGCGTGGAATTTTCAGATGTTTGACGAACTGGGAAGCGGTCATGTCTTTGGCCCCGTGGATTTCCTCATTTCCCAGGGGTCGGAAATCGTATTCCTCAGACAATTGATTGAGGATGATGAGGGCTTGCTCGATAGTGTCGGCCAGGGTGCCGTCAAAATCGAAAACTACACAGCGTGGTTTCACGTGCTATGAGAATGCGATGAATAAAGAAATAGATCAAGCCACCACTTGGCAAAATCGCCTCGGCCCCCGAGGAGAGGTGCGCGTGCGGCTCGAGGAAGAGAGGATTGGAAAGTGCTGGCACCGCTCCTACTATTGGCTGACACGGATGCTCTTCCACCGGGGGGTGCGCGGGTGTATCCGTCTTTCCGGCTTCCATTCTATGGGCCTGCGCAACATGCGAGCCCTCCGGGTGGTCGAGCATGAGGTCGTTCTCTCGCGCCTGCTCCGTCCTCTGGACGGATTGCGGATTCTGCAACTGACCGATCTGCACCTCGACCTGCTTCCCGGGTTTGAAGCGGTGATTATGGAAAAGCTCAACTTCCTTTCCTGGGATCTGGCCGTGATCACGGGGGACTACCGTAATTTCAATGCCGGGGACACCACACCCTGCATGGAGGCACTCCGGCCCATCGTCGAGATCCTGCTCGAGCGTAGCCAGATTCAGGGCATCCCTCCACTGGCCACCCTGGGCAATCATGACGACGGGGCCATGACCGACGATCTCGAAGCGATGGGCCTGCGTGTCCTGCTCAATGAGTCGGTCTCGATCGAGGCGGAGGGGGTGCGACTCTGGCTGGCCGGCATCGACGACAGTGCGGATTTCCAGTCCTACGATATCGGTCAGGCCATCGAAGGGATTCCTGAGGGAGAAGCAGTCGTGCTGCTCTCGCATGCCCCGGACGCCTGTCTGGAGGCGGCCGCTGCCGGGATCGATTACATGATGTGCGGGCACACCCACGGCGGACAAATTTGCCTGCCCGGAGGTATCGCCCTGCTGACCCGGACCGGAGCACCCCGGAAATGTGTCGTCGGGCCGTGGAGGGAAGGGGACTTGCAGGGATATACCTCACGCGGAACCGGCGCCTGCGGGGCACCCTACCGGTTCAACTGTCCCCCGGAAATTACCATCCATACCCTGCGAGCCATTTAGGGACAGTGAGCGAATTCCTATGCTACCCTTGTCAAATGATAAAGTGTCAGAATTCGCTCACTGTCCCTAAATTGCGGGGCTCGGCATAATGCATAAGCTGTCTAATATTCTTGACTAAGCTTGATGAGTAATCGAAATTTATGCAAAATGAAATCACACTTTTTCTTTTTCAAATTTATCCTTCTTTTTATCCTGTGCGGCGGGGTTCTTGATCTCCATGCGGGAGGGCCGGACGCCAGCAGTCTGCCGGGCTCAACTTCCCTCCAGCAACAGGCGGCCTCCAATCCGAACATCATCCAGATTGATAACCACTACGCAGCTGCGGATTCGATCCTCCTCAAAGCCAAACCCGGTGTGGCCTCCCATGCGAATATCACCGCTAAAATCCAGAGCAGGCAGTTATCCGTAGCCAAACGGTTTAGTGTGGTCCCAGGACTCTACTGCGTTTCCCCGGATGCGAGTATCGCGACGGGCCGGTTTACCAAAGAGGGGCTGCTCAACAAAATAGAGGAACTCAAGGCGACCGGTCTTTTTGAGTATGTCGAGCCGGATTGGCAAGTCAGCCTCCTGCAAGCACCGGGTGACGACGCCTTTACCAGTGGCGAACTTTGGGGCCTCAGGAATACTGGCTTAAATGGAGGGGTGGCGGGTATCGACATCAATGCCGTCAATGCCTGGGCCGTGACGACTGGTTCGCCTTCCATCGTGGTGGGGGTTGTTGATACCGGCATCCGTTACACCCACCAGGACATCGCGGCCAACATGTGGGTCAACCCTAATGAGGTGCCGAATAACGGCATTGACGATGATAACAATGGCTATATCGATGATGTCCACGGGATCAATTCCATTAACGGCTCCGGGGATCCGATGGACGGGAACGATCACGGCACCCATGTGGCCGGAACCATCGCTGCCACTGCCAACAATGGAGGTGAACATGTCGGGGTGGCTTATAATGTCAAAGTAATGGCGCTGAAGTTCCTGCCGGACAACGGTTTTGGCAGCACCTCCGATGCGATTGAAACGATTCAATATGGCATCGATCACGGGGCCGACATTCTCAATAACAGCTGGGGAGGAGGCCCCTCCAGTAATGCGCTCCTGGAAGTGATCCGGGCCGCGAATAATGCGGGTATCCTTTTCGTCGCGGCAGCCGGAAACGACTCCAGTAATAACGACTTTTTTCCCAGCTACCCGACCAATTATGATGTGGAAAACGTGATATCGGTGGCGGCGATTGATCGTGCTGGTAGGTTGGCAACTTTTTCCAACTATGGTGCCACGACCGTCGATCTGGGCGCGCCCGGTTTTGACATCCTTTCCTGCACGGCCTTTTCTGACTCAAGTTATGGATCTTTTAACGGAACCAGCATGGCTGCTCCACACGTCGCAGGCGTGGCCGCGCTCCTGCTCAGTCAGGATCCTGGCGCCACGGTCACAGAGATGAGAAACCGGCTTCTGGACACGACGGTTCCGCTTTCCTCACTATCCGGGCTGACGGTCACCGGAGGCATGGTCGATGCGGCCGGATCACTCTCATTAATCGAAGACGGGATTCTGGAAGTATCCGTTCTGCTGAGAGGAGCGATTATTCCCGGTAATAATGTGACTCTCGATATCCGCGTCAGTGACTTGATCCAGGTAACCAATGCCACGGTATCGGTGCGCTTTGGCACCAGTGGCGCATTTACGACCTTTGTTGATGATGGCACCGATGTCGATCTGGTCGCGGGTGACGGAGTTTATGCGGGCCGGCTGCTGGTTCCCTCCGGGGTCACGCCGGTGAATTTGAACGGAACCGTGACGGCTCCGGGAAAAACGGACGCCACCATCTCGATTGATTACGCATTGAGCCTGGCGCCCACCAATGATTTTTTCAACGACCGGATTGTCCTGCAGGGAGGAACCACCCAGACCACGGGTCTGAATATCGGTGCCACCGATGAGGCTGGTGAGCCCAGGAATCCTGTCAATGCCGGAGGCAAGTCCGTCTGGTGGGAATGGGTGGCACCGGCCACCGGGGCATTCACGATTACCACGGCGGGGAGTAACTTCGACACCACCCTGGCCATTTATAGCGGAGATACCCTAAATTCGCTGGTCCTGGTGGCCAGCAATGATGATTCCGGCGGGCAACAGAGCGCGGTCACCTTTGCCGCCCAAGAGGGAGTCAGCTACAAAATTCAAGTCGATGGCTACCAGGGAAAGATTGGGAACATCCAGCTCAACTACCCATCCCCCGGCGGAGATGGAACCCCGGTCATTATTTCACAACCGGTGGGTAAATCGGTCTTGCTCGGACGGTCATTTTCATTATCCGTCGAGGCCTTCGGTACCGGACTGAGCTACCAATGGTATCTGGATGATAATCCGATTGATGGAGCAACCTCCAGCGTTTATTCCGTTTTGGATGCCCAGGAGGTAAATGAAGGGAGCTACACAGTTAAGGTCTCCAACACGTTGGGCACGGTGGTAAGTAATAGCGCTTTTGTGTCGGTGGAACTGGTGGCGATTGCGCCTGACAATGATGATTTTATCAATGCCGAGGTCCTCATCGGAGCTTTTGGTGCGGCGAACGGCTTTAATAACAGAGCCTCCGGTGAAGGTGGAGAGCCAAATCACGGCGGCGTCAGCAGTCCTCTGGCCTCGGTTTGGTGGAGCTGGACCGCACCGGCGGATGGTCTCCTTTTCCTCAATACCTTCGGCAGTGACTTTGACACTGTCCTGGCCGTCTATACCGGATCGGCAGTTAATGCCCTAACCTTAGTCGATGATAACGATGACTCCGGTAGCGGAACCCAAAGCGCCCTGGCGGTCAGTGTCACGGGAGGGGTGACCTATCGAATCGCCGTTGATGGGTTCGATATCGGTGAGGGGGGAATTTCACTGGAATACAATTACGTGGACTCCGACACGGTTCCGAATGATCAATTTGCAGACAGGATCACACTACCGTCGGCGAGCACCAGCGCATTTGGTGTAAATCTGGGAGCGACTGGCGAAATCGGCGAACCCAACCACACCGCCAACAGCGCACCTCTGCAATCCATCTGGTGGAGCTGGACGGCTCCGGCCGATGGTCAGTTATCGGTCGGCACAGATGGCAGCACCTTCGATACCACTCTGGCTGTGTATCAGGGCACGTCTGTGGATAATCTCAATCTGATTGATTCCAATGATGATGTCACCTTATCGAATAGAACCAGCCAGGTGTTTATTAACGTAGTCAAAGGACAGACCTATGAAATCGCCGTGGACGGGTTTCTCGATGAAGAGGGGGCTGTGGTTCTCACTCTGGTGCTGAGCCCGGACGATGCGAAAGCGGGGCATATCCTGCTGGTTGAAGACCAGGCCGGATTTGGAGACACCACCCAGATGTTGTTCGACCTCGGCTATGATGTTTCCGTTGCCTTCAATAATGCCATTCTGGGTAATGTCACTCTGCAGAATGCCAATTTCCTGAGCCAGTTCGATTTCCTCGTTTATGGCGCACGCGGGATCAGTGGATCAGGTAACGAAATGTCGTCAGCGACAAAGATAGCTCTGGAAAATTATATCCAGGGAGGCGGTCACCTCCTGGTCACCGGCTTTGACACCCTCGGCAGCCCGACGGACAATAATTTGGCTGAGCTGGTCCGGGCCACCAATCCGGGAGACTTGAATTCGAATTCACCGGAGTGGAAGGTGTCGATCATCAATCACCCCATTCTCAACGGGCCGCACGGCGACTTCCGGGGAACGGAATTTACCGCTACCGGATACAATGACGACCTGCTGGCACCGGACACCTCAAAGGGCGCGGTGGAGTTGATCTCCTCCCTCGAGGATGGATCGAATGGAAAACTTATTTTTACCGAACTCCCCGGCTCGGCCGGTTCGGTCAGCTATTGGAATGGAGGACTGGCCGGCACCACCACTGATGCTCAGCCCGATTTTAATGACGGGGGAAATCCGCAATCGATTTTCCTCAATTACGTTGACTTTGCCCTCAGTGGGGTGGTTGTGGAAGGGGCCGCCATTGAGGTGGCGATCAATAACGGAGCACCGGCCAATGACGGCTCCTCCCTCAGTTTCGGCAGCCTGGCCGTTGCCCAAAGTGTTGGAAACACCATCACCATCCGAAATGTCGGACTGGCCAAGCTGAGTAATATCGCCCTCTCCGCTGTCGGGGCGGATTCTGGTGATATCAGCTTCGGATCACTGCCTTCGACATCCCTCCTGCCCGGAGATTGGTTAGAAACCTCGTTCAACTTTGCTCCGCAAGCATCAGGCGCGCGCCAGACGGAGATTCGTATCGACAGCAGTGATGTGTTAACTCCCACCTTTAACCTCTTCATCGAGGGCGTGGGCCTCGCCAATACAGACGGGGATCTGGCTTCGGATAATTGGGAATGGTTCAATGGCTTCAACCCCTCACTGGATGGCGATGTGGAAACATTGGATTCGGACGGGGATGGGGACCGGGACATCATGGAAATTTTCCAGGGCACCGACCGAAATGGAGCGGGAGAGAAATTCGGCCTGCAAAACTTGGGCGCGGATGCCGGTAATCAACAGTTGAGCACCACCCTCAGACGCAGCACCACGCAAACAGCCGTTGAAGGCACCCACCTGTGGTCCACGGATTTGCTTAACTGGTATTCATCAGGAGAAACGAACGGAACGGTTACCGTCACCATCACCGAAACTCCCACCCCCGTCGATGGCCAGGACTATGAATTTGTCGATGTCGATATTCAAATCACCAACGGCAGCACGGGCAGCTTGTTTTATCAACTCCTCCTGACCCCCAACGAGTCTTAGACAGCCTCTCAGACATAAAAATCTTTGTTGACTTAAATTTAATCAGAATGCTATTCTTCCGCACATTAGCGTAATAATGAATACAAGAAATACATCTTTTGCGTGGGCAAATCGGCTAGGGATTATCGCCGTTATGACGGGTTTTCTCATCATGGGCACATCCAGTTTGCAGGCTCAAATTCTGTCCAAGCCGACTGAATTCTTCTTTGGACCATTCGATCTTCAAAACAAACAAATCATTTTTTCCCCATTTGAAGACCCATCAAACCCGGGCACTTTTCTGTATGGAGTGACGCTTAAGGACATAACGGAATTGCCCGTAGAGGATTTGGGAAAAGTCATTAATCTGAGCAGGCTGGACTTCAGAGGAGAAGTGGAATTGGAAGAAAGCCCATTCCCTTTTTATGGGGTTAATTACGATACAAT
This sequence comes from uncultured Blastochloridaceae bacterium, assembly GCA_964438585.1. GTDB lineage: Bacteria > Verrucomicrobiota > Verrucomicrobiia > Methylacidiphilales > JBCBYL01 > JBCBYL01. The sequence continues at coordinate 735 of CAYTLD010000103.1, read as the reverse complement.
TAACTTTCAGTCACATGCCACCTTAAATTTCGGTAGCTCAGTTCTGGATTTCACTCCAAGCGAACTTGAGCATAGAAGTAGATCTCAAATTGCTGTTTTCTGGACTGATTTGAATGCCGGAGGTGAGGGAGCAGTTTATTTTAATACCACAGATGATGCCTATGTATTCACCTGGAGCGAAGTAAGCTCGACATTTAATCCTGCTCAAAAAGTCACTGTTCAAGCGGAATTGAAATTCGATGGCCGGATCATCTTGTCTTACACGAACGTAACCATCATTGAACCTTTCTTCGGGGCTGTTGTTGGGATATCAGATGGGAGTGCAATTCCCTCTGACTTCATCAACTTTTCTGCAGCACCGGAAAATATTGTTCCTCAAGACATCATTCTCACCGGCTCGGACGTAGATGAGAACCTAAATGCGGAGACACTGATCGCGAATCTGGTGGCCCTGGACTCAGATTTCGGGGATACACATACTTACGATATCATTCCGGGGGTTGGAGATACCCACAATCGGTTTTTCTACATAAAAAACGGCAATCGATTGGTTACCACCCAGCCCATCGATTTCGAAAAAGATCCCGCCCTGTTTCTCCGGCTTCGCGTCAGAGACTCTTTTGGAAATTTATTCGAGACGACCAAGACCATAACCGTCAACGACCAGTTGATTGAAAATTCAGATGGGGATGCGCTGCTGGACATTGAGGAGGTTTTCCTGGGCACGAACCCCCT
>CAYTLD010000102.1:0-7699 GCA_964438585.1 uncultured Blastochloridaceae bacterium | reverse complement strand
ATCATCGGCAAAAGCGGGATCGTGCGGCAATCCGGCAAGTGCCTTCATGATGGCAGCTCCCCGCGAGCAGTGAGCTTCACGAATGGGGACCAGGCGGGCCAGCGGCTTTTCGCTCTTGGTTAGAACAAAACTCTCCCCGGCATACTTGACCCGGGCCAGCACATCGCCCAAATGCCGGGCGGCTTCGGTGGAGCTTATCGTCGTGTCCATTCAGATAAATGTAAAATACAGAAATTTGCATGTCAACCGGAAAATGAGAAGCATTGTATTCAACTGCAGTCTGATTATTTCCAACCGGGGTAGACACCCTGTAATACCAAATCAATCTGAGAGAGCACGTTCGTGGAAATAAGGGACAGAGACCTATTTCCTGCGATGAGTTTTCAATGGCTCTGAAAATGGTGACGCCCGGAAATAGGTCTCTGTCCCTTATTTCCAGCTATTTGGCCTACTCATTTCTCCGAACGCTCCTCCGCATACGCCTTATCCTAGGATCCCCGCGTTGTCTTTTCACCGTTCGGAGTGACGGCTTTAGCCGTTAGTCACAGGTGACCTAACGGCCCACCACCCCTGACTGGCGCAGGGCTTCGTAGAGGCCGATGCCGGCGGCGGTGGCGAGGTTGAGGCTGCGGCCCTGGGGGGCGGGCATGGGGATGGTGACACAGGCTTCCGGGAATTGATGGAGGAGGGACTCCGGGAGGCCGCGTGATTCGCGTCCGAAGACGAGGTAATCGTCCGGGAGGAAACCGGCCTGATAGATGGTGGTTTCCACTTTGGTGGTAAAAAGGAAAAAGCGTTTATCCTGGTGGGCGTCCAGCCACTCCTCCCAGGAGGACCAGATCCGGTAGTCGAGCCGTTCCCAGTAGTCCATGCCGGAGCGTTTGATTTGCTTGTCGGACATGGAAAATCCGAGCGGCCCGATGAGGTGGAGGGAGGTGCCGGTGAGCGAGCAGAGGCGGGCGATGTTGCCGGTATTGGGAGGGATTTCCGGTTCGAGAAGGACGACGGTCATGGCTTTCCTCCCGGTGAGGCGGGGGTGCGGTAGTAAACCCGATGGAGGTAGAGGCCGCAGGCGGGGGCGGGAGGGGGAGCTTCGGATCGCTTGCAGGATTGGAGAATCGCCTGGAGGTCGCCGGGCTGGAGCCGTCCGTCGCCGACACGCACCAGGGCTCCGGTCAGGTTGCGCACCATCCGGTAAAGGAAGCCGGAACCGGTGAAGCGGAGGGTGAGAAGGTTGCCGCGTCGGCTCAGATCGATCCGGTAGAGCGTCCGGACGGTGGACTTCCGGGCATAGCCGGGGTTGCTGGCGAAGGCGGCGAAGTCATGCTCGCCGAGTAGGAGGCGGGAGGCGTGTTTTATTTTTTCCACGTCCAGGGTGCGGCGCAGTTGCCAGGCGTAGTTGACCTCGAAGGGTGACTCCTGCCCACCATCGATGATCCGGTAGTGGTATTCCTTCCCATGGGCGGAGAAGCGGGCGTGGAAGGTGGGAGGCACGAAGGCGGCGGACCGAATGCGAATGGTGGGCGGCAAGTGGGCGTTGATGGCATCGCGCAGCCGTTCGGGGGACGGGAATTTCTTTGGGGCCTGGAAGTGGGCTACCTGCCCGCGGGCGTGAACCCCGGTGTCGGTCCGACCGGAGCCGTGGAGGCGGACGGACTGCTGCCAGAGGGTGGCGAGGGCGGATTCGAGCTGGAGCTGAATGGTGGGGTCATCTCCCTGAATTTGCCAGCCCTGGTAGGGGGTGCCATCGTAGGCGATGGTCAGCCGGTGATTGGTTTCCGGCATGGCGGGGGGCGTCTTATTTCCAGAGTTTGTCAAAGAAGTAGGTAAACCCGATCATGCCGCCGACGGCGTTGATGCCGCCGTTCTGGTCCGAGAGTCCGGCATTCGAGATATGGTGCAGGATGGCCTCGGTCTCGATGCTCCAATTCTCATCGACGAGGAAGCGCAGCCCGACACTGGCCTGGGGGGTGAATTCCAAGGCCTGACCGATGGCAGTCTGTCCCGGTTCCTCATGGGCATTGGTGTAAACAACTCCGGCGCCCCCCTGAATGTAGGGAACCACCACCCAGCCGGGTTGGACGAAGTTGTAGCGGATGAGGGCGGTGGGGCCGATGATGATTTCACCCCAGTCATTGGTGACCCATGATCCGGAGAGTTCGATGATGGCCTCGAAATTGCCATCGAGGAAAAAGCCGTTCCCGGAGGGGGAGTTAAGCATCCAGCCGAGCCGGATGTTGGTGAGTGTGTAGTTAAAGGAATCGTGATCGGGGCCCAGTCCGATCGGAGAGAAGACAAAGCCCGATGCCAGGCCGAGGGTGATCCGGTCCTCGGTAAATTGGCGAGAGGAGGAGCGGGCGACATCGGGTGTGTAAAAATCATCTTTATACCACTTATCGGCGTTGACCGGTTCCTGATACCATTCATCTGCGGCCAGCGGTGGGAGGGCGATGATTAGTGTCAGTGCGATGATTGATAATATTCTCATAAGATTGAGTTGAGATTCAAATTAGTGGCTTCTGAAAAGCGATCAGTCAAGATTTTACGTATTTTCCTAGAGCTTAAAACAAATCAATCTGAGTGAGCACGTTCGAGGAAATAAGGGACAGAGACCTATTTCCTACAATGGGTTTTCAGTGGTTCTGAAAAAGGTGACGCGCGGAAATAGGTCTCTGTCCCTTATTTCCAGCCCTTTGGCCTAATCATTTTGATTTAGTATTACCCATCCTGCATGATCCGGCCTGAGTCGAGGTAGCTTTGCAGGATGATCTGGGCGGAGGCGCTGTCGATGTGCTGTCTTTGTTGACGTGCATTCTTTCCTGCCTCGCGCAGCAGTTTCTCCGCCTGGACGGTTGAGAGGCGTTCATCGATGGTCCGGACTGGAACGAGGAGGGATTCTCTCAGGCGCAGGGCGAATCCCTCCGCCGCCTCTGCCGAGGGCCCGTAGCTCCCGTCCATATTTCTGGGGATGCCGACCACGATGAGGGAAATTTCCTTTTCCCGAATGAGAGTGCGCAAGGATTCCAGGAGTGATTTAAAGGGATGGGCAGCGAGATGGGGCAGGGGGGTGGCCAGCATCCCGGACGGATCCGAGAGGGCCAGCCCGACACGCTTGGTCCCGTAGTCCAACCCCAGGTAACGGCTCATGACGGATGAACCGCTTCCGCGAGGGAGCGGACAAAGGGAGTGAGGGAGGAGAGAAGTTTATCAGGGTCGGTGCCCTGTTCCCCGATCATGTTGACGAGGGCACTGCCCACCACCACCCCATCCGCGTGACGGGCGACTTCAGCGGCTTGGGCCGGATTAGAGATCCCGAAGCCGACACAAATGGGGAGCGGACTCAGGTCGCGGATTCGCTGCACCTGATCCTGCATATCCGTGGGCACGGAGGACTGCATGCCGGTCACCCCCCGGCGGGAGACGTAATAGATGAAACCGCTACTGTGGGCGGTAATGGCCTTCATCCGATCGGGCGGGGTGGTCGGGGCGATGAGGGAAATGCGGCGGAAGTCGGGGAAGGCCTCCCACTCGGGCCCGGCCTCTTCGGGAGGGAGGTCGAGGATGAGGGCCCCGTCCGCTCCGGCCTCGGTGGCCTCCTTCAGGAAGCGTTCCAGACCGTAATTAAAAACGGGGTTGTAATAAGTGAAGAAAACGATGGGGATGTCGGACTGACGGCGGATGGTCTGGACGGTATCAAAGACGCCCCGGATGGTGGTGCCGGATTCGATGGCCCGCTGGCAGCCGAGTTGATTGACAATGCCATCGGCGAGGGGATCGGAGAAGGGGATGCCCAGCTCGATAAGATCGGCACCCGCCTTTTCCAGTTCGAGAACGATCCTGGCGGTCATGTCCAGGGAGGGATCGCCGGCGACGACATAGGTCACTAGCGCCTGGTGACCCTTCCGGGCCAGATTCTGAAAACAGAGGTCAATGCGGTTCATGTCTGACCAACTTGCCAATTCCGGGCGATGTGGGCAATGCCTTTCATGGTGAGCTGGGGGTCAAGGTGCTTAATTTCCGGGATGGAGGGGGAGAGGAGAGTGCTGTGGCCGCCGGTTGCGATGACAGTGAGCTGGCGGGAGTTGAGTTCTTTTTTTATCCCAGCGAGAATTTCCCGGATGAGGCCGCAGTATCCAAAATAAGCACCGGAGCGCATGGCATGATGGGTGCTAGTTCCGATGACGGATGCTGGTGGCTGGAGAGTGAGGCGGGGGAGGAGGGCGGTGCGCTCGGCCAGATAATCGGTAAAGACACCGAGGCCGGGGGCGATGACACCGCCGCGGTAGCTGCCATCCGTGTCAATGACATCGAAGGTGAGGGCGGTGCCGAAATCGAGGACAACGGCCGGGTAGCGGTAATGGGCATGGACAGCGGCGGCATTGGCCAGGCGGTCGGCTCCCACGGTCGCGGGCTTTGGAAAAGAGATGGGAAAACCGAGGGGGCTGCGGTGGGTGATCCGATGACATTGCTCCGGTGGATAGATCCGCTCGACATATTTTTCCGCCTCGGGAACGACACTGGCCAGGCAGAGCGGGGAGTGCGAAAAGCGTTTTTTCCACTGGCGGACCTGGCTCAGGTTCAACTCGGAGGTTTTGACCCGTTCGATCCGGCCTATTTTACCCCCGTTCCAGGGCGCGACTTTGGTCCAGGTGTTGTTGAGGTTGACCAGTAAGAGAGGAGGGGCGGCCATGTGATCAGGGCACGCGCTGGTCGCTGACACAGCGCAGGCCCACCCAGGATTGGAAGGATTCGAGTTTCACCTCGAACCCGCTGTTATTGGATCGAAGGTTTTTCATGTAATAGGAGCTACCGTGGACGAATCCGTGATCGATTTCTTTAGGAGGATTTTCATCGATGGTGGTGACCCATTCACTGATATTACCTCCCATGCCGATGACTCCGAAGGGGCTGACATCCTTGCGCAGCACATTGACCGGGGCCGGGCCCACATATCCGTCAACGGATCCGGCTTTTTCGACCTTGGCCGTAGGCTCAATGTCCCAACCGGTATTGGTTAGGGTCATATCGACCTTGTCGCCCCAGGGCAGCTTGTTGTGCTGGTCCCCGCTGGCGGCGCGAATCCATTCCGCCTGGGTCGGGAGCCGTTTGCCCGACCATTTGGCGTAGGCGTAGGCATCGGCGTAGCTGATGTTAAAGATCGGCATGTCCCAGTGGACCTCAGCGCCCAGAAAGCGCCCTTTCTTTTGTATCGAAGTCACCAGTTCTTTCCACCGCAGCGGGACGAAGCTGGACTTTTCCCTTTCGATGTCCGGAGGATTCAGGTGAGAGACGTCCTGCCCCTCAATGGCGTCGAGGAATTTTTTATACTGCCCGATGGTGGTTTCATACTTGTCCATGTAGAAAGCGCCGACCTCGACGGTGGTGTCTTTATTAATTTTAACGGGGCCGGCGGTGATTTCGACCTGATCGCGGAAGTCCTTCATCGGTTCGACCACGATAAATTTATCCAGATAAAGAATGACGATCAACGCCAGGCAGGCCGCGCTCAGGACTGAGCCTCCGATGACATAGATGATATTGGACTTGCGGGCTTTCTTAATTTCCTCGGCGGCTTTGGCTTTGGAGGTGCGCTCCGGAACATTCACGACCGGTGCCAGGTCGAGGTCAATTTTTTTGGCCGTTTGCTCGATGGCATCGAGGTCCACCGATCCGGCCTGGATGGCGCTGATCAGTTTGGTGAGGGCGGGGGTGTGTGGTTGGTGGAAGTCGATGAGGGGAGTGATCATCCGCAGTAGGGAAGCTACTTCTTCTGCGAGGTCGGGCAGCTCGGTTCCGCGGGAAAGGGCGGTATTATGGATCTTGATGACTCCGTTTTCGGAGAGGGTGACATCGTAGGCGCGTATGGGCGTATGAGGTATGCCACGCTGGTGCAGATGCTTGAGGACATTGCAAACCGTGTGCAGCGTCTTGGCCACCAGGCGGTCATCGAAGGTGGCTCCGCGTGCTGCGAATTGCAGCAGGGTCGGGCCGGAGGGGGGTTCGGCGGCAATAATGTAACGACGGTGGATGTGCAGTTCCTCATAGATGGCATAGATGGAGGGGTGCATGTTGCCCGCGCGGGCGGAGGAGATGGCTTTAAAGCGTTCGATTTCCTCCGGGTAGGCATTGACCGGGGAAAGGGTCATGCGGACATCCCGCTTGAGCATGGTCTGGTAAGCATCGTAAATACGCCCCAGGAACCCCTGCCCGGCAAAGCCACGGATGGCGTAGGGGCCGAGTTTCTGGTTGCGCAAGTCCTCACGGAGGGTGACATATAATTCGGCAATGGCATCGGTATCATGGATGCCCGAGAGTCGCGGCAGAGGGAAATCTTCCGGCAGGGATTCTGAGACATCAAATTCGCTGACGATCCCGGCATTGGTACTCGGGTTCTCGAGGATGTGCATCAGAAGCAGTTCGGAGGCATCGGCTCCGTCCCAGAAGACTTCAGTGAGCAGGACGGTGGCGTCATAAGATTCTCCGCAGTGGTTGAGTGCTTCATAGATATCCGTGCAGAGAATAATTTCCAGTTCCTCCTCATAAGTATGAATGAGGGAATGCAGTTGATCGGCGTATTCCTGCTTGGGGTGCGCGATGACAATATTCATAGTAATTCCGGGGGGAGGCGGGAGAGCATTTTTTTCAAGTCCTGAGCATTCCCCTTATGGCAGACGAGAACGGCGTCGTCGGTTTCGACCACGATCAGATCCTCGACCCCGCAGGCGGCGATGAGGCGTTTCTGGGAGTAGAGAATATTGCCATGCGCATCTTCGGTGACGGCCTGTCCCCGGATGGTGTTATGATTTTCGTCGGCAGGCAGGTGGGAGGAGAGGGCCGGCCAGGAACCGACATCATCCCAGTCGAACTCGGCGAGGACCGCTTCCACCTCCGGAGCCTGCTCCATGATGGCGTAGTCGAGTGATATTTTCGGCAGTCTGGTAAAATGGCTTTCGAGAAAGTCGTCCGCGTTTCCGTCCGGATAGGCTTCGATGAATTCCGCTAACTGGGGTTGTTTGGCGCGGGCCACAGCCAGGAAGGCAGAGACCTGCCAGATAAATATTCCCGCGTTCCAGGAAAAATTTCCTTCTTCAAGATAGTGCTGGGCAGTGGTCAGATCCGGTTTTTCGACAAAGCGGTTGACCTGGTGGATGGCACTGCCCTGAGATCCGGTCGCCTGCTTCTCGCCAATTTCCAGATAGCCGAATCCGGTGGCCGGATAGGTGGGGGGGATGGCGATGGTCAGGAGTGCGTTCGATTTCCGGGCGCGTTCGATTCCGTCCTCCAGTTGGCGGCGGAAGGCGGGGGTGTCCTTGACCAACTGGTCGGCGGGGAGGAGGGCGATGACCGCCTCCGGGTCAAGCTTCCGGGCGATGGCCGAGGCGAGGGCGGCGGCCGGGGCGGTGTCCCGCTTGGCGGGCTCAGCGATGATATGGTCGGCGGGGAAACCGGGCAGGGCCTCCCGCGTGGATTCGACCTGGTCCCGGTTGGTGAGGATGAAGATATTTTCCGGAGGTACAGTTCCCTCCAGGCGTAGCAGTGTCTCACCGAGGAGGGTGTGTTCCGAGAAGAGACGGAGCAACTGCTTGGGATTCTTTTTGCGGCTCAACGGCCAAAACCGCTCCCCGCTGCCACCTGCCATAATAAAAAGAAAATCCATATTCAGTAAGATGTATTAAACAGATTGCAGGACATAGGCAAG
>CAYTLD010000101.1:0-7783 GCA_964438585.1 uncultured Blastochloridaceae bacterium | reverse complement strand
CTTCGCTCGAACCCGGCAGAGGCGGAGCTCTGCCCTCCACTTCTTTTCTCCCTCCTACGTGGAGGGAGGATCTCCGCATCCTCCGCGCGAACCCGGCAGAGACGGAGCTCTGCCCTCCACTTCTTTTCTCCCTCCTACGTGGAGGGAGGATCTTCCGCATCCTCCGCACCTCGAACCCGGATGCGACGGAATGTTAATACTCGATTTTTACGGAGATGCTGTAGACGCGCTCGCGGGGGAGGGTGGAGTCGTAGACGCTGAGCGGGTTGAGGCGGTAGTCGTCGTCGGTGAGGTTGAGGAGGCCGACGCGGACATCGCCCCGGTTTTCCCAGAAGCGGTAGCCGAGGATGACATTGAGCTGCTGGAACTGGTCATTGGGGCGGGTGGTGCCATAGCCGTCGTTGTCCTGGAGGTACCAGTTGGTTTCGGCTCCGGCGTAGAACCCGGTCGGGTGATTGAAGAGGACATGTCCCCGCCACAGGTGGAGCTGCGCCTCCTGGGTAAAATTAAAGCCCGGAGCTTCGGGAAAGATAAAGTCCAGCTTTGAGTTGCTGAACTGATAGCCGACACCGACAGTGAACCACTCTCCGATCAGCTTACTCAAATCAGCCTGGAAGATGTCCTCGGTGAAGTCGTATTCATTGACAAAGGTGGAGGGGACCAACGGAGAGGGTAATGGCTCGATCAGGTCAAAGACACCCAGGTTCTGGGTGACTTGAGAGTCGATGCGCTGTGCGGTCAGTCCCAGGTAGAAGTGTTCCGGTAATTTAAAATCAGCGGCGATGCCGTAGATATCGAATTTTGCGCCTTCGACAGTATTAATTTCCGATTCGGGGATGACGGTGCGGAAGGCCTGGTTAAAGCCGGCCAGTTGAACTGGTTCAAGGCGGACGGATTCTTCAAGAGAAACTCCGCTGCGGGTCTGGGCGTAGGCAGCGCGTAATTTATAGCCCGGGAATGGCTCCCATTGGGCGGCGGCCTTGGGCAGGACCATAGTCGAGTCGATCTGCCCTTCCTGGATCGGCGGGCGGCGGAAATTGAAAGGGCGCTCCAGGTAATCGACCGTCACGCCACCGGTCAGGGACAGTTGGGCCACCGGCTCAACGGTGAGATAGAGATAACCTTTCGCACGGGTGAGTGAATCCTCGAAACTTGATTCCACCGGCTGGGGCACCGGTGGCAAAACAGCCAGAGGAAAAGGATCGTTAAAATTACCCAATTGGTTCGAAGCATCCGCCGTTCCCGTCTGGAAGGCAGCGCCGGCGATCCAGCGATGCCATTCAAAGTCCGCCACCTGCTGGACCTCGAACGAGTAAACTTCCAATTCGCTCTCGGTCACCACATCAAAGGCAAAATCACTGGGAAAGCCTGCAACGACCTGGCCGAGGGCGTTTCGTTGAATCACCTGCTGGAAGGCCTGAGAGTCATTGAGTTCCTGTTCATTGCTCAACCGGGAAGCGATGGCCAGGGTGTGGTGGCCCGGTGCCCAGCGCCGATTGTATCCTAGAATGAGATTGGGGCTATTCTCTTCATCAAAGCTGAGATCGCCATCGCTGGTATTGGGATCGAAGAAGCGGCGCACGTCCCCGCGCTCGACATCATCGTAACCGACGAGCAGGAGGAGGGAATCCTGGGGGGTGAGTTGATATTTAAAAGTACCCGTGAACGATCCCGAGGTCAGTTCGTTGTTCGGGAATTGGCTATCGTAATGGTAGTAACTGCCACTGAGTGAGTAGCCGAAGTTTCCCACCACCCCGGACTGATCGAGCTGCTGGCTGAAGATGCCGTCACTCCGGTATTGGGTAATGGAGAGAAATCCGAAGCGGTCGCCCTCGAAGAGGCGGGAGTATTCCTGCTGGGAGACGAAGGGGGAGAGTGTGCCGGCGCTGGCCGGGGCAAAGAGGTTGGCGAGCAGGAGTTCATTGAACCAGGCGGTTTCGAAGCGCTGGTTGATGCCATTGGGATCGCGGAGGGAATCAAAGGTGTTGGCGAGGAAGAGGTGGCTGGAAAAGTTGGTGTAATCATCCTCGACGGCATGGATGGCCTCGCGGACGGCGCGGTCATCGAGTCCGGCGTTCTGGTAGATGCGGGCGAGGTTGGCCCGGCGCACGGCCTGGTCCTGATCGAGGAGGAGGCGGGAGCGGTAGAGTTTCCGGTTGTCATTGAGGGCCTGGGAATCTTCGAGGTCGCCGACGGCCTGGTTGTAACGCCCCTGCTTCTGGCGGACCAGCCCCCGGTAGAGAGGGACGGTCGGATCATTGGGATCGAGCTTTCCGGCCAGATCGATTTCCTCCATGGCGGTGGTCTGATCGCCCTGGTCACTGAAGGCCTTGGCCAGATAGCTGCGGAGGATCGAGCGGGTGGGCTCGACAGTAGCCGCCACTTGCAGATCCTGACGACCGGCCTCTTTGTTGCCTTGATAGATTTGCGTCAGGCCACGTCCCAGCCAGGCGTTGCCGAGGGCGGGATCGAGTTTGAGGGCGCGGTCGAACACCTCCATCGCCTCGCCCGTCTGGTTCCGTCCGGCCAGGATAAACCCGCGCACGGCGTGGGCCTGGGCATTCTCCGGCGACAGAGCAAGCGCCCGGTCGAGAGCCTCCATGGTGGCGTCATTGCGTCCAAAACTGAATTCCAGTTCCGCCACCCGGGCCTGGGCGAATCCGAAGGATGGATCGAGATCGGCCGCCTCCTTCGCTGCGTCCAGGGCACCTTCCAGATCAAAGACCGACTGGCGGGCATAGGAAAGGGCCATTTGCTCCGATGCGGTGCTGCCCGCTGTCACCCCTTCCCCGGCCTTCCCCTGCACAGCGGCTATCATGAGCGTGATGGCCCGGCCAGCGGGGTGAGACTGGGCGGAGTCACCGAGCAGGCGACGGGCATCCTCGACCGCCCCGACCGAGAGCAGCAGGGCGGCGCGGAAAATGCGTTGGTTGGTTTCGGTCGGCTCGGCAGCCTGCTCCGGCCACGCCTCCATGGCCTGAATGAGATTCCCGCGCCGGTAAGCGGACAGGGAGGCTTCCAGCCTGGAAGCGGCGGATAAATCAAGGTCGCGGGTCGAGACTACGGCCGGGTAGTAAAGGCACCATTGAATAATATTATCCCCCTCGATCATAGGCGACTTGGTCGGAGCCTGGCCAGGACGCACCTCACCGATTTCACCGGAGGTCAGGCTGACAGATCCGTGCTCATTCTGGAGGTTGACCTGGCCATCGTAGAGGGCGAGCTGGGTGGTTCCGTCGGCGGCCACGGCTAGGTTAAATTCCGTTCCCCGGACAGAGCCCGCCGCGATTGGGGTCCGAATCTGGTAATCCTGGGGCTTCTTGCGACTGAAAAGATAAGTCGTCCCCTGGGACAAGTTCAGGGTGACCTGGGGGTCGGGCTTCTGGCGCTCGGATTCCGGGACTTCGAAGGTGATGGTGGACAGCTCATTCATCCGCAGTACGGTGCGGTCTGTCATCCAGACGGTGGCGCGGCTGTAACGCCCGGTCCGCAGACGGTGGTTCCCCGCAAATTCCTGACCCACGGTAGCGTCCGTCCAATTCGAACTGACCGGAGGGGCGGTGACAACGTAACCGGATTTGGAAAGCAATTCATTAGCCGCTCCGGCCTCAGGCACAGAAACCAGAAAGCCGATCAGCAGGACAACACGAGAGGTGTGTTGCTTCAGAAAATCCGCAGTTTTTTCTAAAACTTTCATCACTAATTTTTGTGAAGTTAACCAGACATCCGGGACTTGTCAGTAAAAGATATAATGATCTGATCTGATTATTTAATAAATTGCATCAAACGGCGCTCGGCCCGTTTCAGATAGGGTCGAACCGATTGCATCTTCGGATCGCGCATCCATTCCCTGACCTGATCGAGCGAGGCCCGGTCTGCGGCTGCTATTTCCGCCCCTGACTTGGTGCGGGTGCCGGTTAAGAGACTGTTGGAAACAAATTGCCCACCATGCGGCCAGGTCTGTGCGAAATGCTCCAATTCCTGAGAAGAACGCTCCGGAGTGGCGAGGTAGTCTTTCAGGAGTTGGGCCGCAACCGGGCGGCGCACATCAGCACGGGCAAAGAGTTCGGCACGGGCCTCCGGATAGTCATTCATCATCTCCTTATCCTCGATCAGGTGCCGGAGGGTACCCTCCGGCTGACGCTCGACCAGACGGTTCATGACCAACATCGAGGCGAAGGCGACAGCCGGGTGGGATTGGTCATCGATTAATTTTCCCAGCGCCGGCACAGCATCGGTTTGTTCGAGGTGCACAACGACATCAAAGGCCTCCAGGAACCCGGCCGTGGGGGCACTCAGCCACTCCTGGCGGGTGATGAGTTCGCGACTCTTCTGCTCCAGAATGGCCCGGTCGGCTTCGAGACCGAGTTTCCCCACATTGCGGAAGGCGATGGCCCACTCATCCGGAGAGGTGCTGGATTCCAGAATGTTTAAGGACATTTCCCGGGCCGCCTCGGGATCGAGATGAAAAAGAAGATCGAGGAGAAAAACCCGTAACGAGGGCCAGGCACCCAGCCAGGATCCGGGACTGGTTTGAAAGCGCATCGGGAAGGCCATATCCTCACCTCCATCCAGCCAGGCCCGGATCATAGCCACCGCCTGCTCCCGATCCTGGAGGAGAAAGAACGTCTTGAGTGCCTCCAACTCACGAAGGATATCCTCCCGAGACTGAAGCTCAGACAGGATATCCAGGCGTTGGGAAAAAAGTTGGCTTAGCTCCGATCTTTGAGTGCCCTGCTCCTCTTCCGGAGCAATGGGCAGAAATCGGTAGCCGATCAAAAGCAGGATTAAAACAGCCAGCAGGGCTGATGACCACTTTAGTAAAACTATTGGCTTGGCGTTGGCCATGAATGTATTAATATGCATATGAGAAGTTAATCCACACGATTAAAATAATCTGATACCAGATGAAGCGCTTGATAAATGGGGGTTCATTCCAGATGAGCAGATGCGGCACTTGGTTTATCGCAGCGCTCACTATTATCTGCTTCGGTGTCTCGGAAGGTCATTCCGAGTATACGATCACCTACCTCCCCACCTCTGTGGATGAAGGTGATAACATTACTGTCACAGTGACACGAGGCAGCGTCAGTGATCCGGACACCGTCATCATCCGGACGGTGCCGGGATCGGCCTTACCCAGCACTGCCATCTTCCCCTATCCGGACTATGATGACGGTGAGATGCCGCTTATTACCTCCTTTATTGATCCACCGGACCCGGACGCATCCGCTGATTTCATCATCAGCATCAACGATGATGATTTTTTTGAAAATGATGAGGATTTCTTCGTTCAGGTTCTCAATGGCACCACCATTCTCGCTGAGACGCAGATCGTTATCAATGCCAATGATTCCAACGGGAAAGTCGAGGTCATTCCAGATACGAACAGTACCATTCCCCTGCCGGACGACTTTGATGATCGCGGCACCATTGTGGTCAATTCAACCAGTGCCCCCCCCGGAGCTGCGTGGCGTCTGGTCGGAGAAACCAAGTGGCGCGACATGAATACCTCCGTCTCCGACGCCCTGGTAGTGGCCTTTGACGGGGGAACTGTTGTTCCGGACGCGCACGAGATCGAATTCCTGCCCGTGCCCGGCTTCAACCTCGATTTTATCGGTTCCACCATTGATCCCCTCTCCAAGCAGATCGTTGTTCCTGATAACAATACCACGGTCACGGTGACCGTGAATTACAGCCAGAATTTCAATCCCATCGGCGATCTGCAGGTGGATCTCTACCCGGACGATGTTCGCACCAGCACACCCGTTGGAGCCTGGCGCATCCGCAATTACGATATCAGCCCGGCGGATGGCATCGATGATCAATTCCTCCACGGAGCCAGCCTTCCTCTCCCAGCGGGATTTTATGAAATTTATTTCGATGAAGTGGACGGCTTTGAAGTCCCCCGTCCGCGCATCGTTCAGGTGGTGGGGGATCAGAAATCCATTATCGAGGCCACCTACCTCCGGAATGAAGCCGCTGGCGACGGCACAGTCAATCCCCTCGCTCCGCTGGACTACTTTGACATCTCCGTCAGCACCCCCGGCCTTCAGGGAACCGGCCAGGTGCGCACCAACATCGCCAAAGCCACCGGGGTGGCAGTGGGGAAAAACACCGTCCTGACCACCGCCCAGGCCATCTTCAATCCCAAACGCCTGGCCTCCACCTATAAAATCCGCTGGATCCTGCAACGTCAGACCACTGGCAACCTAACCTCCACCTCCAACAACCCTCCTCCGCAAATTCCCCGCGGCTGGTATCTTTTTAACGACTATTCCTCAGGCCTCTCCAGCAACAATGCCGGTGACATTACCACCAATGATCTAGAGAACAGTGTCGCCGCTCTCTTCTTTAAAGTCCGCTCAGCGCGCGGAGGCCTGGCTGGATACCTGGGTTCATCCCTGGCTCAGTCCACTCCCTTTATCGAAAATTCAACGTTCACCAAATTTCTGGCAGGCTACGGCCTTTCAGAAAACACCGGATCGGCATCTGCTCAGGCCAATGATGGAATCCTCCTCAAAAGTCCGGACTTGAACATTGCTCTGACTTCAATCGGCGGAAATCTTTACCGCGGAGGCCCCTTCAGCAACCAGGTCTCCGGCACCGAAGTCGGCAGCTTCCTCGGAACCGCTCTCTTCATCCGGGATACCCGGGATTCGCTCAATATCAATGACATCCCGGCCGGCATCGTGGTTGGGACTCAGGATTTTAACGGTAGCGAGGAACTGGTCATCCGTGCCTTTGACCCCGTCCTCGCCGAGATGGTGCAGCGGGCGGTTTTTTCCGGGTTAACAGAAATTATTTACAACAACGATCCCAGCACCACGTCGATCGTGGACATCCCGGATGATGATGATGTCATCACCCCGTCCAACTTCTCTGCTCTCGGTGGCCTGGGCGGTGGATTCGGCGGCTCCGGAGGCGGCGGATTCGGAGATGAAGCCACCACCGGCAGCCTTGCCGTCACCCTCGATCCTAGCGATGCCGTCACTCAGGGAGCCCAGTGGGGCTTCGAATCAGAGTCCCCGACCTACCGCGACAGCGGCGACCAGGTGGACGATCTGATCGATGGATTTTACACCAATCTCATTTACAACGACACCGGTGGGTATGATAGCCCGACATCCAACTCCTACACCATTGTCTCGGAACAAACGACGGAAGCCTCTAAAAGCTACAGCGAAAACGAGGAGTTGTTATGGATTCAATCCAACTTCGACACCGGCGACTGGGAAACGGCCTCCATCGTTACTGCCACCGCCAACCCGGACGGCGATCCATTCAACAACGCCCTCGAGCGGGCACTGAACGGCGACCCGGAAGCCAGTGACGACCTGCTCAACCTGACTGCGGAAGCCGACAGCCTTGAAATTACGGTCAACCCGGATACCAGCCAGGAAGATATGACCCTGACAATTTATATGGGTTCGACTCCCTCCGAAGCCACGGGAAAATCGACTATCGCCGCCCAAACCAATGAAGGCATGAGCATCTGGCCCACCACCGGCACCAATGTCAGTGTCACGGATAATGGAGGCGGCTCCTGGACCATCGAAGACACCAATACCGGCGGTGCCCGCTTCATGCACATCGAAGCCACCTCCTCCAATCCCGACTACAGCCCTTAATAGTAAAACCTTCCTGGGTAGGGAGGTTTCTCCGAGACCTCCTAGTGAACGACATCATCTACCACTCCCCTTATCTTCTCAGGTCGCGATTGGGCCTGGCGACCCGAGGTTCCATGGGTAGGGAGGTCTCTCCGAGGCCTCCTAGGGAACGA
>CAYTLD010000100.1:0-7867 GCA_964438585.1 uncultured Blastochloridaceae bacterium | reverse complement strand
TCATAGGCGTCGAGGTGGGCGGTGACAGTGCGGGGGTGGTTGGGTCGCCAGATGCCAAAGGGACTGATGCCGACTTTGATGGTGGGGGAATGGTGTTTGGCGGTGCTGGAGAAGCCCTGGACAAAGTGGTTGATCTCACGCCGCCGCCAGGCGTTGCGGTCGAGCTTACCTCCGGCGGACTGGTAGTCGGACCACTGGGCATCGTCCGGGAATTGCTGGCCCAGCTTTGAATTTTCCGGGTAGGGGTAAAAGTAGTCATCTATGTGGATGCCATCGATCCGGTAGCGGCTGACGATATCGGACACGACCTTGAGGGTGTGGGCACGGGCGTCCGGGTCAGCCGGGTTGAGCCATTTCATTTTTTTAACCGGGCGGATCCATTGGGGCTGGAGGAGGGAGATGTGGTCGGGAGCTACGTAGGTGGTGGATGAGGTGAGCGCGCGGAAGGGGTTGATCCAGGCATGGAGTTCGAGACCGCGGGCATGGGCCTCAGTGACGGCAAATTCGAGGGGATCGTAGAACGGGTCCGGGCTCTGCCCCATTTTTCCGGTCAGGACGGAAGACCAGGGTTCGAGGGAGGATTGGTAGAGGGCATCGGCGGCGGGCCGGACCTGGAGGATGACCGCATTGAGTTTGAGGTCGGCGGCCAAGTCGAGAAGATTCTTCAGTTCCTTCTGCTGGCTCCAGGTGGTCAGGCCTGGCTTCGAGGGCCAGTCGATATTATAAACAGTAGCGATCCAGGCGGCGCGGAATTCGCGCTCGGGTTCGGGAGGTTGAATGTCAGTCGCTTGCCACCCGGCCAAGGCGGCGGCGGTGCTGATCAGGAAGGTGAGAAATCCACGGGCAAAGAAGTACATCTGTGAATTTTAGCTATCTCTGCCGATTAAGCAATCCACGATGGGTATTAGCCTTCCAGGATTGACCGGGTAAGGAATCGGTTTAGCTTCTTGGCTTATGGCACGGATCAATGATCATTATTTGAAGTTGCAGGCGGGTTATTTGTTTCCGGAGATAGCCCGGCGGGTGAAAGCATTTACTGATACCCATCCGGAGGCGGCGGAGCGGCTGATCCGCTGCGGGATCGGGGATGTGACGGAGCCCTTGCCACTGGCGGCCCGGCAGGCAATGCACACCGCCGTCGATGAACTTGGTCAGCACGATACCTTCCGCGGCTATGGACCGGAACAGGGTTACCCCTTTCTGCGTGAAGCCATCGCCCGCGAGGTTTATGGCACCAGAGATCTGGATATTGATGCCTCGGAAATTTTTGTCTCGGACGGCTCCAAGTGCGACAGCGGCAATATCCTCGATATTTTCGGTGCGGAGATCAAGGTGGCCATCACCGATCCCGTCTATCCGGTCTATGTCGATACCAATGTCATGATCGGGAACACCGGGGCGGCGGATTCGACTGGCGCCTACAGTGGGCTCCATTACATGCCGTGCACGCCCGAGAATGATTTTGTTCCAGCCATCCCTGACATGCCGGTCGATCTGATCTACCTCTGCTATCCGAATAACCCGACTGGCACCGTAGCCACCCGCGAACAACTTCAGGCCTGGGTGGATTATGCTCGGGAGAAGCGGGCCATCATTCTTTACGATGCCGCTTACGGTGATTTCATTCGCGACCCGAACCTGCCCACCAGCATTTTCCAGATTGAGGGAGCCCGGGAATGCGCCATTGAGTTCCGCTCCTTCTCCAAGAACGGCGGCTTTACCGGCACCCGCTGTGCCTGGACGGTGGTGCCGAAGGAACTCAACGGAATGACCGCAGATGGCAACGAGCAGCCGATCCATCCGCTCTGGGCCCGCCGTCAGAGCACCAAATTCAACGGCGTGTCCTACATCGTTCAGCGCGGGGCGGAGGCCCTTCTGAGCGAAGCCGGGCAGCACCAGGTCCGGGAACTCATCGATCACTACATGGGCAATGCCGATCTGCTCAGAAAGGCATTGTTGGAAGGCGGCTTCAAGGTTTATGGAGGTGAGCACGCGCCTTACATCTGGGTCGGCTGCCCCGAGGGTGAGAGCAGTTGGTCCATCTTTGACCGGGTCCTTACGGAAGCCAACGTTGTCATCACCCCCGGCGCCGGATTCGGCCGCGCGGGCGAGGGCTACTTCCGCGTCTCCGCCTTCAACAGCCGCACCAACGTCGAGGAAGTGGCCCGGCGGTTGGTTAAAATTTGATCCGGGGCTAAGGAACTCAGGAGAGGGAAGAGGTTCGTTTTACCTGACTTCCTGAGTTCCAACCCTGGCAAAATATGTTCCCCGCATTTTTAACCACCATTCTTTTCTCGATCTCTGCGATCTCGGCCAACCGGTCGGTAGCGCAGTTGGGAAGTAGCCTGGCCAATGTCAGTCGGCTCATAGTTGCTACGGTCGTTCTCGGTGCCGGGGCACTCTGGATGTGGGAATTTCCAGGCCTGATGATCGTGCTGGTTTTTTTTCTCAGTGGAGTGGTGGGATTCGGGTTTGGGGACATCGGGGTTTTTTATGCCCTGCCGCGCCTGGGCTCGCGCCTTTGTATTCTCTACACGCAATGCGTGGCCGCGCCGATTGCGGGTCTGATCGAGTGGCTCTGGCTGGGGACTGAGCTGAGTATGGCGCAGGTCTTCTGGTCCTGTCTGACCATCGTGGGGGTGGTCATCGCCCTGAGGCCAACCGATGCCAAAAACTTCGATAAAGAGCGGTGGTTGAGTGGGACCCTCTTCGGCCTGCTGGCCGCCACCGGGCAGGCCGGGGGAGCGGTCATCAGTCGCTACGGCTATAATTGTCTGGAGTCCTCGGGCGGAGAACTTTCTGCCGTCTCGGCCGCTTTTATCCGGATCACGGGGGGACTGGCGGTCGCAGCCATCGCTTTTCTCCTCCTGTATCAGAAAAGAAAGATCACCTTCAACCGAACCGTGGCAGGCCTCATCGTCCTCAACGCCCTCGCGGGACCGGTGCTGGGCGTGAGCTGCTATCAGTGGGCCCTGTCCGCCCAGCCCAGCTTTATCGTTCTACCCATCGTCGCTTTGTCGCCGATCGTGATTATCCCCTTCGCCCGCATCTGGGAAAATGATCGGCCAGGCTGGCAGTCATTGCTGGGGGCGCTCCTCGCCGTCGGCGCAGCGATTTTTTTGACTCTTTCGACTCTTTAAACAATGTCTGATTGATCTATCCGGATCCGGTCTTTTCTACGTCCAGCCCCGCTTTTATCGCCAGCTGTTTCTGCCGTTCGTCGAAGCTCATGAAGCGCAACTGTTTCAACTGGAGGGCACAGGCGACATGGAGCACATCCAGCGTCCGGCAGCCCAGCTTGGCAGTGCATAGGCTCAATCGTCTGAAGTCGGACATCAGTTCCGCCCGTCCTATTTCGGGTGTATAATAAAGTCCCCGGTCCTGGCGTTGCTCAAAAAGGTTGAGTTGCTGCGCGGCTTCGCTTCCGGTCAACTCGCCCCAGAAGACTTTCAGTTGCAGTGCATTACGCAACTCCATTTCCTGGATCTCCCAAACCGGCAGAGGTTCGGACTGCGCTTCCACCGCAGCCTGCACCGCATCCGATCCCTCTTCCCGCACGTAAAGCTTTAGCAGCGCACTCGTGTCCAAGTAGAGCATCGCCTACCAGCGTCCTTCTCTGTCAGCTCGCACAGTTTCTTCTGCGGACTTTCCACGACCGGGAGCGGCCGTTGCCAGATGGTCATCCCACTTCAATACCTCTCGCGGCTTGGCCGGGAGAATGAGCGCTGTCGGTTTGCCCCGATTCAATACCTCGAATGTCTCACCATTCCGCACTTGTGCTTCAACCTCTGCCCAATGTGCCTTCATTTCTCTAACGGTAATTGTTTTCATTGCAAATAGTAAAATCTAAAAGTTTCATTTTGTAAATTTTTAAATACGGATGCACGGGTTAGGCAATTAAGGGACAGTGAGCTAATTCAGACCTTGAAATAATCAGCAAAGAGGAGGATCGGAATTAGCTCACTGTCCCTTAATTGTCGGTCTTAGCTGATTTGCGCAAGCCCCGATGGTGCCTCCCCCACTTTCGCCTTTTTCATAAAAAATTCATCGAGGATTCATCGACCGCGCATCAGCAATTCATAGAGGGGTGTCATCGTCCTCCTGAACAATTAACCAGGAGGTCATCATGACAGTTAGAAAATATTGGGCGGCTTTAATCACGGTCGCGTTACTCACCATCCCCGGTTGGGGCTCAGCATCGGAAACAGCGGATCAGACACTCTCGCCCTACTTTCATGTGCGGTCAGGGGAATCAGGCGGGGAGGACTTCCCGCTGCAATCGACGCGGGTGGAGGCGCGGGTCAGCGGAGTGATCGCAGATGTCGTGGTCGTGCAGGTCTATCAGAATCGGGGGCAGGAGCCGATCGAAGCGGACTATGTTTTTCCGGGATCGACACGGGCGGCGGTTTACGGGATGGAGATGCAGATCGGTGAGCGCCGTATCGTGGCCAAAATCAAAGAGAAGGAGGAAGCCAAGGCGACCTATGAGCAGGCGAAGTCGGAGGGTAAGAGTGCGGGTCTTCTCCAGCAGCACCGGCCCAATGTCTTCCGCATGAGTGTGGCCAACATCATGCCGGGCGACACCATTCAAGTGGAGCTGCGCTACACCGAGTTGCTGGTCCCGGAAGAGGGCGAGTATGAATTTGTTTACCCGACGGTGGTCGGTCCCCGCTATTCGACTAAAACGGCTGACAGCGCCCCTCCGGAAGAAGATTGGGTGGCCAATCCTTATCTGGCCGAAGGGGAGGAAGATCCGACCGGATTTGTTTTCAACCTCGATCTCGAAGCGGGGATGCCTCTTCAGGAATTACGGGTGCCCAGTCATTCGATCCGTCCGGAATTCCCTTCGCCGACTTCAGCCCGAGTCTTCATTGAGGGAAAACCGGACCGTGATGTGGTGGTGCAATACCGGCTCAGTGGCAAAGCGATCCAGACTGGACTTATTCTTCATCAGGGCGAGGGACCGGAGGCGGAGAATTTTTTCCTCCTCATGGCCCAGCCGCCCGAACGCCCGGCGGCCACCTTGCTCCCTCCCCGCGACTACACCTTCGTCCTCGATGTCTCGGGATCGATGAGCGGGTTTCCGCTCGATACCGCCAAGGCATTGCTGCGGGACTTGATCGGCAGTCTGAAGGCGGAGGATACTTTTAATGTCCTCTTTTTTGCCGGGGATTCCTTTGTGCTCTCGCCACAGCCACTGGCGGCGAATCCAGGTAATATCCATCAGGCTATTGAGGCTATCGAGCAGCAACGCGGCGGGGGCGGCACCGAATTACTGCCCGCCCTGACCCATGCGCTGGAACTTTCCGCCGGGCGCGAGGGCTCCCGCAGTATCGTCGTCATCACCGATGGTTATGTGAATGTCGAGACGGAGGCCTTCGACCTGATCCGTAACAATCTCGGGCAGACCAACCTCTTCTCCTTCGGAATCGGCAGTGGTGTCAACCGGCATCTGATCGAGGGCCTGGCCCGGGTGGGACGCGGGGAGCCCTTTGTGGTCACGGCTCCCAACCAGATTTCCCCGCAAGTGCGGAAATTTGTCTCCTATGTGTCCAAGCCGGTTCTGACCGATATTGAAATCGAGACGCCCGGATTTCAGGTTCATGATGTCGAGCCGTTGACCCATCCGGACCTGCTTGCGGAGCGACCACTGCTGGTTTACGGAAAGTGGAAAGGGAACCCGGGAGGAAACATTCATATACGGGGGATGAATGGGGAGGGGAAATTCGAGAAGACGATTCCGGTCTTTCCCGCCGCCAGCGCGATGGATAATCCCGCCCTGCGCTACCTCTGGGCCCGGGCCCGGATCAAGGAACTCGGGGATTACAATCGTCTCCGGCACGATGACGAGCGGGTCCGGGAGATTACTAATCTGGGGTTAACTTACAGTTTGCTCACCGCCTATACCTCCTTCGTAGCCGTGGATGAGGTAGTGCGCAATCCCGATGGCAGCCCGAAGAAGGTCAAGCAACCTCTGGCATTGCCCAAGGGCGTGAGCAACAGCGCGATCGGATCTGCGGTGGGCACCACGCCGGAGCCTTCGGAGTGGGCCCTGATGGCACTGGTGGGTGCGTTTCTGGTTTACCTGGTGCGGCGGCACCGACGTAACGCTGTTGTAGGAAAGGAGGCGTGATTCATGGCACGTCTCCTGCAGCGTTCGTGGGATAGTAGGTGGGCCACGGGGGAGGAGTCGGACTCCCCCCCGTGGTTTCACACCGGAGCGGCCTGGCTGGCGGCTTTGCTGCTGGCGGGTTGGCCGCATCTCGAATACATCGCCGTGCGGGCGGTGGACGGATCCGATGATCCCTGGGGCCTGCTGGCTCTGATCACCGCTTTCATTTTCATCCCCTGGGAAGTGGTATCGAAGCCCGTGCCTTCAGCATTGCGCTGGGGGATGACCCTTATTGTCCTGCCGCTTTTGGTCGTGGCACCCTACTGGTATTTTGACCACGCCCTGCTGCGGGCGGCCTGTTGGGTGGTGGCGGTGGGCGGTTTATTGACGCGGGTGGGTGCCCCGCCCGCGGTGGCGGGTCTGCTCCTGATGTCGCTGCCGGTCATGGCCAGCCTGGATTTTTATGCCGGCTACCCGCTGCGCTGGCTGGTCAGTCATTCCAACGCGCTCCTGCTCAGCACTATGGGCCTGACCGTGGAGGCGAAGGGGGTCGTCCTGCACTGGGGAGATAGGGAGGTGATCGTGGATGCGCCTTGCAGCGGGTTGCGGATGCTCTGGTTTGGCGGGTATCTAACCTTCTTCACTGGAGCCCTCTACCGTCTCCGATGGGGGGCGATGCTGCTGCTCGCCGCCTTCGGTTTTATCCTGGTGGTGGTCGGCAACGGGTTGCGCTCCCTCGTCCTTTTCTTTCCGGAAAGCGGAATAAGCGGAATGGTTCATTTCCCGGATTGGGCCCATGCCGTTGTGGGGCTGGTCATCTTTGCCGCGATTGCTCTGGGGCTCATTCAGATAGCCGGGAAATTGCAGAAGGCGGGGCGGTCATGAAACCAGTCTGGATTTACGGAGGTGCCTGCCTTCTGATGGCGGCGGCACCGCTCTTCGAGGAACGAACGCCGACGGCGCCTCCATTCACTGAACCGGTGGAATCCTTTCGGTTTCAGCATCATACCCTGGAGCCCATCCCGCTGGATGAGGATGTGCAGGATGCCTTCCGTGGCTTTCCGGGAAAAATCGCCATGTATCAGTCCGGCACGTCCCGCTGGATCGTCAGGTGGGTGACCCGGCCCACCCGCCAGCTCCACCCCGCCGCCCATTGTTTCCGGGCCAGCGGCTTCAAACTCGGGGAACCCCGCATCGAAATCGACCCCTACGAGACCAAGTGGGGAACCTTTACCGCAGAAAAAAACCAACAAACCTGGAGGATCTATGAACAGATTAGAGAAAATAGCGGACAAAACGAAAGCACCGGAACGCAGATATGGACGGACACCTCAGCCTGGTTCTGGGCCGCCCTGCGCGGGCAGAAAGGCGGCAAAAGCGAAAACCACGGCCCCTGGATCGCCATCACTCGCATCGAACCGGAACTGGAGTAAATTCAACATTTTCCGCGGCATTAAGTCCTCGGACCTGTAATTCACGTGTAATTCACGTAACTCATGATACGTGAAATTTGACAATCAGATCGACGATCGTCGATCTAATTGTCAAAAAAAATCTGGGTGATTGATTACAAGTCTATCCATTGTCGATGCGCATCCCTATACACATTTTAAAGTGTCAAAAGCGCGGTCGGTAGCCCAGTCCGCAGGGTTGGGTCTGATGTGCATCCAAAACAGGCGGGCTGACAGTCCGCGATTCAAACGCATCAAGGAAAAATCATGGCCCCCCGGCCTATCGCGGACTATCAACTGGCAC